>CAYJFF010000067.1:0-16509 GCA_964369345.1 uncultured Oscillospiraceae bacterium
TTATCTTACCGCTGCTGGACACTGTAGCGACTTTTTCATTGCTCGATGTCCACTCAATTGTTTTGTTAGTCGCATTCTCTGGGGTTATCTCTGCCACTAGCGACTTTTCTTCACCGATATTCAGTGTAATATCTCCACCTAATATATCGACACTTTCTACAGGCACAACTTTGGGCACTTCTACATTCACAATGATGAAGTCACCCACTTTGCCATCTGCGGACTCTACATTTATAACAACATCACCCAGTGCAACCCCTGTTACAACACCACTGCTGGATACTGTTGCTATTCTTTCATTCTCCGATGACCACACAAGCGTTTTGTTTGTTGCATTGCTAGGCTTGATATCCGTTGTCAGCGATATTTTCTCGCCCACACCCAGTGCAATATCACCATCAACTATATCAACGCTCGCCACTGCTATAACCTGTGCTGTTTTCACTCGCACTTCTATGGTGTCTTTCACTTTTCCGTCAGATGTCGTTGCAGTTATTGTGGCAACACCAGCTTTTATAGCTTTTAGGTAGCCATTTGTGGATACTGTCACTACTGCACTATTATCAGAGCTCCACACAATACCATTAGATGTAGCATTGCTAGGTACTATGTCGGCGTCTAGGTATTTTTCTTCTCCTATACTCAGCTCTATATCGCCACCTACAATGTTGATAGAAGTAACGGGAACATTGGAAACTTCACCAGAAACCTGTGTGCCTGTAGGGTAACTACCAGCATAAAGACTGCTAAAGTAGCCTTTTAGCTCGCTCATAATATCGTTTGCTATATTTTGTTGCACTGTGCTATTTAACAGACGTGTATACTCGTTATTATTACTAATAAAGCCTGTTTCTGCCAGTACTGACGCATAGTGTGATGTCCTTGTTACATAGTATCTATTAAACTTAACACCACGGTCTACAGGCGCGCCACTAATCATACCGTCATTGACGGCATCTGCAAGTGACTCCGAGAAAGGATAGAAATAATATGTTTCTCTACCAGTGGCAGAACTGTTTAAAGCAGAGTTGCAGTGCACACTTATGTATATATGTGGCTGGAAATTCTCTGCCATTTCTATACGCTCGTCCAGCCTTATAAGCTCATCTCCACTAATATCTATGTATAGCACCTCTGCACCTACATTACGTAGTACAGATGTAAGTTTAAGACCAATTTGCTCTGTTATATAACTCTCGTGCTTGCCAGAAATAAAACCAAGAGCACCAGGGTCTGTACCACCGTGCCCTGGGTCTATTACTATTTTTGCATTTGCTAGCGAGCTAGGTGGGTTTATAAATTCTAGGCTTAGGTTACTACCTCTATAGTCCGCTGTATAGCCAAGAATACCATCTCTCTCCCTAAACTCCAGCGTTAGCTCTGTACCGTCCCACGTAGCAGACGAGAACAATGGGTTTTTTGTGAGATTATCAATACCTGCTGGCACTTTGTCGGTATAATGAAAATCAAATGATATATAGTTACTTGTATAGTTCACAGTATAGCTAACACTGCTGTTCATATCTAGCTCCACAGTGGTTGTATCACCATTGTTTGTTATAGCCATACCGTTGATATCGCTTAGCGTTTCCAGCTCGTCATCTGTGTCGCTTATATCATCGCTGTATACACGTAGCCCAGACTCTAGCCTGTAATATCTATATGTATCATTGCCATCATTATATACAATTTCATCGCCCACTGTGTAGTCCAGTGCACCTTTTGGCAGTGGGTAATGGTCGGGGCTGGAATAATCATCCAGTGTGTCTATCGGGAATGTTTCTGCTTGATTTGCCACTACTACTATCGGTACACCGGAGCCAAGCTCTGCACGCTTATTAACAGTGACATATGCACCTTTTTCTGTTTCTCTAATACCATCAAATGTTGCAGAGAAATTTATATTACCCAGTGCTTGTTGCTCTGTGGTAGCATCTGGCGCTGTGAATGTACCTGTATATATAACATACGAGGTATCGTCTGGCATCTCGAAATTATCCAAGTCCTCTGCTTTTTCTAGCTCAATGCTATCACTGCCCAGTGTCGCTGTAACACTTGCGCCATCATACGCAGTTACTGTGACTGTGATATTCATTCCGCCATCAACTGTTATGTTGCCCGTTGGTGATATCTCATCAATGACTTTTACAATGCGGTATATGTTGTATGTAAAAACCTTATCCTTGGACTTTACAACAAATGTGTTATCCCCTGCCTCAAGCTCTGCTGTTACGGAGAAATAACCACTACTATTCGTCTGCACTGGTACATCATTTAGAGTTACCTCTATACCTGGTAGTGTAGCACCCTGAAATGTCGCCACTGTTTCGTATGTTTCGTAGCTTTGTTTTTGTGGCTGTGACATCTCAAGCTCTGCTAGCACATAGTCCGAGCTTATCTCGTTATTATAATACTTAACTAGCGTGTCAGTTGCGCCGTCACGGTTGTCCACCAATGCAGACAGCGTACTAAACGCACTACCATCATACCACACTAGCTCCTGTGCTTCTATTACCTGCTTTGTTATTTGGTCTGGCTCTGCCCAGCCCACTTTTTGTGTAGCTATACTATCTGCACTATGCATAATGTAATAAGGCACGGAGTGTATAGCTGTAATATCGCTCCACCACCCCACTACCTCGGAGTAAGGTATACTTTGGTCAGTCTGCGAGCCAAACGCTTGTACCATAACAAAATCTGCTATGCCATCTTCCAGCCACTGCCTAACATCTGCATTGCCTGTTGTTAGCATGGTGGTAGCTATGCTTGTGTTGCTACCTAGTTCATTGTTACTAGCATTTTCCCACACTGGCTGTGCAAGTATACCTACCTGTGTTCCCCTAGTTTCTGTGTATATTATCTCTTTTGCAAGCTCCACTACACGCTTTGTTAGGTATTCCATATACACATCATACCCTATACCCATACCGTCAGTTTGGTAATAAGCATAGCTCTGGTCTGTGTCCGGTATTGTGTAGCTATCCAGCATTATGCCATCTACCTTGTACGTGCTACAAAAAGCAGATAGCTCAGCGAAAACTTCATCAAGCAAGCTATTATTTACACGTGTTGGCTGTGCTATTGTTTCGTCAGCTGTTACTTTTAGCAAGTCATACTCCACATATACATATAAGCCACTCGCACGCGCTGTTTTTATAGCGTACTCCAGTGGGTCAAACGCTAGTGCAAGCTGTGGATAATATGCAGACGGATACACCACGCCATTTTCATTTGAGGTTTGTATAATAACTGTATTCATGGACAGGCTGACAGCATTTTGTATTGCTGTGTCTATTTCCTCTGTAAGTAATTGCTCACTTTTTCCATTTACCAAAAAATCCACCTGTGGTGCTAGCACAACTGCGCGCATATCCTGCGGCTTATTAAAGCTTGGTATAAAATCACTATTATCATCCGTGGGTGTAATAACCGAGCTATCTGTAATGGGTGGTGTTACTGCAGCTTGAGAGCTACTCTGGCTTCCGCTCTGCGAGCTAGATTGTGAGCTACTAGAGCTTGTGCTCTGAGACGTGCTAGTAGATGACACAGTGCTACTCTGCATATCAGATACACTCTGCGACGAGGACTTATCCTGCTCAAAAGTAAGCTGGTCGCCAAAAGTATTCACTAATATAGCTGCTACTATTATTATCAGGGAATATACCACACCTAGCGTAAATATTAACTTTTTATTTTTTTGCCATGGGGTCATTCCCTATCCTCCAAAACGCTTAGTTTAATAAATCTTTCAGATTATCCATTTCTGTTTCTGCTTGGTTGCTCTGTGAATTACTACCATAGTAGCTACTTGGCGCAAAAGTGCTATCATATCTGTATAGTATAAAGCCCTCGTAGTCCGACACTGTACGTGCATACTCTACCTGACGTGCTATGATATCAGTAGTGTTTAGCCACTCGTTCTTGCCACTACCAGCCCATGTATCCACATTACCAAACTTGAATGTAGCAAGCCCCACATACAGGTCTACATCTGTGCCACGCACTATCTCGTTAAATAAATCTGTAGTTTCTGCATATGGGCATATGTCGTTATCAAACCCAAAATAAATCTGTGGGCACAGGTAGTCTATTAGTCCCTCGTCCACTATTTCCTGTATATCTACATACTGCATACTGTAGTTATTATCGTTGTTGCCCTGTGGGCTAATACCAAAGTCCACACTGGGGTCTATGCTATTAATCTCGTTATACACCTTGCGGATAAGGTCTGTAACATTATCCCTACGCCAGTTTGCTAGCGACAGGTTACCGCCACTGTTCAGGTATGCGTTGTAGTCTGCACTATCAAACGCTGGGTCCGTTGTGGGGTAGAAATAGTCATCAAAATGTATAGCATCAATGTCATAATTCTCTACTATCTCGGCAACGCCCGCCACTATTAGGTCCTGTGATTTTTCGCTTGCTGGGTTATAAGTTATAGTTTCACCAAACTTTATTACATCACGGCTACCGTCACTCATCATCTCAATAGCTGGGTTATCAGATGCCATTGGCTTGCTGTCATCATTACGCACACGGTATGGGTTTATCCACGCCTCTATACGCAAATCATATCTATCTGCCTCTTCCACCATTATCTGCAGTGCATCAAATGGTACATCACCTATATTGCCCTCTGTGCCATCAAAGATATACGAAGTTGGGAAAATATCCGAGTCATATATAGCATCACCAAATGGGCGCACATGCACAACTACCGTGTTCAGTCCATAGTCCGATATTGTTTCAAACACGTCTGACATATTGCTCCTGAACTGGCTGGCACTCTGCCCTCTTAGCATATTGCCATATTCAAGGTAGGATATCCACACAGAGCGTACTTCGTCCGGTGGTGGCTCAGCCGAGTTACTATCCTTTGGTGAGTCGTCCACCTCTGGTGTGCTACTTGATGATACCTCTGGCTCACTACTTGACGATGCTTGTGAGCTACTCTGTGACGGTGCTTGTGTGCTACTCGATGATACTGCTTGTGAGCTACTCGACGACGGTGTTTGTGAGCTACTCGATGATGATGCTTGTGTGCTACTCGATGACGATGCTTGTGAGCTACTCGATGATGGTACTTGTGAGCTACTCGATGACGGTGCTTGCGAACTACTATCAACATTTGCAGAGGGGCTTTCTGGATTTATTTGGCTACTAGCTGATGATTTATCGGCAGTAAAATAGTCTATAGGTGCTGAGCTTGCCACCATATTTTCCTTTGGTGGGTCCGGTGTTTTTGAGCATGCTACCACAGATAGTAGCATAGAGATTGCTATAACAATAGATAAAGCTTTTTTCATTTATAATTATCCTTTTCGTTGGTAAGTTTATTGCTGTGTTCTACTTATATGCTATGTAATTTAATTATATAAATAGTCCATATAATTATACATCAAAATGCGACAAAATTCCAGCTTTTTTTTATGTCTTGCTATATTATTTTCAAAAATTTTAATTTGTACGCAAAAAAACAGCCCCACCACTACAAATTGCATATACAATCTTAGTGGCAGAGCCATTATCATAAAATTATTTTAGTCCCAGAGTTTCTTCCAGTACTTCTTTTAGCACAGCTAGTCTATCTAATGACGCTTGCTTGCTATCTGCTTTTACAGAGTAGTAAATTTTCAGCTTTGGCTCCGTGCCAGATGGCCTTACTATAACACTACTACCATCATCAAGCACGTACTCTAGCACGTTTGCTGACGGTAGGTCAATAACTGTTTCTACACCAGCAGTAACAGAGCTTGATGTCTTGTAGTCGTTATATGTAACAACAGCAGAGCTTGCAATATCTACAAATGGTTTCTCACGTAGGCTAGCAAGGATATCATTCATCTTGTGCATACCGTCACTACCCTCAAATGTATAGCTGTCAACATGTGCAAGATAATAACCAAACTTCTCATACAGTGCGTCCATAGCCTCGCCAAGGTGCATATTCTGTGCTTTGTACCACGCTGCCATCTCGCAGATAAGCATGGAGCCAGCAACAGCATCTTTATCACGCACATAGCCACCAGGTAGGTAACCACAGCTCTCCTCAAAACCAAGCAAGAAGTTTTCTTCTTTGCCTTGTTCCTCCAGTGTAGCAATAAAGTCACCTATATATTTAAAGCCTGTTAGCACGTTTACTACTGTCATGCCATGTTCTTTTGCTATAACCTCCGCCATTGGGCTAGAAACTATGCTCTTTACTACCACTGGTTGTGGTGGCATTGTTCCATTTGCGATTTTGGAGCGAGCTATATAGTCCATTATCAGCAGACCCATCTCGTTACCTGTCAATATACGTGGCTCGCCATTTACCATAACAGCAGCAGCAACACGGTCGCAGTCTGGGTCGGTAGCTAGTAGCAGGTCAGCATCTACTTTGCACACAAGCTCCAGCCCTAGCTTTAGTGCCTCTACTATCTCTGGGTTTGGGTATGGGCAAGTAGGGAAATTACCATCTGGCATCTCTTGCTCTTTTACTATGTGTATATCAGTGATACCCATAGCATCTAGTGTAGCTAGTACAGAGCGTCTACCAGCACCATTAAGTGGTGTATAAGCTAGTCTTAGCCCAGCATCTTTGCAGACACCTGGGTTTATTTGCTCCTCTAGCACTCGGTTTATAAATTTCTCCACCAAGCTATCATCTATGTACTCAATCTTACCCTCTGCTACACCTTGCTCAAAGGAGATTTTCTTAGCACCAGTGAACATATCTGTATTTGCAATATTCGCTGTTACTTCTTGTGCCATCTCCGCTGTGATTTGGCAGCCAGTATGGTCATACGCTTTGTATCCATTATATTTTGCTGGGTTGTGGCTAGCTGTAACGTTAATACCAGCTTTGCAACCTAGCTCACGTACTGCATATGATAGTGCTGGGGTTGGCATTAGCTCTTTATAAACATATGCTTTTATACCATTGGCAGCAAGTACCTGTGCGGACTGCTCTGCAAACAAGCTACCATTTATTCTGCTATCATACGCAATAGCAACAGATGCCTCGCTATAGTGTTTGTTTAGGTAATCTGCAAGCCCCTGTGTAGAGCGACAAACTGTGTATACATTCATACGGTTTGTGCCTGCACCCAGTGTGCCACGCAAGCCAGCAGTACCAAACTCAAGGTCACGGTAAAACCTGTCTTCTATCTCGCTCACGTTGCCTTTTACGCTTGCTAGCTCGTCGGACAGCTCTTTTTCGCTTACTTTCTCGCACCAGATTTCATACAAATTCATATAATCCATAATTCTTACTATCCCCTCTTTTATATTAATTTTAATTATGCGCTATTAGTCGGTTTTTAGCACTGCCTTGTCATCTTCTATAACAACAGTCACAAGTGATGGCATTTCATCACCTTTTTCTGCAATCATCATGCAAATAGGGTCTTCTATATTTTTCCTGATAACACGACGTATCTCACGCGCGCCATTCTTGCTACCATGTGATTTTTCTGCTATCCAAGCCAGTGTTTCTTCTGCTACGCTGAACTTAATATCATGCTCTACAAGTGCTTTTGTCATATCTGCAATCATCAGTGATGCTATATCTTTGTAGTTATCCTGTGTTAGTGGGTTGAACACAACAACTTCATCCACACGTGCAAGGAACTCTGGTCTTAGGAATGCACGCAGACCCTCCATAGCCTTACTACTAGCTACTTCTAGTGGTTGTCTATTAAAGCCTACAGCACTGCTCTGTTTCTCGCTACCAGCATTTGATGTCATCATAAGTATTACATTTTCAAAAGAAACATCCCTACCCTGTGCATCACGGATATGCCCCTCGTCCATTATCTGTAGCAATATATTCATAACATCTGGGTGTGCTTTTTCTATTTCATCTAGCAGCACTATTGAGTATGGGCGTCTGCGGACTTTTTCTGTTAGCTGTCCTGCCTCGTCATATCCCACATATCCAGGAGGTGAGCCGATAACTTTGGAAACGCTGTGTTTCTCCATAAACTCGCTCATATCCATACGTATAAGTGGCTCTATGTTATTAAATAGTGTTTCGCTAAGCACTTTTACTAGCTCAGTTTTACCCACACCAGTAGGTCCTACAAGTATAAACGATGCTGGGCGTTTGTTTTTATCCAGACGTATACGTGAGCGACGTACAGCAGCAGACACCAAGGATACAGCATTTTCTTGTCCTATTATACGCTCGGATAATAGCTCCTCTAGTTTTGCAACCTTAGCACCCTCCGTCTCACGCACTTTGCTTGCTGGTATACCAGTCCACAGCTCTATAACTCTTGCAAAGTCGTCGTCTGTCACAGGTGAGTAAAGCGCTGTTGGTGCTAGTTTTTCTAGCTTTTCGCTCAGTTGTGCAGATTCTGATTTTTTGATAGCAAGTTTCTCAAAGTCCGGTGCTGTCATTTTTTCCATGCGCTCTATCTCAGCGTCTAGCTTTACTTTCTCTGCATAAAAACTATCGTACATTTCCATATCTTTGTTAGCAAGTGCCGCACAGGAGCAAGCCTCATCAAGCAAGTCAATAGCTTTATCAGGCAAGAAACGGTCGTTTATATATCTCTCTGAGAGTACCACTGCACGCTTTGCCATATCATCAGATATTGTAACACGGTGGTATGTTTCGTAGTATTTTTTTATACCAAGAATAACCTGTGTAGCCTCTTCTATATTTGGCTCGCTTACCTTGACAGTCTGGAAACGACGCTCAAGTGCTGCATCTTTTTCTATGTGCTTGCGGTATTCATTGAATGTAGTAGCGCCGATAACCTGTATTTCACCACGTGATAGCGCAGGTTTTAGGATATTAGCAGCATTCATGCTGCCCTCGCTGTCGCCAGCACCCACAAGTGTGTGCACCTCATCAATAAACAGCAGTGCATTACCCACTTTTTTAACATCGTCTACAAGCCCTTTTACACGGCTCTCAAACTGTCCCCTGAACTGTGTTCCCGCTACTAGCCCAGTGAGGTCTAGCAAATACAGCTCTTTATCCGCAAGGCGCATGGGCACATTGCCAGACACTATGCGCTGTGCAATACCCTCTGCTATTGCAGTTTTACCAACACCTGGCTCACCAAGCAAGCAAGCATTGTTCTTTGTACGTCTATTAAGTATCTGTATAACACGGTAAATCTCGTTATCTCTACCAATCACTGGGTCCATTCTGCCTTCTGCTGCTTTTTCGTTAAGGTTAGTACAGAATGTATCCAAGAATTTTAGTTTTGGGCGTTTGGGGTGTGGGTTTTTCTTGGATTTTGTAGGCTCTGCTTTTTCTTTTTGTGTTACTGCAATATCATCATCGTCATCAACCTTTTTTAGCGTCGAAACTTCATATATCGAAGAATCGTCATCGTAGTCACCCTCCAATGTAAGTTCATATCTTTTATCAGGGCCCCTGTCCTCCGATATGTCTTTAATGTCGGGGCGGTCAATTTTATCAAGCGCTCTTATCACGTCATCAATGCTGTCGCCATCGTCATCATCATCGTCATCGTCTGTATCACCACCCATAATGCTGTGCATCAGGGGCATGGACATAGCACCACCTTGCTGGAACAGCTCGTTCATATCGTCTATGCTAAGCTCGCTGAACTGGTCTACTATGGCATCTAGCTCCTCTGGTGAGATACCCATGTTTTTTATCATGTCATTAAAGCCTGGTATGTTGACATCTTTGGCGCATTTTAGGCATAGGCCTTCCATTTCCATTTTGCCATTTTCATATTTATTAAGAAATACAACAGCAACTCTTTTTTTACATCTTGTGCAAATCTTATTATTCATCTATAATCATCCATTCTACCGCCAAAACGGTGTTTAATTTATAAAAAAGAGATAAGCATAACTTAGCATTAAGCAAGTACAGTTATCCTTATAAAATTATACAATAAACCTTTTGCTAAAATATGAACAACAGCAAAAAACATATGCACAAACAAAATATGCGAGTATTACACAAAAAATCACATATTCTACAAACAAAACTGACTACAACGACTATATTATGCTAGCAAAGACCGCCACAAAGTCTGTTCCTGACACAAAATTGCAAATATACGTATTGTCCAGAACCTCGCTTGTTAGAGGGCCTATACCGCCTGTAATACTGACTATAATTACCAGTGCCATACTGGCGATATATGCAAAAACTGCTGCTTCTACCACGCCTACAACCACACCACCAATTTTGTTCACAGAGCCTATTAGTGGTATCTCGTTCACTTGTTTACCCAAGAAATTAAGTAGTTTTACCAGTATACCAAACACTATAAACAGCACCACAAATGCTATCACCCTTGCTGCTGTGTGCACAATCGGTTTTGCTACTTGGTCTACAATAGTAGCCGCCACCTCCTCGTTGCTCTGTATATCTAGGCTTGGCGCTATTTCGTCCAAATTCTCTGGTATGACGAAGTCTTCTGGTATTTCCAGCCCCATTTCTCCCATTACGTGTGATATTATTTCATTTAGCTCTTGCGAGTTCAGTGGTAAGCCCTCTGTGGATACCTCAAGCGCAGATAAATCTGGCAAATTCTCTGCTACCATTTGTACCATTTCGTCATATGCGTAGTTGTCATACACAAAATCTGCCACTGGTGCACTGAGAAAAAATGCAAGCGCAAACGCTACTATAGTTCCAAGCAGCCTTATCAGCGAGGATATCAGCCCACTAACATAGCAACTAAAAATTATTATAAGCGCTACTATTACTATTACTAAATCTATTGCTATACTCATAATATATATTCCTTTCTGCAAATCTAGTTATTTACGCCCATATTATAGCGATTTTCTATCTAGCCCCTGTGTTGTTAACCCATAATAATAGCTACCGATAAGCTCGACATTTGTTAGGTCCTGCACATCACGTGGTTTTACCTCCGATAATGTTTTGTCTGCAAGGTATAGCTCGTGGTCGGTCAAGATAAGTAACCTGTTATTGCTATAGCTCAGTTCCAGCACATTCTCGTGCAATACTGTGCTACCAGTTTTCTCAAGCTTTGATGTATATATATCCACTGTCACGCCTTCATTCTCACGGTAGTCACCATACGCTACTATCATCTGCCCCTCGTGTGAGTTTTCGAAATCTGTTATATCTACGCCCAGCTGTGTAGTTGCTATTTCATCGCCTTTTTTTGTATATACTCTCAGCGATTTATCGGTTATTATCTGTATATTGCCCTCTGTATTCTGTGCTATGGATAACACTATTTCATCGCCTATATTTACTTCACTATTATGCATCTCTTCTCCAAAAATATGAAAATGCAATGTAGAAAACAGTCTACCATCTTCGCTATTCATAGATATCGCCACAAAACCCTCGCTATCATCAAATGCAAGCACCGAGTATATATAGCCTTTTAGCGTTTCCCATCTATACAGCATATCACCAACAGGGTTATAAAATGCAACTTCTGCAAGTCCACCATTACTTTCTGTTGCTAGCAAATAGTTATTATTCTCTGCTATATCAGCACATAGTATACGCTCCTCTGTCACGCTATCTATTATCACGTCTATTTTGGATGTTATCTTGTACTGTTTACCGCCATGGTCGTACACTAGCAAACGCTTACTAGACCCCACAGTAACAGGGTGACTGTAGTTGTTAAGGTCTACAAACATTTTTGCACCATTGGTGTTGTACATGTAGTTACCGCCGTCAGTAACAAGTGCTATATCTGTGCCCATCTGCACCATATACTGCACACCCATATCCTCTGGTATCACGGGATATCCCGACCCTGGTTGGTATGACGCTAGCTCGTTTTCTATCTCGCCAACTAGGTTTAGGCGCACAGCTATCATCCATGCAAAAAGTACCACCACAAAGAACACGCCAACAATCATATATACTGTTGTGCGTTTTATCATTTTTTTTACTCTATTACGTTTGCGCTTTTTGGCAAACTCCATATAAGTGGCCATTTCCCCTCCAAATATCTATATATGTAACTTATCTTTTATACCTAAGTAGTGCAGAGTTGCCAGAGTGTGCATGGCATATAGCAATAGCCAGTGCGTCTGCTGTGTCATCTGGCTTTGGAGCTTTTTCAAGCTTTAATATACGCTTTGTCATCTCCATAACTTGTGCTTTTTCTGCCTTGCCATAGCCCACCACACCTTGTTTTACTTGCAGTGGTGTATACTCGAATATATCCACACCACAGCACTCTGCCGCTAGCAAAATAACACCACGCGCCTGTGCTACGTCTATGCCTGTTTTTTGGTTTGTTGTAAAAAACAGCTTTTCTATTGCCACAGCATCTGGTTTCATAGTTTCTATCATCAGTACCACGCGGTCATATATTATCTTCAGTCTCTTAGAAAAATCCATACCTGCTGGTGTAATAACTGCACCATAGTCCACTGGAGTTATCTTGCCAGATTTATAGTCAATGAACCCATAGCCAACAATAGCAAAGCCTGGGTCTATCCCCAAAATCCTCATATTATCCCCCCTGCACTAGATGTTGTTGGTCAAACCAATATAAACCTTACTATACCATATAATCAATGTTAGGTAAACACCTTTGCTGTCGTATTAATAAATTATTAATACCAGTATATAGACTATTAAGTAGTTAGTGATATATTTTAACAAAACCGTTAACATTACAGTGCTACTCCTTGACTATTATAACAAATTATATTATAATATTAGTCGGGGAGTATGCAAAAAAATTTTATTTAAACGAGGAGAAACGAAAATGGCTAATATTCTACAAAGATTCGCAGATATCATGTCTGCAAACATCAACGCACTACTGGACAAGGCAGAGGATCCTGAGAAAATGATTGACCAATGTGTACGTGATATCCAAAGTGATATGGGAAAAGTAAAAGCTGAAACTGCTGCTGTTATGGCTAGCGAGAAACAAGCTATGCGTGACCTAGAAGAAAACAAAGCAGAGGTTGCAAAACTACAAAGCTATGCAGAAAAAGCTCTTATTGCTGGTAACGAGGCTGACGCTACTCAGTTCCTAGGCATGAAAAAGACAAAAATGGCTGAGCAAGCTACTCTTACATCTCTATACGAAACATGCAAAAACAACTCTGCAAAAATGCGCAACATGTATGACAAACTAGAAAAAGACCTAGAGACTCTTGAGCAAAGAAGATCTACTATCAAGTCTAAAATGGCTGTTGCAAAAGCACAACAACGCATCAACGATATCGCTGGTAGTGTTGATGGCGCTAACGACTCTTTCTCTGCTTTTGACAGAATGGAGCAAAAAGCTAACCGTATGCTTGATGAGGCTGAGGCTATGTCCGAGCTTAACCAGGGTGATACAACAACAGAGGATTTGATGAGCAAATATGACGCTGCTCCTGCTGCTGCAGATAGCGATGTAACCGACGAACTAGCTGCACTAAAAGCTAAGTTGGGGGTATAATATATGGGTAAAAAGTATGCCTGTGACAACTGTGGTAGTGTAATGGAATTTGACCCTGTCAGCCATACTTTAAAATGCCCAAACTGCGAAACATCTGTACAGATAGACCATGACCCAAGCAGTATTATTGAACATACAATGACACACCAAGCTCGTGCATCTGTGCGTGTGGAGGAGAAATCCTCCCACACCATGGAGTGTACGGGTTGTGGTGCAAAGGTAGAAATAGATGCAACTAGCACCGCTACTTCGTGCCCATATTGTGGCTCGCAGTATGTGCTCTCCCAAAAGCAAGAGGATGCACTATTACCCGATGGTGTTGTTCCGTTCAAAATAACCAGAGAAAATGCAAATGTTATTTTCTCCAAGTGGGTTTCTGGGAGGTTTTGGGCACCATCTGCACTAAAAAATTTATACCAGCAAGATAAGCTACAGGGTATATACATACCATACTGGACGTTTGACGCCTATGTTCACGGACGCTATACAGCACAGGGTGGCATAGACAAAACTGTTGAGTACAAAAACTCCAAAGGTGAGCGAGAAACACGTATAGAAACTGATTGGTACAGGGTAAGTGGACATATCGCAAATGCTTTTGACGATGTGCTCGTACCTGCTAGTAGCAAGCTAAAAGAAAACTTGTTAAGCCAAATGGACTATTTCAACACATCGCTACTTGTTTCTTATTCGCCTCAGTATCTATCTGGCTTTAGCGCAGAGTGCTTTACTGTGCCACTAGACTCTGCACACGATATTTCTCGTGAGAAGATGAAAAAAGAGTTACTAAGATTAATCGAAAATGAAGTGCTACAAAAATATGATAGAGTAGCTAGTATATCCGTCAATCCACAGTTTGATAAAGAAACCTACAAACACATATTGACACCGATATACACCCTACCATATTCATACCAAGAAAAGATATACCACGTGCTTATAAACGGGCAAACTGGCGAGGTAAAGGGAGAGTATCCAAAGAGCGCGCTCAAGATTGCTATTGCTACTGTGCTTGGTATACTGGCACTTATCATCCTCTACTTTTTGTTTTTTTCATAACATGATTGTGGAAAGTGAAAGACCTACTTTTCACTTTTCACTTTTTTATTTTAATTAAAATCGTGCCGATATTGTGGCACGGAATGGAGCACTATTATGGGATTATTTGATAACCAACTTTCTAACGTCATAGAATGGCGTGAGTTTAATGACGATACTTTGTTTTGGAAGTGGAGCAATAGCGAGATTAAGCGTGGCAGTAGACTTGTGGTGCGCCCAGGCCAAGACGCTATCTTCCTATACAACGGTGTTGTGGAAGGAATCTTCCGTGACGAGGGTAATTTTGAGGTTGAGTCTCAAATTATACCTTTCCTTTCTACACTAAAAGGCTTTAAATTTGGCTTTAACAGTGGTATTCGTGCAGAAGTTCTTTTTATAAACACAAAAGAAATCCTAGTAAAATGGGGTACAAAAAGCCCAGTGCTTATCCCAGCGCCAGGCCTGCCAGGTGGTATGCCAATACGCTCTTTCGGTACTTTCTCTTGCAAAGTGTCGGACTATGATGTATTGCTACAAAAAGTTGCTGGTGTTAAAAAGCAGTTTACTGTGGACGAAGTTAAGCAGAGAATAACATCTGAGCTTGACCAGCTACTGATGAAATGGATATCCAAAGAAGGCAAGGATATGTTCAATCTACAGGTGAATGCTAGAGAGATTGCGCAGGGAATAGAGTCCGACCTCGATATGGAAATGCGCTCTATAGGTATTTCTATAACTTCTTTTGCTATTTCCAACTTCAACTACCCAGAAGAAATACAGAAAATGGCAGAAAAAGCTGCTGCTCAGAGCATGATTGGCGATATGGGCAGGTACCAGCAAATTGCCATGACCGACGCTATGTCCAAGGGTGGTCACGGTGGCAATAACATGGCTAGTGACATGGCTGGTATGGCTATGGGTATGGCTATGGGTCAGCAAATGGCGCAGAATATGGTGGCAGGTATGAATCAACAACAACCACAACAACAGCAATACCAACAACCACCACAGCAAGCACCAGCAAACAACACAGGTGGCGCAATACCAAATTTCTGCCCTGAGTGTGGCTCGAAAACATCTGGCTCAAAATTCTGTGGCAACTGTGGAACAAAACTAGGATAATAACTATATTTAATACAACAAAGCGACTACCCCAAACATAACTGGGATAGTCGCTTTTTTATTGCTTATACAAATATTTCTATATTGGTTATCTCGCCTTTTCTCTCAAAAATAGCGTTGCTAACCTCTGTGCTTAGTGTGTATGTATCCTGTGCGGAAACTTGCCCACCTCTATGGATAGCTACACCCTGTTTGCCCTGTTTTTTGTATGTACAAGGCACACCATAGCAAGTAAAGCTTATTTCGCCACTAGCATCAAACTCGTCGGCTCTTATAAACGCACTCTCGAATGACATTTTACCGCCCACTACCCTTGTGCCCAGCTCACCACGGCGCATTATAACAGATTCTTTAACCTGACCTGTCATGCCTGGTTGCTCGCTCTTTTTCGCAAAAGATGTATGTGAGTATGGCTCTATGGGGATAGCACCGCACTCTGCTGGTGTTTTCCTGTATATAAAGCCCTGTAGTAGCTTGTTGTACGCATCATAGATATCTGCAATGTCTTCTCCATTTGCATAGCTCCTCTGTGCTGTTTCCAGAACTGCAAGTGTAAACTTTGCATTTTGGTGCCAATACACACAGCCTATACCCTCGAATTTATACATTACGTCACTTCTACCATTGAATTTTTTGTGTGCAAAAACTCGCTCGAACTCGCATGCTAGTTTCTGTGTTTCCTCAGCAGAAAGTCCAGCATCTTTGCATTTCTCTAGCAACACATCTTCTGATACTATATTTGCGCAGAAGTGCAGTTTTCCATTCCTGTCAGCAACTATTATTCCGTCTACAGGCGCAAAACCAGTAGCTATTATGTTCTTATCAGAGAACCTAGTTGTTTTGTTAACAGGATACAATGTGTGGTACTTTTCTTGCTCGCTGTATAGGTCTTTCTCCATGGATTTTATCAGCTCGCAAACACCCTGTGCAGACAAGAACCCACTGGATACAATAGCAGATTGTCCCT
>CAYJFF010000068.1:0-16226 GCA_964369345.1 uncultured Oscillospiraceae bacterium
TTGGACAGCAACCGGAGTAACACTTGACAGCAACTCATCAAACAGTACACAATTTGTTATGATGGCAAATGACGCAACAATCACAGCTAACTGGAGCAGAAACAGTACAGGTTCATCAGGTAGTAGCTCAAGCGACAGCAACGACGAGTACCGTTTCTGGCAGGACGTAAAAGAAGCAATAGAAGAAGCAAATAAAGGCGAAACCGTAAAAGCAGACGCTAATGACTTCGATAAAATGTCTTGGACAGTAATGGAGGCACTTCGCACCAACGGCGTAGCACTTGTAATCGAGTGGAACGGTGGAGAGGACATAGTAATCCCTGCTGGAAAAGCACTCGCAAAAGAAACAGGCAGAATTTACTGGCCGCTATCACTGCTTGCAGAGGAGTATAAAGGAAACACAGCTCCAGCTACCTCCACAATGCCTGAAAACCCCGAAACAGGTGGTGATGTAATCCCAACTGCACCTGTGGCAACGGTTATAGCACCTGTTACTCCTGCTCCGTCCACAGACACCCCTGAAATGGAGATTACTCCACCTACAGGCGGATTTGAGCCAGAGGCATTTGCAGGCACAGAGGATAATGCAGTTGCAGTTGCAGAGCAGTCAAACCACATGGTTACCATAATCCTTGTTATGGTATTGGTTGTAGCAACTGGCGGGTTTATATTTTACAAAAAACGCAGTGCAGAACCTAAAAAATAAGCTAGAAAATGTACCTTTGGGCACATATACAAATGAAAATTTTTCTGATAAAATGTAATATAGGATGAACGTATCTTTAAAAGCTATACCGATACACCTATGTCATTAAATCAACACAAAGGGTGGTTATCAATGATAGCCGCCCTTTGTCTATAGGAGGTGCAGCCATGACAAAAGCTGTGATAATAGTTGTTGTAATATTAATTATTATTGTGGGCATTGTGCTTTTTATTTTTCCTTAAAACTGCTCACAACTGGATTAAAAACAGGTGGTTATTTTAATTTTCACCTAATAAATCATATCGTATTGCATTTGTTTAAATACATATCTATATTGCTTTTACCAAAATTAGGATAATGCTCACATAAGCCTTCTTTTAATAACATGGCTGGTTGATAAGCTCTGTAATATACTCTTCTACTTCGTCATCACTCGCTTTACCAGATATCAAATAGTAAAAATCTGCTCGGAGTTTTTCCACGATAGGTCTGCGCTGCTCCTCTAGTTCGTTTATGTGGGGGCAATAAAAAGTGTTTGTAAAATTCATATAGCAATTCTCCATTCTTGTAAATATTTGGGTTCTTAATACCTAAATTGTGTCATGCTACATTATAACTCAGTTTCTGCAATGTAAGCCTTAAAGAAATAGAAAAATCTTCACCAAAGCAGTTTTGAGTTAATCCTTATTCGTGTTATATTTAATGCACTATTTTGTCTTTGGGATTGTGTCAAATGCCTGTTTTCCGTTTGAGTATATGCCTGCCTTGCACAGCTGACCGAAGCCATAAACACTTTCGCTTATTCCAGCAACATTTGGGTCGGAATACTTTGCATACCACTTTGTCAGATTATCCCTTAGAGTAGTCTTAATATGCTCGTACTCGGCCATATCGACTAAATTTGTAGTTTCGTCCTTGTCGGCTGCAATGTGATAAAGTTCTTCTTTACCATACGGCAAGCGGTTAATATACTTCCATTCTTTATCACGAATCATTCTGCTGTTTCCATATTCGTCTAAAATTATTATATGGTTATCAAACTCTTGGGCAGTTCCTAGTATATTTGCAAAACTAACTCCAGGTAGTTTGTCATGAAGCTTGCCACCTAGTGATAAAAACTCGTTAAATGTATGGATAATATCATAGTGGCTACACAGGCTCTCACTTACAAAACCCTCCTTGATACTGCCCTTGTAGCTTATAATAAATGGTACCTTTACAGATGTGTCGTATAGATTGAAAGGAAAAGTGCCGTTGCCCTTACCCCATATCCCGTGGTGCCCCATATTCATGCCATTATCAGCAGTGAAGATTATCATTGTGTTCTCTAGCTGATTAGTTTCTTGGAGTCTTGTTATTATACGACCAATGCCTGCATCCATTGCGGTGATAGCAGCGTAATACCCACGCAGTAGTCTCTTGCGCTCCTCACCTGTGCCAGTAGGTGCAGAGGGAATTTGGTCGGGGTGAATGGCAAGGTCAGGTGTGCTATTAAATTCGCAGTCCCTGTACATATCTATAAACTCAGCTGGGTGCTCGTCAGCGTCCCATGGGTCGTGTGGTGCGGTATAATGCACACTTATATAGTAGGGTGCATCTTCCATGGAAAGTTCATCTATGTATGATATAGCCTTATCAGTTATCAAATCAGTAACATAACACTCCTCAAAATACACCTCACCATTTGCTGCTATGTCAGGTTTCATATATGAGCAACCACCCCTGGCGATGGAATACCAGTTTTGAAATCCGTGTTGTGGTGTTGTGCTATCTCCTAGATGCCATTTTCCACTAAGTGCACAGTTATAGCCGTTTTGTCTAAGCAAATCGACATATGTGGTTTTCCCTTCTAAGTACCTAATAGCTTTGTCTTCTTTGGCAAAAACAGCAGAGGACTGTAGCTCGGCAGAGAGGTTTTGCCTGTCAACATTGCCACCCCTTATCCAGTCGTGCACACCATGCTGGGAGGGGATTTCACCAGTTAAAATAGATGCTCTGGCAGGGCTGCAAACTGGTGAGGCACAAAAAAAGTTTTCAAACCTTATGCCGTTTTTAGCCAGCAAATCTAGGTTTGGTGTTTTTATATCATCATTTCCAGCACAGTGCATAGCCCACGCACCTTGGTCATCAGCGAGTATAAATATAATATTTGGCTTGTTTTGCATCTGTTTTCTCCTTTATTAGTTAGCAAAAAAGGGGCTGCCATATATGACAACCCCTTTCCTAAAATTGAGTGTAATAGTCTTATTCGAAATCTGCTAGTTGTGCGTTTATTTCAGCAATAAGCTCGTCTGCACCATTCTTTTCTAGCTCGTCAAGGAACTCTGGGATATAAATCTCAGGGTCAACCATACCAGCCTCAAGGGACGGACTGTACTCCGCTATTACGTTCCTCAGAGATGTAAGATAAGGTCCAGCCTCACTTGTATCAAAAGAGAAACCAACGTATGGAGATTCTATAGCAGTTGCGTTGAAATCAAGCATAATCTGCTCAATATCATCAGGATAACTAACATCCCATTTCTGGTTGAAAACAGTACCGAACTGCCAGCCATGTGTGTAGTCGTCATATCCATTTTCAGTAAGAGTTCCACCAAAAGTTTTATCAACCTGATCTTCGCCTACTGGCTCGTGGTGAATGCCCTCTATACCATGTCGAATTAGTGTTCCAACATATTCATCTGTATTAAGTAGGTTTAGAAATTCTAGCGCTTTGTCTGGGTGCTCAGAAGCAGAGGAAATTGCAAGGATGCCACCTGTACCACTTGCAGTTTTAAATACTGGTTGGGTAAGTGGTATATACTCGATGTTTATTCCATATGTCTCCTGTAGCGCAATATCAGCACCTGGAGCGTGTTGGTAGTAGTAAGAGAATAGCTTTCCGTTTTTCATATCATTATCACGGTTTGCTATATCAGTTGCGTACTGCACTGGGTCACCGCCTAGGTAGCCAGCTTGGTTCCACTCATACATCAGCGTTGTATACTCTTTATAATCCTCAGATGCATACTGGTTAAATACCTCTAGCTCGTCGTACTCATCAAAAAGTCCTAGCTCAGGGATTTTAACAGCGCCGACCATGTTCAGGCTATCACCAACAGATGCGATTGGTTTAACCAGTTGCCAGCCAAGTGAGTTAACATGTCCAAGACCTATCACCTCTACACCTTTTTCGTCAGATTTTTCTTTTACAGTAGCCAGAACCTCTGTGTAGTCCTGTATAGTCTTAACCTGTGTTAGGTCGATACCATATTCATCAGCCATATCTTTATTTACGATAAAGCCACCTTGGACACCCATTTCTTTGTATGAAGGAATACCGTAGATACCGCCATCAACAGTTACAGCTTTCCACATAGCCTCAGGGATAAACTCATAGGTTTCAGATGCGTATTCAGGGAGTAGGTCTTTTATATCCAGAAAAGCATCTTTACCAACGAACTGTAGGTAGTTTGCTGTCCAGTTTGCAGTAAAGCAGATATCAAAATACTCACCAGAGTTTATAATGTTAGGCATTTTTTCTTTGTAATCTGGGTTAGCTAGAACCTTGTAATCAATTTCTACGCCTATTTTATCACGTGTGTACTTGTTTAGCTCTTCTATAACAAGGTCGGTGTCCTCTGCTACTGGGTTAAGCGACATGTACCAAGTTAATGTAGTAATCTCTTCTTCGGTAGATGAGGAAGTAGAAGTCCCTCCCTGTGGGGTCGATGAGCTTGTACAACCAGCTATCATCGAGGCTGAAAGTGCTAGAGCAATAAACAAAGATATAGTCTTTTTCATAATCACATCTCCTTATAATGTTTAGGTTTTTATATAAATTTAATTAACCTTTTACGCCACCTACGGTAAGTCCTTTTACAAAGAACTTTTGGAAGTAGGGATAAGCTACTAGAATGGGGAGTACTACAAGTACAGTAAGTGCCATACGGCCACTGTCGGTTGGTGCACTTTGAGCAAACTGGCTAAATTCAAGCGCATTCTGGGCGCTCTGCTTTATAAACTCTAGGCTGTTCTGCATACTCCAAAGTAGTGTTTGTACGGGATATTTTTCCTTGTCTATGATATATAGCATACCATGGAACCAGTCGTTCCAGTAGTTTATCATTGTAAACATAGCGATAGTTGCAACACCGGGCTTTGAAAGTGGTAAAACAATCTGGAAAAAAGTCCTAAACTCACCAGCACCGTCTATTCTAGCTGCCTCGTTAATCTCCAGTGGTATGCTGTAGAAAAATGTTCGCAATACTATAACAAAAAAGGCATTGAATGACATGGGGAAGATAAGTGCCCAAATAGAGTTGCCAAGCCCTAGAAACTGTGTATTTACCATATAAGTAGCAGTTATACCGCCGTTGAACAGCATAACAAAAACCATCATATATGTCAAAAACTTTCGGTACGGGTAGTCTCTCCTAGAGAGCACATAAGCCAGAAGTGTAGTGATAGACAAGCTGAACAGTGTGCCTACAATGGTTGCAAAAATAGTTATTAGATAAGAGTATACCAGCTGGTCACCAAGCTTTAGAAAAAAGTCGTATGCTGCAAAACTTAGCTCGCTTGGGAAAAAAGAATATCCATTATCAAATATACTTTGCTCACTGCTGAACGATACAATAACAACTAATATAAGTGGTAGCACACATACTGCAGCCCAGATGAAAAATATAGTATTTAATATGGCGTTGCTAGTTTTGCTTATGCGATTTATCTTTAAATCAGGAACTTCTTCTTTTATTTTCTTTTTAAACACGGTTTACCTCCTTATTTAGAACATTGCGCTGTCTGGCTCTATTTTACGTACAATCAAGTTAGCAGTAAGTACAAGTATAAAACCAACAAATGACTGATACAGGTTGGCAGCGGCTGACATACCGATGTCACCAGTATCTTTCAGACCACGATAGATATAGGTATCGATAACATTTGTGGCATCAAAAAGTGGGCCCGAGTTACGAGGAAGCTGGTAGAAAAGTCCAAAGTCGGAGTAGAATATTTTTCCTACAGCAATGATAGTTAGGATAATAATCATAGGTTTTAGGAATGGTAGTGTAATTTTGGTTATCTGTTGCCATTTTGTAGCACCATCTATAATAGCAGCCTCATAGTAATCATTAGAAATGCTAGTAAGAGCACCCAGATACATTACAGTTGAGTATCCTGTTACTTTCCAAATATGCGAGAAAGTAATTATAAATGGCCAGTGCTCAGCAGCAGAGTACCACTGAACTGTCTCCATTCCCAAGTTTTGTAGCATGTTGTTGATAAAGCCATCATCAACACTTAGGAATGAATACGCAATAAATGAAATAACTACCCAAGATAAAAAGTATGGAGCCATAAATATTGTCTGGAAGATTTTTGCACGTCTTTTATTCAGTAGCTCGTTTAATGCTATTGCCATAGTAGTTGCTATAAGTACATCTAGCACTATAAATAAAATGTTGTAACCCAGAGTGTTTAGTGTTATTTGCAAGAGAGAGTTTGTACGAAACAAGAACTCGAAGTTTTCAAACATTATAAACTCGCTACCAAAAATGCCTTTTCGTACATTAAAGTCTTTAAAAGCTAGCACCAAGCCGATAAGTGGTAGGTACCTGAACAAAATCATAGTAATGACAGCGGGCAGTGCCATAATTGTTAAAGGCAGGCTTTTTTTGAAAGTTTGAAGCTTGGATTTCTGCTTTACTTTTTTTTCTTTAGATTGTGCTGGTTTATTAACAGTAGTCATATTTTCCTCCTTTTTTAATTATGATAGCAAGGTGTAAAACGAAAAAGTTAAATTTTACTGCCACACAATATAGTTTTGCTTTATTCTTGTACAAGCTATATTTTGTGCTGTAGTTTTTTTATTTAGTGTTTTGCACTGGCATAAATCATGAACATACGATAAATTTTCGGTTAAGATTTAGCTTAACTTAATTCTATCAAACATTATGTGGACTTTCAATTAAACAATTTTAATGTGAGGTAGATAATCTTAATCATTATAATAGACAAAAATAGTAAAAAGTGGTACAATATTGTATGTAAATTCATTATTAGGAGGATTTTTCTTGAAAGTAATAATAGTAGATGACGACATCACTGCGCTAAATGGTTTGCAAACGCTTGTTAACTGGAGCAATGCCAATGCGACGGTTGTGGCTACGGCAACTGACGGGCTAATAGCCATAGAGCTTATAAAAGAGCACAAGCCAAATGTTGTTATAAGTGATATAAAGATGAACAAACTTGATGGTATAGGGGTGTGCAAGTTCATCTATGAAAATATGCCTAATACAAAAATAATATTGGTAAGCGGACATAGCGAGTTTGAGTATGCACAAAATGCTATTAAATACGGGGTGTCCAACTATCTAATAAAGCCTTTTACGCGGAGCAAAATTTATGAGCTAGAAGAAATATTAAGCAAGCTTAGCAAAGGCTTTGAGGCAGAGACCGAAAGTTTCTTGTATTTTTGGAGCGTTACATTAAAAGATGAAATTACATCTTCGCTACTCAGCAATGATATAGTAAGAATGCATAATATTCTGAAAAGTGATAACATAGCTATGCATTTTAAAGGTACAAGCGCTAATATGTTTGGTGTGCAACTGCTGAATTTTTTATATCTTTATCAAGCAGAGCTTAATATGAATGAAGAACTACTACAAAAGCAGAAATCTGCCGATATACAGACTTTTTGTAGCATTGTAAATAACGATGAAAAATTTGACTTTGTGGTTGAAAGATATATTACTATGATGAATAGTGTTTCGGCTATGAAGAGCGACTACACCGAGCCTGTAATAGCTGGCGCAGTGGGTCTTATAGAGCAGCACTATACAGAAGCTGACTTTAATATAACAACACTCGCCGACGAGCTACATATATCGCCACAGTACCTGAGCACCGCATTTAAAGAGGCTCTGGGTGTAACACCTAGTAGCTATATTGCAAATAAAAGGTTGCAAAAAGCAAAAGAATACCTAGCAGATGTCAGAATACCAATTAATGAAGTAGCTCTGAAGTGCGGTTTTATTGATGCAAAATATTTCTCGAAATTTTTCAAGAAAAACACAGACCTTACTCCAAGTGAATATAGAAATATAGCTTATAAAAAATAAGGAGTGCCATAATTGAGGATAGTTAATAAGATGTTCCTGACCTTTAGCCTAACATTTGTAGTGTTTGCGCTAATAACTCTACATATTACCAACACAACATTTTCTAGCGTGCTGACAGAGCAGGTAACACTTGAGCATGCCAGAGCTGCCGACGAGCAAAAGCAGATGATACTAGGTATTACCAGCACACTTGACAACATAAGTATTCACTTTACTAGCGATAGATATTTTGGAGAGATGCTTAATAAAACTGTATTTGCAAACGAGCTAGACAGAATAAATACTAAAAATGAATTTTGGACGAGTGTAGCAAGCTTTTTTGAGCTTGAAATACCTGTAGAGGATATCGATTTTGACCTTGTGCTGCTGCTAAATCCAGAAATTAAGCTATCGGATTTATACAGTAAGGGTGAGGTAGAGGAAAGCTACACCACTTACGAGGTGGTTTTTGCTGGTGATAACTTTTACGAAAATGAGCAGTTAATGGAGAGCTTGTATAAAAGAAATAGAATAAGTTTTATTGACGAAAATACAAATAAGCTATGTATCTTGCAAAAAATGCAACATACGTATTATAGCGGTGAATATCCAGATAATGGCGTCGCGCTTTTGCTTATGACACTAGATATAGAGCATTTTACATCAATATTGTCGCGCCAAAATATTAGCGAAAATACTTTTTTTGTATTATCACAGGATGGCAGAGAGCTACTAAAATCAGAAAACGCACCAGATTTGTCATTGGCACAGCTGACAGACGAGCAGTATATTATCAATAATAATTCTCTCATAGACTTTGACATAACATTTGTCACACCAAGAGACGATATAAGTCGGGCGGTAGGAGGACTTATAACACCATATCTACAGTTCTTTGTGCTAGGGTTAGTACTATTGTTAGTAGCGTCATACTTTGTTTCTCGCTACCTTGCAAAGCCGATAATTGCGCTGACTGGACATATAGAGCTAATACAATCTGTCTATCCGCTTAACCAGAAAAAAGTTGCCATTAACCATGCTAGCCTAGAGGTTACAAAACTTCTCGACAGCTTTAATGCCATGCTATCTCGAATAGACACGCTAATAGCAGACCTGCGTGAGAATGATGAAAAAAAGCGAACTGCCGAGCTATGCGCACTGCAAGCACAGATAAACCCACATTTTATCTTGAATGCTATGAACACTGTGAACTGGATAGCGCTATCTAGGGAGCAGGACGACATAGCAAATATTGTAAACTCTATAGCAAGTCTTATGCGATATAGCATAACGGAGCCTGACAGGACTATTCCTATTACTAGTGAGATAGAAAATATCAATCATTATATAGAAATGTATGAGCTTAGGTTCAATAGAAAAACGCAGATAGAGCTTAGCTGTGCTTGTGATATCACAAATGTATTTATACCAAAATTTACCCTGCAACCCTTAATAGAAAACTCAATAGTACATTCAAATACAAAAAGTAATGAGGATGTTTGTATAAAAATTGATATCGGTTGTTCCGAAACAGAAGTTGTTATTGAGGTGGTGGATAATGGTGTCGGCGGAGAGGCGGACAAAATGAATGATTATATCAGCTATATAGAAACCGACCTAAAAGTTGCTCATGGGTTTGGTATTAGAAATGTAAATGAGCGACTAAAGCTAAAATTTGGTAATGAATCATACTTGAGATACTATATTAATGATGATAGCCAGTTGGTGGCGAAAGTATATATTAAGAGGTAATGCATAAAAAAATGCACTTCATATTAAATCTTTTATACTATTAATTTATTTCTGTTTAAGTTATGATTAGAGTATAATATTAAAGGAGGTTTTTTTATGATAGAGGAAAAAATTGCTCACGGGGTGCACGACTACCTATCGCCAGAGGACTATGTAGAGCCTGATATCTTGGAGGTAAAGCAAAATCTAAAGGCGTTCACAGGGTACAAGCTAGGGTTTATGATGCACTGGATGCCAGGTAGCCAAATTGGCACATACGAAAGCTGGCCGCTGAGCGACGGCGACGGTGTGTGGAGCCAAGAAGATTTGACATGGGATACCATAGAGAATTGCAAAAAAGACTACTTGGAAACTAACAAAACCTTTAATCCAATAAAATTCAATCCAGAACACTGGGCAGAGCTTGCTGCTGAGTGTGGTTTTAAATACTTGCTTTTTACCACTAAGCATCATGACGGCTTTTGTATGTTTGATACCAAAACTACAAACTACAAGATAACTGATGAAAGTTGCCCTTTCCACAAAAATAAAAATGCCGATATAGTACGCGCTCTTTATGAGGCTTTCCGTGCAAAAGGTCTTGCTATTAGTACGTATTTTTCCAAGCCGGACTGGCACAGTAACTACTACTGGAATGACGACTTTGGCACAGCAAAAACCCGTAATGTAAACTATGATATTGCAGAGCACCCAGAGCTGTGGGAGAAATATATAGAGTTCTGCCACGAGCAAATCCGTGAGTTGACTACAAACTATGGCAAGATTGACTGCCTGTGGCTGGACGGTGGCTGGGTAAATAAGGACAATCTGCATCAGGACTTCAAGCTGGGAGATATAGTTAGCGAGATAAGAAACACTACACAGCCGCATATGCTAGTTTGTGATAGAATGTGTGGTGGTGAGTTTGAGAATTTTATCACCCCAGAACAAACAGTTCCAAAGCAAGCTATAAATGTTCCTTGGGAGACTTGCATAACGATTGGCGACGCTTTTTCATTCCGCTATGCCGATGACTATAAAACAGGTAGGGAGCTAGTGCATCTACTGCTAGATGTAGTGTCAAAAGGTGGAAATCTTGCGCTGAACATAGCCCCACAGCCAGACGGCTTGTTGCCAACTAAGGCAGTTAAGAGCATAAAAGATATGGGTGCGTGGCTAAAAATTTATGGCGAGGGTATATATGGGACTAGCCTGTCTGCACCTTATTTTGAAAAGAACCTAAGGTACACAAGGAAAGAAGATGCCCAGTATGCATTCTATTTATTTGAGGATAGCGACACTCTGCCAAAAACCTTTGATATAACAGTTATAGGTGGTGAGGTTAAGTCGGTTACTAGCCTAAGGAGCGGTGACGAGATAAGGTTTAGGCAAACTGAAAACACAGTCACACTATATATGGCAAACCTGCATACTGCAAATTCTTTTATAGCAGAGGGATTTAAAATAATACTAAAATAAAGCCAAAAAATCTACAATACAAATAAAGGTCAATAGATGCACGCTGGAATATCCAGTGAAATGCAGTCTGTTGACCTTTTCATTTATATTGATGCTGGTAAACATAAATTTTCTTATACGTCGTGCTTGCCCAAACAGTGCTAATTTTTTTAGTAGCGATAAAAGTTACAGCACCACCCCCAGACATTTGCAGAGGAGAGTGGAATTCTATATTTTTTACAAAAAAACAGCGGATTTTTGTGAGAAAATAGGTATAGCAAATGTAGGTCTACTTTACAACTGCAAAAAGAATAAATGTTTTATACAAAATGTAATTTTCACAACAAATATTTTGCTTTTCCACACTTTCCACAGACTTTTCAACAGTGAAAAAACCTAATTCGACAAATTAACACGGGCTTTTCCACAGAAAACCATACTAAACAAGCCATTTCTTCACACTTTCCACAGAGTTTTCAACATAGTAGCTATACACACTCGTGGAATTGTTAAATTCAAATTAACAATTAAACAGAATTTATCTTTTACTAACTCGTAAACTAACAAGTATTTAACATCAATAATTCGTGCAGTCAACTTGAATAAAATACTATTGATTGCAGACTGTTGCTTAATACATTTTGCCAAGAGTGTATAAGCGAAACTTAGCTTCTTTGGTAGTTTTTTGCATAAATACAATATTTTTATTTTACAATATTGATTATTTGTATATATTTTGTTGCTAGGTAAAATTCTGTTGTCAAATTAGACTACTTTATAAGTTTTTATCAGCAAAAGTAGTGAATTTTTTCTATTAATCACCTGATATAGCTTTTTGAGTATAATGTTATTAGGGAAGTATATTTTGGCGGAAGGAGATACCCCAATGAGACGACGTAGACCCGGCTGTAATAATAACCTTTTTGCACTTTTGGCAATAGCATTTGGTGTCGGGCTTGTCATTGCTATGTTCTGTTCCTTTAAGGTTGTGGTGTTTATGGTAGCAATAGCGCTTATCCTGTTTGGGTTGTGTGTTGTGTAGCAGCTACCTTTATATATTAAGCACAGAAGGAGGATTTGTAGTGAAAATAGTAGTAGTGAAAAGTCCCAAGATACTATCCGGCATACTTAGAATGATATTTAAAATAAAAAAGGATGACATAATTTGAGCATAGAAAAAGCGAGGTAGCAAAGCTACCTCGCTTTTGTGTATATTAGCGTTTAGACATCTTCTCGTACGCTTCATTGTACCATAGTGCATTGTCGATAGGTGTATTAGCAGGGATGTGGTTGCCAACAGCCATTATAAAGCCTGGGTGCTTTTTACCAATATCCATACAACGCTTAACTTCGTTATAAATATCATCTTTTGTACCGCTGAGCAATACACGTGTATCTGCATTGCCGACAAAAGTATGTGTTTTACCGTATTTATCTGCGATATACTGCATATCTGTCATAGGCTCCATAACAAAGCCATTGACACCAGTAGCCGCTATATCATCAATAAATTCTGTAAAATTACCATCACTTGTGTACATAATTTTTTTGCCAGCTTCTTTTAGTGGCTGAAAAAGTTTTACGTAGTTTGGGAAAATATATTTTCTGTACCATTCTGGCTTGATGAATGCACCGCTTGTCCATACTATGTCATCATGCACCATAACCACTGGGCTGTCACACGCTGCAATAGCCTCGAAATACTGCTTTATCCACTCAGAGTAACGGTTGGTAACATCACCAAAACCGTCATAGTCAATACCAGCAGCCATTAGTAGCATATCCCAGCCGAACAAGTCTATAAGCCCAGACATACAGCTAACATAGATACCAGTCATATTAACTGCGTCGTCATACATCTCTTTTTTAGCATAAAAGTTTGCGTTTAGCTTGTCTACTAGCACTTTTTTGTCACGTGTGCCCCACTGTTTGAATGGGTCGAAATCTAGCACATCTTCTGGCTCTTCAAATGGACAGCTTGCATCATCACGAAAATCCACACCGCCTGCGGCATAGGACGCATGACCCATGCTAGTACCAAAACCATCAAAGACATCTCTATGGAAAAGCACGTTCCAAATAAAATCGAAATCCCACTCTTTTAGTAGCTTTTTTGAGCCATCTTGGCGTATTTCTAGTGGGCTATCAGGTGTTATGTTTGTGCCAAACATATGGTTTATTAGTTTCCAGTGTTGCAATACTGAGTACTCTGTTCTTGGAACTTTGTCGCTCATTTCTAGGTTTATTGCCGCCATACCATGTAAAAAAGACATAATAATACTCCATTCTTATGCCCACTCTGATTATAACAGGCTAAGTGGACATGTTTATTTAGTTATATAATATTTAGTTCCTTTATAATGCGTGCAAGGTTTACGCCCATTATTGCGTGGCCAAAAGGTGTAGGGTGTATCAAGTCCGCCTTTAGCCCTGTGATATCGTCCAGCACCCTGTCGCCAGAGATAAAATGTATATTCGGTGAAGATTTCTCCAGCACCAACATCTCTAGTATACGGTTAAATGCAGCTTCGTTCTGTGCCTGAAGCGCGTCAGGTTTTGTGGTGTATAGCTGGTTGTATGAGGTCGGGAAAATGGATATCATACACGCAGGCTTGCCCAGTTCCTCTATACGGTCTAGCAAATATCGAGCCCTGTTCTCAAACTCTTGTGGTGTTTGGGTGCCACGCATATTAACGCCTAGCTCGCAAGTTATAAAATCAAACTCACGGCAATCCAGTATATAATCCACTATCTCTTTTTCTATGCGACACGCACCTGGGAAACCCAGATTTTGCACATCTACATCCAGTATCTTTGATGCAACATGAGGATAACCGTTTAGGTCTGCCGTGGTTATAGACGAGCCATATGCCAGCCATTTTTTTGCCGGTAATTCATCATCATTTGGCTTGCGAATGTCGTGCCCGTGGGTGTTTAGTCCATGGAAAGCAAATGTTCCACGCCCAAAAACTATTCGCCATACATTGGGGGCAAAACCTTTACTATGTAGCATTTTTTCGTTAGCAGTGCCAAACGCTGCTGGGGGATTAATTCTTATCATTTGTACATCAGTTGTTCTTATAGTATGTGTGCTCACCAAAAAATTTCCGCGGTAGATACTTACCGTTGCACACTCGTTATTCACTGATAACTGTGCGGATACATACAGGTACATCACTTGTGCACCACACACAAAGCGTATCTCCGAGCCTATAGAGTCCATTCCATGCATAGAAACTGCGTTTTGTAGCTTATTACGCACCTCCTGTGGGACACGCACCAGCCCATTTCCGATACCTGGTATTTCTTCAAATGCACCCACATTATGAAAAGCTAAGTCTTTTATTACAACCACCTCACTACATATTGAGTTTATTGTATACTATTTTACTTGTATTACGTATACTATTATATAATTTTTTTGATGTTTTTGGTATATTTATATACTTTTTGATAATAAAGTAACACAGCTTACTGCACACCCTGTTGAATTAACAATAAAACTATCAAAAATATATCTCGATATAAAGATTTTTATGTGCAAACAGCTACCTTTGTGTTGATTTTTTCTGCTAAATACATTATTATAAATATAATGCGTTCGTAAACTGTTTGTGAGAATGACGATTTTATAAAGAAAGATAGGTGCAAATTATGAAAAAACCAAATATTTTGATTTTCTTTACCGACCAACAAAGCTGCTGGAGTATAAGCACTCTAGGAGCAACAGATATACATACACCAAATATTGACAGAATAGGTGATGAGGGTGCTGTTTTTGAAAATTTCTATACACCGACTGCTGTATGCACACCGTCGCGTGGTAGTTTCCTTACTGGGCTGTATTCTTTCCAGCACAAGGCTGTCCGTAACAATGAGGTGCTAAGCACAGATGCTACTACATTTGCAGAGATACTGCGTGACAGTGGCTACAAGACAGGATATGCAGGTAAATGGCACCTTAATGGAGATGCAAAACCAGGCTGGATAAAGCCTGATGAATCCCGTGGGTTTGATGACTGCCAGTTTATGTTTAACCGTGGGCACTGGAAAAAGATAGAGGTGATAGACGGCGAGCCACAGGTCTCTGCATATAGTGACTCTTTTAATCAAAAGCATGATAATGACACTATTGGCGACGAAAAGACATATACCACTGATTTTCTGTGTGATAGGGCTATAGAGTTCATTAATGATACAGTTGATGACCAGCCATTCCTATACATGGTTAATATACCTGACCCACACACACCATTCTGCGTACGTGAGCCATATGCATCTATGTATGACCCAGAAAAACTATCCCTGCCAGAGGCGTATTATAAGAGCTGTCCACCATGGCCAAAAGGTGGCAAGGTAGCGAGTGACTCTGAGCTTTCTGACCCCGATAATGCACGCAAGTTAATGGCAGCATATCTGGGTGAGGTTAAATGTATAGATGACAACGTGGGCAAAGTGCTACGCACACTGGAGGAAAAGAATATACTTGATGACACGATAATAGTCTTTACTACCGACCACGGAGAGTATATGGGCGAACATGGACTGTGGGGAAAAAACCACACTTATTCATCTGTTTTCCATATTCCATTCCTTATGAGATACCCAAAAAAGATAGACAAGGGCACAAGGTTGGACAACTATGTTAGCGCTGTGGACTTCAAGCGTTTGCTACTGGACGTAGCAGATGTGGCAGACCCTGTAGAGGACGAGAGCTGTGAGGTAAGTGCTCTACTAACAAACCCAGACACAGCGTGGGAAAACCGTGTGTTCCTATACAATATGTCCATGGCTGGTATCGCAATCCGTAGGGGTGACTATTTCTTGTCACTGAGAAATGACGGCTACCACATGCTGTTTGATATGGTAAATGACCCACACCAATGCAATAACATCATTGATAAAGAAGAGCACAAAGCTATAGTAACAACCTTGGCTGATGAGCTTATTGAGTTCCACAAGAGCAACAACACCCCAGCTATGAAATGGCTACCAGGGGCAAAGATACTATAAACTAAATGAGGGTGGTAGTCTCTGCTATTTTTATGGAGATAGTTTGTGCCTCTGTGATTACTCTGTACAGGGTGGTAGTCTGTGCCCTTTTTCGTTACTTGTACGTCACAACAAGTAATAAAGTGTGATTTAGGGGTGACACTTTCTACCTCTGTGATTACCCTGTACAGGGCGGTAGTCTCTGCCCTTTTTCGTTACTTGTACGTCACGACAAGTAACCAAACGTGATT
>CAYJFF010000069.1:0-15682 GCA_964369345.1 uncultured Oscillospiraceae bacterium
TGGTTCGGTATGCAAATTAATAAGTTGACAGAAAAAGAAATACCACAAGCACTCGAACTTGTGTGGACAGTGTTTTTAGAGTTTGTAGCTCCCGACTATTCGGAGAAAGGTGTGCAAACATTTAAAAAATATATTGATAATGAAACTATGATGTTAAAATTGGATTTTTATGGTGCATTTATAAATGATGAATTGATTGGTGTAATTGCTATGAGAAATAAGTCACACATAACAATGCTCTTTACTAAAAAAGAACATCACAGAAAAGGTGTTGCAAAAGCATTGTTTAATTATATTTTGGGAATTACAGATGATAAAATCATTACAGTTAATTCATCATCTTACGCAGTGGAAATATATCATAAATTAGGCTTTATCAATACCGACAATGAAAAAGAAGTTGATGGGATAAAATTCACTTCAATGCACTATCAATTATGAGCATAATGCGAAGTACAACCCACCGTTGCACCAATTATGGTTTTGTTGCAAACTGTCCAAAGGGGGAGTGCCAGCGGCGGCTCGCCGAATGAGCATAATCAGTAGCAAAGCCATACCAAAGCCATTCACCTTTCACCACTAATAAAAATTATCTAACTAATTAAAAACAAAGGCACAAACTAAGCTTCACTGCTCGGTTTGTGCCTTGTTCTATTAAATCGTCTTTATGCGAGTATCTCCCCCACATAGCGGGGCGCTATTACATATCGTCGTCTGGGACTCTCTTGCGGAACAAGAAGAATGCACCAGCACCTGCCACAAGTAGCAGTACAACTATAGGTATTATAATAAGTAGGTTGTTGGAGGAATCCTCAGTATCTGGGGTCACTGCGCCTGTAGTCGGCGGTATGCTCTCTGGCTCACTGCTAGTCTGTGGTGTGCTAGAGGAGGAAGAAGGAGCAACACTCTCGGACTCAGAAACAGCCGGTGTAGAAGAAGATGACGAAGATGAAGATGGTGCTGGTGCTGTAGAAGAAGCTGGTGGTGTAGTAACTGATGGTTTTACAATTACTGGGCCACCTGTAGATGGGTTGCCGTCACCGTGGATTTCATCACCATATATGCCTGCCAAATACTCAAATGTATAGAATACTCTGTGCTCCTCACTTCTCAGTGCCTCGCCAGCATTGATAGCAATATCGTCGCCACCACTCCACTCTATAACCAGTGAAATATCATCATATTCTCTTAGTGCCTCCATAACATAGCGTGGCATATTTGTGTAAGAGTATGCCTCCACTACGATTATTTCGTCGTCGTCACCATTTTTGATAGCTTGCTCAACCTCGGTCCAGAACCTGTTCTCGTCTGCGCCGTCATCATCGTCATCGCTGTCGGAGCCATTGCCACTACCTGAGCTACCGTCACCACCTGTTCCGCTATCTGTGCCACCACTGCCAGTGCCAGTACCAGGTACTACAACACTACCGTCGATAGTATAAAAACCAAAAGCAGAGAGGCTATCTACTGGGAAACGAAGCCCACTGAACAGCTGTTCTGGTATAATAGTTTCATAACCACCATTAGCCTGCTTGTGCAGTATGCGTATTAGCTGGTTAGGGCTTATGCCATACAGGTCTGTATATGGCACAAACACTGATAATGTATCGCTAGGCTGTACTTTCTCACCATTTGCTATCAGGCTTATATCTAGATAGATTACAGCATCAGCATTGCTTGGTAGCCTATCCTGTATGTACTTTTGGTCATCGGGGTCCAGTGTTGTGGATATAACAAGTCTTACGTCATCTGGGTTTACTTGCTCGCCATATTCGTTCTCAAATGTCACACCTGTAGGTACATAAACAAGTGGGAAAGTAGATGACTCATCGTCTGGGATTGGGCTATTAACAACTGCATCAATAGTTTTGTCCTGTACTGTTAGCTTGCCGTCGGTCATTGTTATTGTGTAGTTAGAGTCCGTTGTGCCACCATTTACTTTTATAGTGAACATACCAACAACTGTGCCGTCAGTAGTTGTGCTTGCTGTATATTTGTTGTCGAGGTCTGCTGCTGTTTCGGCATTTACTAGGCCAGTATATTTTAGTGCAAAAGTAGGTAGTGTTTCACCTTTTTCTATAATGTAGTCGCCTACAGATATAGTCAGTGGCGCTTTTGTTACTCTTAGCGTGTAGCTTGTATCCTGTGGTGCATATGTGCTTGTGCCAGTTGCACTTGCGGTAATAGTAGTAGAGCCAACGCCAACAACGGTTACTGTACCATTGCCAGATACTGTAGCAACATCTGGGTTAGAGCTTTTATATGTTACACCACTGCCAGTTACATTGCCCTCGGCAGATATTCTGTAGTCGTCCTTGCCATACACTACTTCCATAACACCGTTTATTATAGAGGTAGAGTTAAAGCCAAAGTTTACCTGTGGGGTTTTATCTGTTACTGTAATACTAAATTCCTGCACGTAGTCTACAGTTGCTGTTGTTCCGTTAGTAACTGTAGCAAGTATAGTAGCTTTACCACCACTTGTAGCTATAAACATACCATTGTTTATTGTAGCGCCAGTTGTGCCAGCGTCTTTTATGCTCCATGTTATGCTCTTGTTAGTAGCATTTGCAGGCTCTACAGTGCCTTCTAGGTCTAGCTCATTGCCCAAAATAATAGTCGCAGAGTTTGTCATTTCTACGTTTGTGACAGGCTCAAAAACTATAGGAGCTGGTGCTACTATAATAGTGAAGTTCTCTGTAAAATCAGTAGTAGATGTTTTGCCGTTCTTTATAGTTGCAGATATGGTAACAGTGCCAGGCTCTGCGATAGTAAATGTAGTTCCATTTATCCTTGCGCCTGTTCCGTTAGACTCTACCACAGCCCACTCTATATCTTGGTTTGTTGCATGTGTGGGGAGTACATCCGCAGTTACAGTCAGTGCATCACCAAATGTTATGTTTGTAGCACTTGTCATTGTTATGCTAGTTACTGGGACATATTCCCAGTGAGCATATATGGTTGTACTTGCATCAAATCTATATTTAGGGTTTATCTGTGTGGTGCTGTCTGTTGGGCTTAGGTACCACCCGAGGAAAACAGTGCCAGCATTTGCAGGTGTGGGGTCTGGGTATGTTGCTAGCTGACCTAGCATGTCGGTCGTCATCACATTGCTAGAAAGTGTGCCGCCCTGTGCGTCCAGTGTGATAGTATGTTTGCCATCTGGCTGAACTACTTTTTTCTCGAAAGTTTCTACAAAGTCCATGCCAATGCCAAGGCCATCTGCTATAGTAGCAGTTATTTTTAGTGTTTCAGAGCCGTGAGTTGTTAGCTTCTCGGCTGATAGTGTAGCATTTGCGTCTTCGTTTATAGACCATACTATGTCTTGGTTTGTAGCACCATCTGGGTATACACTAGCCGCTAGGTTAGTTACTGGTGTATCCACTTCAATGTCGTTTGTAGAAAAAGCTATTGTATGTACAGGTACAAAGTCGTCTTTATTCTGTGTACCTATATCAATAGTATTACCGATAACTCGTGCTGTTGTTAGGTAGTTGTAAGAAACAGAAACATTACTATACGCTGCGTGTGCATGTAATTTCAGCTCGTTTATTAGGTTGTAAGAAAGGTCAAGTTTTGTTATATTTGGGTTTGTGCTAATGTCTACAGTGCCTGCTATACGGTTATGATAAGCCGACAAAGTCTCTAGGGTTTCTGGTAACGCAGGTAGAGTGGTTAGCTTGTTGTCTTGCACATAGAGGTGTTTAAGGTTTGGTGCAAGTGTTGGCAATGTTGTCATTTCGTTGTGCGCTACATTTAGCATTTCCAAGTTGGTTAGAGCAGATAAATCTGGCAAAGTTTTTATATTGGTATTAGATATATTAAGACTTATTAGTGTGGTAGGTAGTGCACCAAGACCAGAAAGTCCAGTACTGGACGCCAAGAAACTCTCCAACGCTGGAGGAAGCTGTGCCATAGATGTAAGTGTCATATTATTGCTGACATCTATACTGGTGACAGTGTCTGATAGCGTGGGGATAGTTGTTATGTAGTTGTTAGTGGCGCTTAGCGTAGTAAGGCTAGTGAAAAACTCTATACCTGTAAGGTCTGCTATATACATATCATCAGCATCAATAGCAGTAACAGTAGCTAGCTCTTCCTCGTTCAGCACACTATCTTTGTTTACATCATAAGTTCCTACTAGCACTCTAAAATTATCGTCGGGGAAATTGGTAGCATCAATAGTTGCATTAGTGGGCGTTATCCTAGTTGTAGGTGTATCACCCAGTGCAAACGCGTTCATTGGCAATAGCCCAACAAACATAGCTAGGCACACGACGCTTGCAAGTAATTTTTTTACTTCTCTTTTCATAATCTTACTCCTTTGTGAGATATCATTATTGATAAAATAACTGTAATTGCACGTTCTTACGTAACTTCTATATTATATAAGTGTATTTCTGGCGTTTTTTTATTGCAGATAGTGTAAAATTTACACAACTAATTGCTTTTTTCTCGCAAAATTCACACTAAAGGGTATATTCATGTACATTATACCACATATCGACTAATAATGCGATACTTTTTTACAAAATTAATATTTTTTTAAACAAAAAAGAGCTATTATCACCTAAGATAACAGCTCTTATAATTTTGCCTATATTATAGTATTTGGAAATGGACATCTTGTAGCATGCCTGTGGTATTTTTCTGTATAACGATTATTTTTATTTTCTCGTTAGCCATAAACCCTTCTAAAGGAATACACAAGTCGCTATCTGCATTGTGCGTGCCTTCTTTTAGCACGGTTAGGAACTCATCAGGTGTTGGATGTGGCCATGTTTGTGGGTCGTGGAATATTTTTATTGTGTACTCACCCTTTAGCCCTGCAAATACTACACCCACGTTTTTCTCACACTCAGGCGTTACAGATTTTGCAGTAAACAACAAGTAATCTTGGTTACTATCTGGCTTGTATGTGCTAAATGTGATAGGCTCGCTGGTGTTCATATCATCAAAATTATATTCTTTATCAACATCAGCAAAACCAGCACAGTTAAACCAAGCCCTAAAGCTATCTATGGATAGATTTCTGTTGCTGTTCTCCACCCTTGCTATAGTTGGTACAGCAGTAACAGGCACAGTAATATCACTGCACAAACCTAGCTCTGCACACTCCACTTTTAGCTGAATAGCACTAGCACCCTCTGCCACTCTTGCAATTACCTGCAAGTAGCCAGAAAATAGCTTTTTCTCGGTTGCTCTTGGGTCGCTGTGGTCCATTGGGTCACCGTTGGATAGTGCTAGTATCTCGCCCTGTGTAGCATCTACAAGTGTAGCTTTTACACTGTGGTTTGCATCTGGCACTATGTTTCCGTCTTTGTCCTCTAGGTGCACAGTAAATACCGCGCAGTCCTCACCACTATTATCTATAGTAGTTTTGTGGTATTCAAGCTCTATAGAAACAGGCTCGCCTGTAGTTACATGTGTTTTTTCTGCAACCACTTTGCCGTCTTTATATCCAATAGCTTTTATACTACCAGGTTGGTACTCCACTTGCCATTGTAGAGAGTAGTATTTCTCGCAGTCTTTTTTGCCAAGGCTAGTACCATTGACAACTAGCTCAACGCTATCAACATTTGCATATACTACAACATCTATAAGCTCGCCCTCTTTGCCAGCTAGGTTCCAGTGTGGCAGAATATGCACCATTGGCTCGTCAGTCCAGCAAGCTTTCGCCATGTATGAGTTATCTTTTTCTATACCACAGTTGTCAAACAAGCCACTGCCAGAGAATAGCTTTGGCCACTGTGCCTCTCCCCTATACTCCATACCAGCCCATACAAAAGTACCACTGATAAAGTCGTTAAGCTCGCTTGCACGTATAGCATCAATATACGCAGAGCCAAAAGACGCACGCTGTATATCATACGCAGTTGCATACTCACTCTTGAATTTTGTGGGGTCGTTTATAAAATATATACCACGGTTGTTGTTAGAAGCACCGCTTTCTGTTGCCAATATAGCTTTGTCTGGGTGTGCTATAGCGAGCTTATCATAGTTATGGATGTTATAGTTTACACCCACAGCGTCGGACGCACCAGCAGAGAAACTATCGTAAAAACCACCGTTTAGTGCCAGTGTCACAGGCCTTGTGGTATCATAGTTTTTCACTATAGCTTTTAGGTTTTCCACCAGCCTTTTGCCTGTTAGTGTGCTCTGCACTGGTTCCTCGTTGCCCACTGCCCATACAACAACGCTGGGGTGGTTTCTATCTCTTTTTAGCATAGATACAAGCTCGCCCTGTCGCATATTGCTGTAGTTAAACCATCTGTTTTCATCAATAACCAAAAAACCCTCTTGGTCGCAAACATCTAGCAGTGCTGGGGAGGGGTTGTTGTGCGCACAGCGATATGCATTCATACCGACTGATTTCATTTTGTCTATCCTAAATTTATGTATAGACTTTGGTACTGCAACACCTAGGTTTCCGTGGTCCTGATGTATACATGCACCACGCATTTTTACATGCTTGCCATTTAGGAAAAAGCCCTTGTTGCCAAACTTGATAGTCCTAAAACCAAAGTCAGTTTCATATACGTCCACCACTTTGCCGTCTATGACAATCTCGGTTTTTAGTGTGTGCATATTCCTATTTTCCAAGTCCCATAGCGCAGGTGAGGTGATGTTTAGTGTTTGTTTTGTTACATTCTCTGCATATCTAACATCTATCTCACTGCTTGTGCTACCTATGCACTCGCCATTTGCGGTGTAGATTTTCTGCACTACCTCGGCTTTTTTGTGGTTGCCATCATTGCTAAAAACTGTGGTTTCTATCTCTACTTGCCAGTTATCAGCGTCCATGCGGATAGGGTTAACGTAAGTACCCCAAACATCTACTGCCACGCGGTCGGTAACTACCATCCACACATCACGGTAGATACCGGCACCCTCGTACCACCAGCCCTCTATATCGTCGTTATCTATTTTCACTGCAAGAGTGTTCACTTCGTCGTCTATAAGGTATGGTGTTATGTCTACATAAAAACTGTTGTACATACTGTTGTTTTGCCCAGCAAAGTGTCCATTGCACCATACATCTGTCTTTTTACCAGCACCCTCAAACAATATTACAACACGGCTCTCGTCCACCTTGCAAGGTAGCTTAAAGTGCTTTCTATACCACGCATTATTACGCTTATATGCACCCTGAGATTCATTGTGTTTCTCGGAAAGCTCGCTGTCTAGCACATAGTCATGTGGTAGGCGCACAGTTACAAAGTCACCATCATAGAAATTAGCAGCAGCAGCGCCCATGCCATTCTGTGTTTTGCTATGCATATATGTAGCGTGGTGGCCTATTATCTCCTTTGTGAGGATATCCCCATCATGGAATTTCCAGTTATCATTAAGTAATAGCTTCTGTCTCATTTTTTCCTCTTTCTATTAGTCGTGTATTATCTGGGGGATAATAACATAGTTAGATACTATCCCCAGCGATAGATAAGTATATTTTTATTTTATCAAGTAGGTTTTTGCACTTGTATTCACACGATTTACTTAGAATGCGCCATCTGCGGCATCTCTTTTTCCTATAATCTCTACTTCTTTTTTATCACCAGCAGAAACCAGTACATCTGTAGCAGGTGTGTTAATATCAAACTCCATAGTTGCAGGTGCTAGCCCCTTGCTTGTTGCTGTAAACTTGATTTTGCCTGTCTCTCTGCCTGTGCGCAATATAGCAAGTGCAAGCCCGTTAAATAGCTTTCTTTGTGGCTCCATATCGTTTTCGTGTGACATTGGGTCACCATTACCGCCACCTAGGTACTCGCCAGCGCCCTCCACAGCAAACTCTATCAGATTATCAGCATTTGGGCAGTGTGTGCCGTCTTTGTCTATCACTTCTACTTTAACAAAGATACAGTCCTCACCACTGGCTACATATTCTCTGTCCTGTACCACCTCGAGTTTTACGCTAGCAGGTGCACCAGCTGTTTTGTGTGACATTCTGGTAACTTCTTCACCATTGTTATAAGCCACAGCAACTATCTCGCCTTTTTCATATGGCACATAGTATTTCACAACATCACGCAGTGGGCTAGTGTGTCTACCTTGTGATACACCATTGACAAACAGCTCTACTTCCTCGGTGTTGGATACAACATCAATCTGTATAGTGCCAACATTGTCATCAAAAGTCCAGTGTGGGTATAGGTGAACAGTTGGCTCCTGTGCCCATTTTACCCTGTAGTGGTGTCCAGCATCTTTCATAAATCCACAAAGGTCTATAACACCAAAGCGGGATACAACACTAGGCCAGCCCAGTGGCATAACTTCGCCCCTATAGTCAAAACCAGTCCAGATAAAGTAACCAGCTACATAGTCGTAGTCTGCTGCTGCCATAGTTTCTAGCGGTGTTGCACCCCATACAGGGTAGCTCTCGCCATATGCACTAACATTGTACATTCTGTCTGGGTTTGCCCATATCATAACGTCCATAGCTCTCTCGCTATATAGTGCGGGGTCTAGCTCTATCTCACGTGGTAGATACTGCCCACGTGTAGTCAGTGTAGATGCATTCTCAGTGCCTATTATCATTCTATCTGGGTATTTATCGTGGATATATCCATAGTACTGGAAGTTTCGTTTGCAGTGGTAGTTAAAACCAAACACGTCCATTTGCAGTCCGTTTTCCTCGTGCCAGTCTGTTATCTCTTTCCAGTTACAGTTATTAGCATATGTGCATGGTCTGGTAGGGTCTAGGTCGTGTGCTATACGGCGCATGTGGTTTACTATTTTAACACCTGTTTTTGTGCCGTGAACAGCCATTTCTTCGTTACCTATGGACCATATAAAGATACTTGGGTGGTTTCTATCTCTTTTTATCAGGTCGGTCATTTGGTTAAGGTACTCTGGAGATGAGCTCATAAGCCTTACTTCGTCCATTACCAGTATACCAAAATCATCACAAGCCTCTAGTATATATGGAGAAGGTGGGTTGTGAGATGACCTATAGCCATTACAGCCCCATTGCTTTAGTAGATAGATTTTGTGGCGGATAACAGAACGTGACATAGCGCCACCAACACCAGCAAAGTCATCATGTACGCAAACGCCCTGTATTTTCACCTGTCTGCCGTTTAGTATAACGCCCTTGTCAGGTGAATACTCTATCTCTCTCACACCAAATTTTTGGCTGTAAGTATCCACGGTTTTTTCGCCATATACTATAGATATCACTGCTGTATACTGGTTTGTGCAGTCTATATCCCACAGCATTACATCTGTGATACTAGCATTTATAGTAATGTTGTTATCAACAAAAGCATCTACATCATACTTTTCTTTGCAAGTGAGCACTGTTTTACCATTTGGGTCCAGAATATCCACGTTGGCAGTGGCTTGCCCAAATCTATAAGATAGGTTTTCAAGCTCCAGATGTATTTGAATATCTGCGTTTTTCTCTTTTATATCGCTTGTTATAAATACACCGTTTTGTTTGATTTTGATTGTGTCAGCAATAACCAGCCTTACATCTCTGTAAATACCAGCAGCCTCGTACCACCAGCCCTCAAACTTAGTACCATCTACACGCACAGCAATTGCGTTACTCTCGCCACACAGCACAAAGTCCGATATATCATAGCTAAAGCTAGTATATCCACTAAGGTGGTTTCCAACATATGTACCATTGACATAGACTTCGCAGTCCCTGAATACGCCGTCAAACTCTACTATAATAGCATTGTTCTCATACGCGCTATCTACAAAGAACTCCTTGCGATACCATGCGATACCAGTGCTCAAAAACCCTTGTGAGCTAATAACACTCTCGTCAAAGTCGCATCTTGCATGACGCAAATCATGTGGAACCTGTACAGTTTGCCATTCGTGTAGGTTGTAGCCTACTTTGCTAATGCCACAGTTTGCAGATTTCAAAAATACAGGGTTGCTAAAAACATCGTGCACGGAATTAAAGTTAGGGCTTTCGATATCTCCGTCGTGGAACTGCCAGTCAAAGTTCATATTAAGTACTTGTCGCATAAAAAATCCTCTCTCTTTGTGTAGATATTATTTTGAAACGATATAATACACTATAACTATATTACTTTGCGTTCCTGTAATTGTCAATATATATATCGGTTTAGAATACTAAAAAACTGGATATTTTGAATAAACAGTGGTTTTGCACAAAAAACACGAAACGATTTGTTTAAAATTTAACGTTAAAAAATAAGTCAAGTAAAAATAGTGATATTGTGTAGAAAAAATTACACAAAATGCAAGTATACTATTTTGTTATGTATACAAAAGATAGTAAACTTGTATCGTTTCGATTGACTTTCAATTAACACTATGTTAACATATCTCTAGGTTACATAGTTTATATCAAGAAAATTCGTTAATTATACGACTATTTAACAAAAAAATAATAATTTATAGAAAGTGTGAGTGAAAGAATGAAACAAGCAGCTGCATCAATATCTCCAGCTCCATCTGCATTAGCGGAAAAAGCAAAGGCGAAAAACAAAACGTTACGTCTAATGAAGCAAAACTGGCTACTTTATGTCTTTATACTGCCAGCACTTGCATACATACTCATATTTGCATATGGTCCTATGTATGGAATACAGCTTGCCTTTAAAGATTTTAACTCTACAGCAGGTGTTTGGGGCAGTGAGTGGATAGGTTTTGAGTGGTTTGAAAGATTTTTGGACTCACCTAGGTTCATACAAATATTTATGAACACTATCACCATTAGCTTGTATCAGCTGATTGCAGGTTTCCCAATACCTATTATACTAGCACTTATGCTAAACTGCGTAAAAGCAGAGCGATTTAAAAAACTTGTACAAACAGCAACATACCTACCACACTTTATCTCCGTGGTTGTTCTTGTTGGTATGATGAGCGTATTCCTAAACCCAAGGTCTGGCTTTCTTACAAACTTGCTAGAGCCATTCTTTGGTCCTAACTACTACTTTATGGGTGATGCTAGCCTGTTCCAAGACCTATATGTATGGTCTGGTATATGGCAAAACGCTGGTTGGGGCTCCATTATCTACCTAGCGGCACTTGCAGGTGTTAGTCCAGAGCTACACGAGGCTGCTATAATAGAGGGTGCAAACAGGATAAAACGTGTATGGTACATAGACTTACCTGTTATCGTCCCTACAATGGTTATCCTACTTGTTCTTAACGCAGGTTCTATAATGAATGTAGGTTTTGAGAAAGTATTGCTACTGCAAAACCCGGTTATTGGTGACGCGGGTGAGGTTATCTCTACATATGTATATAAAGTTGGTTTGCAACAGTCACAGTTTGAGTACTCCACAGCGATTGGCTTATTTAACAACATCATCAACTTTACAATACTATTGATAGCTAATAAATCTGCAAAAATGCTTTCAGGCTCGAGCTTGTGGTAAGAAAGGGGTAGAAGCTAATGTTTACACAAAAAAATCCAAATAAAATAAAAGACCCAGTTTCCGACAAAATATTTTATATGTCTACATATATAATACTAACTATAGCGCTAATCTTGGTTATATATCCTTGTTACTTTGTTGTTATGGCATCTGTTAGTGACCCAACAATAGTAAACAGCGGTAAGATGCTATGGTACCCAGAGGGCTTTAACATACTTGGCTACCAGCGTGTTTTTGAGGATGCTGATATCTGGCAGGGCTATGGAAATACCATAATCTATACAGTTTGTGGCACACTACTTGGTGTTTCTGTTTGTGTGCTTGCTGGCTACTCACTATCCAGAAAAGATATGCCATACCGCAATATTTTTATGGGCATATTTGTTTTTACTATGTATTTCAGTGGCGGCCTTATCCCAAGCTATATGCTTATCCAAGACCTAGGGCTATACGATACACGCCTACTTATGATACTACTGGGCTGTACCTCGGTTTACAACATCATCATCTGCCGTACATTCTTTGCCTCCACTATCCCGCAAGAGCTACAAGAGGCTGCTTTCATAGATGGCTGTGGCAATGGTAGGTTCTTTACAGCTATTGTACTGCCTCTATCCAAGCCTATTATCGCAGTTATTGCACTATATATGTCAGTTGCTAAGTGGAACGAGTACTTCAATGCACTTATCTACATATCCAGTGGCGATAAATACCCACTACAGTTTGTACTAAGGGAAAAACTACAGGCTGTTTCCACAGTTTCTACAGATTCCATAGTAACAGACCCAGCAGCACTAGAAATGCTACAAACAATGGCAGAGGTAATGAAATATGCAACTATCATAGTTGCTACACTACCAATACTACTGGTTTACCCATTCATACAAAAATATTTTGCAAAAGGCGTAATGATTGGCGCAGTTAAAGGTTAATCTATTATTCGCAATGTGCGGTTATAGTATATTTTCTATTAAGAAAGGAATTTTAATTATGCAAAATTTTAAAAGAATATCTGCAACACTACTTGCTGTTGCAATGCTAGCTTCCACATTTGCTGCTTGTGACGCGTCAGAAGCACCATCTTCTTCTTCCACAGCACCAGTAGTTACAGAAGACGGCAAAGAAATGGTTGGCAACATCTATGTAGAAGGCTTACCTATCGCAGCTGAGCCAGTTACTTACAAAATCATGAACACACTTGCTGCTACTGACAAATCCGGTGGACAAAACAACAAGGATATCATGAAACTAGCATCCGAGGGAACAAACGTTACTATCGAGTGGACAGAAACAAGTGAAGCTGCTATGGCTGACCAAGTAAAACTAATCCTTGCAACAGGTGACGGTCTACCAGATGCATTCAGAACTTCCCACATAACAGAGAACTCCATCGCTGAGAACCCAGGAAATTTCTGGTCAATCGATGACGAGACATTTATGAAATTTGCTCCAAACATCTACGAGCAAATGGAAGCAAATGTTGACGAAGGCATTGATGCACTAAGAAAAGCTGATGGACAAATCTACTCACTACCATCTGCAGTATGGTCCGAGTATGCTAACTGGGCTACAGCTATTCCATACATCCGCACAGGCTGGATGGATGACCTAGGTCTAGAAATGCCATCTACAATGGACGAGCTATATGAAGTTCTTCTAGCGTTCAAAACAGAGGACCCAAATGGTAATGGTACAGCTGATGAAATCCCATTCCTATTTGCACAAAACAACTGGGCTGCAAAAATCCAAATTATGGCTGGTAGCTATGGTATGGCTGGACGTAACCTAAACAACGACCAATGGTTTGGTAGAGTTGAGAATGGTGAGTACAAGCTAAACATTACAGAAGATAGATTTAGAGCTTTCCTAGAAGAAATGAACAGATGGCACCAAGCTGGTCTGCTTAATATCGACGGTTTTTCATTAACAGGTCCTGAGTTTAACTCTCTAAATGGACAAGACCTACAAGGTCTATATGGAACATGGACACCTGATGTAGATGAATACTATGCAGGCGAGTGGGCTGCACTACCTGTACTAACAGCAGAAGGCTATGAAGATGTAGCTATGAAAGCTGGTGAGCTTAACACAAGAACAGCTCAAATGAACACATTTATTATCACAAGCGCTTGTGAAGAACCAGAAGGTCTACTACGTTGGTGGGATAACATTCACTCCAACACAGAGTGGAAACTAATCTCTCGTGATGGCCCAGAGGGCATTGCTTGGGAATATGGCGACGATGGCCTAGCATATGTTAAAGGCGTTGACCCATACCCAGATGGTCTAACAACAGAAACAGAAGTACACAACACACTTGCTTGGCGTTCTATGTCCGCTGTACTATTCGGCGACGAGACAGCAAAACCAAACCCTGCTTCTCCAAGCTCTGACCTTATCAGATACGAAGTTGGCCCTTACTATGAGGATTACTTCCCAGAGGAGCATATTCCAATCACTCCTATCCCAGCTGAGCCAGCAGCAGACTTTGCTTTCACAAAATCTGAGATAGAGACAGTTGTACAAAACTATATGGCTGATGCTGTTACTAACGGTGTTACAGACGATAACTGGGCTAAGTTCCAGTCCGACCTAGTTGCTTACAACATTGAAGAATGGCAAACATTCTACCAATGCTATGTTTCCAACGACTGGACAAACTGGTAATCATCAAGCATTGATACTATAAACTGAATTAAGCGTGCGCTATACGAGTTTAACTTGCATAGTGCACGCTTTTTATATGTGTCTGGCAAATTTTCGCTGAATTATCCAAAGGCAAAATAACAAAGCTCGACACCTGCAAATACAGATACCAAGCCTTGTATAATTATTCGGTTTTCATAAACTTTTGTAAATATCGCGAAGTGCTATATTAGTGGTGGAACAGCCTTACAGGGTTGCACGCCATAGCTATGCCAAATTTATTGCAAGTTTCTATAACTTGGTCATCACGGATAGAGCCACCTGGCTGTACTATAGCAGTAACACCGCTCCTGTGTGCACGTATAATGTTGTCACCAAATGGGAAGAACGCATCACTGCCAAGACAAACACCTGTAACTTTTGATAGATACTCTTTTTTAGCCTCACGTGTTAGTGGTGCTGGTTGCTCGGTGAAGTTCTCCTGCCATACATCATCACCAACTACATCCTCGTAGTCATCGGATAGGAACACGTCTATAGCATTATCACGGTTTGCACGACCAACATCATCACGGAAAGGCAGTGCAAGCACAGCTGGGTGGTGGCGTAGTTGCCATAGGTCAGCTTTTGTACCTGCAAGGCGTGTGCAGTGTATACGGCTCTGCTGTCCAGCACCAACACCGATAATCTGCCCACCTGTTGCATAGCAAACGGAGTTTGATTGTGTGTATTTTAGCGTGATAAGACAAAGTGTTAGGTCACGCTTTTGCTCGTCTGTTAGTGTTTTGTTGTCAGTAACCATGTTGTCAAAAGTATTAGCGCCAAACTTTGTATTGTTACGGTCCTGCTTGAAAGTGATACCAAACAGGTCTTTTTCCTCGGATACTCTAGGCACATAGTCTGCATCTATCTGTACAACATTGTAGCTGCCTTTGCGTTTTGCACGCAGTATCTCTAGTGCCTCGTCTGTATATCCAGGTGCTATAACACCGTCAGAAACTTCTGGTTTTATCAGCATTGCAGTGTCCCTGTCACATATATCGGAAAGCGCAATCCAGTCACCGAAACTACTCATTCTGTCAGCGCCTCTAGCACGTGCATATGCACAAGCAAGTGGAGATAGCTCTTTTTTCTTTACAAAATACATCTGGCGTAGCACATCATCTAGTGGCAGGCCAAGCCCAACACCAGCAGGGCTAACATGCTTGAAAGATGCCGCACAGCAAACACCAGTCGCCTCTTTTACTTCTTTTACAAGCTGCCAAGAGTTTAGCGCATCCATAAAATTGATATAACCAGGTCTGCCACTTAGCACTTGCAGAGGTAGCTCGCCATCTTTGGAGTAGATTTTTGCATCTGCTTGGTTGGGGTTACAACCATATTTCAGTGTTATTTCTTTCATATTGAAACTCCTTCTTTACTAATCTGACTTACTTTTGTACAGTAAGCTATTTTATTTGATTTTAGTTTTTGTGGTTAAATTTATAATAACTTGAAACTATAGACGAAGTCACCCAAAAGTTTTACTCAATTTTTTTCAAAAAATTGCGATGCTTAGGCGGAGCCTAAGTCGTTTTCCTCAGAAAACGAAATACTCCTGCCGTGTAAGGCTTTTTTTTGCTTCACTTTTTGAAGAAAAAAAGTGACACCGCCCACTTGCTACTGAG
>CAYJFF010000070.1:0-11041 GCA_964369345.1 uncultured Oscillospiraceae bacterium
ATAATAAGTAGGTACATAGCAAACAGCGCCTTATGACTGCATACTTACCTGTATTTCCACGCTGTTTTCGCTAGCTAGGCTGGTTTCTACATCTAGGTCATAGGAGAAAGTGATATCTCCACCGTCCTGTGTCAGCGAGCTATCTATATTCTTGCCGAATACACCAATGGTAAACCTGCCATATGGTGTGGAATATAGGCACTGGTGTCTTTTGGATTTTTCTATTATTAGCTGGGAGCTTTCCTTGCCACTGCGGTTCATTGTTATTCTACCGTCCTGTGGCTCGTAAACAACGCTAGTTTCAGAGCCACTAAAGCCTGTAGCCTCGCTTTCCCAGTACTCAATATGGATAATATCCTCATCAAAGTGGAAACTACCCTTGGTCGTTATTTCTACAACTTCCGTTTCGCCATCTACGATTTGTGTGCCTATAATTTTTATTAGACAGTCATTTTTTTTAGTTTTCATCTATATACCTCAAAAATAAAGTTATTCGGCTCAGCCGATTGGGGATGTGTAATGCTCCAGTTGCTCGGGTGATATTTTCTCCACTGTACCCTGTATATTATCCCCCAAGAATATCTGTGCTAATGTGTGAAAACTATCGGCAGTATCTGTCACAAAAAAGCTATGGCTTGGCGTGTTGTCCTCTGTGTTTAGCAAATTGTTGCTACCAAGAGATGTAGCAGCTGCAAGTGCCGCCTCACGACCAGAATTTATCAAAGTAACACCAGTGCCCATATATGCGCTTATGGCGTCTGCAAGTATGGGGTAGTGCGTGCAACCTAGTATAAGTGTATCTATATCATATGGTACTAGCTCTTTTAGATACATCTCTACCACTTGCTGTACTAGCTTATCATCTGGGGAAAAGTGCCCCTCCTCCACCAGCGGTACAAACAGTGGGCAGGTCTTTGGGTAAACTGTTATGCTACTGTCTAGCTGTGCTATTTCTTCTGTAAATTTGCCACTGTGCAGTGTAGCTTTTGTTGCTATAACGCCCACACGCTTGTTTTTTGTAGCCTTAACAGCTGCGCGTGCAGTGGGGCTTATAACCTCTATATATGGTAGTGGGCAACTCTGGGAAATCATACTACCAGCCACGGAGCTAACTGTGCCACAGGCAGATATAATAGCCTTGACGTTTTTGCTATATAGAAAAGCTATATCCTGCTTGCTATACGTTAATATATTGTCACGACTTCTAGTGCCATATGGTACCCTTGCTGTGTCACCAAAATACACTATATTTTCGCTTGGTAGTAGTGACACAAGCTCTTTTACACAGGTGAGGCCACCCAGACCGCTATCAAAAACACCTATAGGCGCATTGCTCATTGCAGACCCCTTTCCTCAGCAAACTCTATCAGAGAGTCTATAAGCTTGCTGTACTCCACGCCTGTGGAGATAAATAGCTTGGGGAACATGCTTATGCTAGTAAAGCCGGGCAGTGTGTTAATCTCGTTAAGGACAAAGTTGCCATCTTCTAGTGCAAAAAAATCCACGCGGGACAGCCCAGTGCAACCCAGAGCTTTATATGCAGAAATAGCCACTTGCCTAATCTTCTGTGTTTGTTCATCTGGCAAGCGTGCTGGTATGAACTGCGCTGTGGAGTTATCCAGATATTTACCCTCGAAGTCATACACGCCACGTAGTGGTGCTATCTCGCCAATATACTCTGAGCAGATAGGGTCATCATTACCCATAACAGCACACTCCACCTCTGCGCCATAGATACATTCTTCTATAAGCAGTTTGTCGTCCTGAGAAAAAGCAACATTCAGCGCCTCTGCCAAGTCCTCTACTGTGTTTACTTTTGTAACACCAATGGACGAGCCAGCGCGTGCAGGCTTTACAAAACATGGGTAGCCGATATCTTTTTCTATAGCACCAGCTATGTCGGCTAGTGATGGGTGGTCGGCTTTTTTAATTGTCAGCCAGCGTGCATTTGGTATGCCATTCACTGTGAGTAGTATCTTTGCTATGTCTTTGTCCATGCAGTTTGCACTACTAGCAACGCCACAACCAACATATGGTATGCCAGCAAGCTCTAGCAAGCCCTGCACGGTGCCGTCCTCGCCATTTTTGCCGTGTAGCACAGGGAAAGCAACATTCACGCTCTCCACATGCCATGCGTGGTCAACCTCCAGCAATATGCCGTGGTGGCTACGGTCTGGGGATATGATGCAGGGGAAAACATTCTCTGTGTCGTCCACCCAGCTACCGTCCATTATTTTTGCAACGCTACCAGTAAACTGAAGCCACCTACCATCCTTGGTGATGCCCACAGTTAGAGGTATGTATTTATCCCTGTCGATATTTTCTAGCACAGAAACTACCGACCTGCAAGATATATCATGTTCTGACGAAACACCGCCGAACAATATAAGTACTGTTTTTTTCATTTAGTCAGCTCCCATCTGCAATAATTATTTCTACTTATATAATATTAAGCAGAGCTACTGAGATATTACGTATTATAATAACATATAATTATTTTTTCTGCAATGCTATTTTCTAGGTGGGTTAGTTAAATTTATATTAATAAAAATGCAACTTTTTTAGTAAGAAACGCAAGAAAAATACTTGTTTTCCATAAAAAAGGCATATCTGGCAACGAAAAACTGGAAAAACCCAGCCAAAACAAGCAAAATTCCTGTAAAAATAGTGCTTGACTTAGTAAAATGAATATGTTATAGTTATAGCACCTCTCTGGAGGGCTATTTTTTGCGTGCAATTTTATATTTTGCATACAAAAGGTCAATTGCCCTTCGCAGGCTGTCGGAACGATGGCAGTTTAGCTCCCGTATTCGGGTGCAAGTGGCTCATTACCACCCATAGTAAAGAGGGAGGCAAAAATTCCGCAAATCAGGAGGTGCCGAAGAACATGAGAGTAAAAATTACACTCGCTTGCACGGAGTGCAAACAACGCAATTACAACACAATGAAAAACAAGAAAAACGATCCGGACAGGCTAGAAATGAACAAATATTGTCGTTTCTGTAAAAAGCATACTGTTCACAAAGAAACCAAATAAGGGGGCTTTGCAGTGTCTGAAACAGTTAAAAAACCAGGTTTTTTTGCTCGTATGAACCGTTCTTTCAAGGACATGGCAGGCGAGATGAAAAAAGTTGTATGGCCCGCGAAAAAAACACTTGCTAACAATACCCTAGTGGTACTTGCTTTTGTAGCAGTTAGCGGTTTGTTTGTTTGGGGTGTGGATAGTCTGTTTTCTTTCTTAATAGGAACGCTTATAAACTATCTATAAACAACGACACATTAACCACAAAACTATAAGATGAACAAAACAAGGAGGCCCACGCGATGGAAGAAGCAAAATGGTATGTAATACACACATATTCAGGTTATGAAAATAAGGTTGCGGACAGCATCATGAACGCAGTGGAAAATCGCCAACTTCATCATCTGATACGCGAGGTTAATATCCCGACTGAAATCGTTATTGAAATGAAAGATAACGAGCAAAAAGAAGTAGAGCACAAGCTATTCCCTAGCTACGTGCTTATCAAGATGATTATGACTGACGATAGTTGGTATGTTGTGCGTAATATACGCGGCGTTACTGGCTTTGTTGGTGAGGGAACAAAACCAATTCCACTATCCGAGGCCGAAGTTGCCCGCTTTGGTGTTGAACACAAAACTATCGACGTTAACTATAGCGTTGGTGATAGCGTAATGGTGGAAGACGGCTACCTTTCTGGCTTTATTGGCGTTGTCGAGGCTATCGATATCGACAAGCAAGTTGTAAAAGTAACCGTATCTATGATGGGTAAAGAAGTGCTTGTAGAGCTTGGCCTTGCACAAGTAAAGCCGATTGTATAAGCACAAACGTAAGTAATAGGTGGAAAACCACCTGTGGGAGGGGCAAAAACTTTATTGCTCCGCAAAATTACCACTAATTTGGAGGAACTAAAATTATGGCTCAGAAAGTTATTGGCTATATTAAGCTGCAAATCCCTGCTGGTAAAGCAACACCTGCACCACCAGTTGGTCCTGCTCTTGGTCAACACGGCGTAAACATTATGTCTTTTACCAAAGAGTTCAATGAGCGCACAAAAAATGATGTTGGTCTTATTATCCCTGTTGTAATAACAGTATATGCAGACCGTACTTTTTCTTTTATCACAAAAACACCACCTGCTCCTGTGCTTATCAAAAAAGCTATAGGTCTTGAGAGTGGTTCAGGCGTACCAAACAAAACAAAAGTTGGTAAAATCACAACAGAGCAAATCAGGAAAATTGCAGAGCAAAAAATGCCTGACCTTAATGCGGCGAATATCGACACCGCTATGTCCATGATTGCTGGTACATGCCGCAGCATGGGTGTAGTTGTTGAAGATTAATAATATTAATTAAAACCGCTGCTCCCTATTTCATAGTGGGAGGAAAGAGGCAAAAGAAGCCTCACGATGTAGGTGGCTATGCCCCTACCCCATATCCGTTTATTACCACAACGGGTGGCACACTGACCACCCAATCAAAGAGGAGTTAGAATAAAATGAAACACGGTAAAAAATATGTTGATAGCCGCAAACTAGTAGACGGCACAGCTTTTTATGAAGTTGCAGAAGCTATAGAGCTTTGCGCAAAAACAGGCAAAGCAAAATTTGATGAAACAGTAGAGGCTCATATCCGTCTTGGTGTTGACTCTCGTCATGCTGACCAACAAGTACGTGGTGCTGTTGTACTACCAAACGGTACAGGTAAAAGTGTACGTGTACTTGTATTCGCTAAAAACGACGCTGCTGAGGCTGCAAAAGCTGCAGGTGCTGAGTATGTTGGCGCAGAAGAATACATGGACAAAATTATGAAAGAAAACTGGATGGAGTTTGATGTAGTTATCGCTACTCCTGACATGATGGGTATCGTTGGTCGTCTTGGTAAAGTGCTTGGTCCTCGTGGACTAATGCCAACACCAAAAGCTGGCACAGTTACACCAAACGCTGCAAAAGCTGTTGAGGAAGCAAAAGCTGGTAAAATCGAGTACCGTCTTGATAAAACAAACATCATCCACTGCCCAATCGGTAAAGTTTCTTTCGGCGCTACTAAGCTACAAGAGAACTTTGATACACTAATGGGCGCTATCCTAAAAGCAAAACCATCTGCTGCAAAAGGTCAGTATGTGCGTTCTTGCGTTGTTGCTACAACAATGGGCCCTGGCGTTAAGATGAACACAGCAAGATTTACTCCTGCTGCATCTTCAGAGCACTAATAAAAACTATTTTCCGCACTCGTGGCTTTGGCTAAGAGTGCGGTTTTTGTATGTTTTGGAGAAAATTTTTTTATTTTTACAGCATAAAAACAACAATCTTGAATATTGACTAAGCGAGTGAAAAAGCATATAATAGATAATATAGTAAGAGGGAGTAGTTGACACCAAGTGGGTGTTGTGTAGCCGTCATCACGTTTTTAACCGGTTGCATATTAAATAACAAGACTTTTACCTGTTCGTTTCGGCAGATATTCTTTGCCGATGTTTATGAAAGAGGAGGGGTTTTGTACTATGACCTATTTGCTATTAATTATTGGTTTTGTGGCACTGATAAAGGGTGCTGATTTTTTTGTTGACGGTAGTAGCAACATCGCTAAGGTGTTGGGTATACCGTCTATTATTATTGGTCTTACTATTGTGTCGCTGGGCACTAGCTTGCCAGAGGCTGCGGTTAGTGTAACAGCATCTTTTGAGGGTAGCAATGCTCTTGCTATCAGCAATGTAACAGGCTCTAACATCTTCAACCTAATGCTGGTTGCAGGTGTGTGTACATTTATTAAACCGATTGTTTCCGAAACATCTACGCTTAAACGTGACTTCCCAGTAGCAACTGCTGCCGCTGTTATGGTGCTGTTGTTTATACTAGATGGCGAGATAAGCAGGATAGAAGCTGGTATTTTCTTGGTTAGCTGTGCAGTGTATATCTATGTGCTTATAAAAGACGCGCTTAAATCCAGAAAAGTGGAAAAAGCAAGCCAAGAAATAGAAGAGACAGAGAAAAAAACTGCCCCTATGTGGAGAAGTGTGCTGTTTGTGTTTCTGGGTATACCTATGATAATAGTTGGTGGCGACCTAGTAGTAGAGAGCGCAACAAGCATAGCACAGACATTTGGACTTAGCGAAACTATTATAGGCCTAACAATAGTAGCGATTGGTACATCACTACCAGAGCTTGTAACAAGTATAGTAGCAGCGAGAAAAGGCGAGAGCGAGCTTGCTATGGGTAATGCTATAGGCTCTTGCATACTTAATATCTTGTTTATTCTAGGGCTTTCTGCAATGGTTTCCCCTATAGCGGTGGAGAGCGCAGCACTATACCATGTAGGTGTTATGGTTGCAACAACGCTGCTTATGTACTGGTTTGCACTAACTGATAGAGTAGCAACAAAAAAAGAGGGCTTTATCTCTGCCCTTGTATATGTGGGGTATATGGTAACAGTTGTTATCTCTGCGTAATATATGCACTAAAAGAATTTTAACGCTTGAGTTTGTCACATTAATGGCTTGCTTGGGCGTTTTTTCGTATTATTTGCAGAAAATTTAAGATTTTTTTGCTAGGGTCTTGCATTTTTTCGCTGAATATAAGATAATATAGCAGTAGATTTCCTTGTTAATTTTGATGAAATAGAATGGAGCGACTTTATGGCTGAATTTAAGACGGATATTGAAATAGCACAAGAATGTCAAATGAAACACATCAACGAGATAGCTACAAAGCTGGGCATTGGGGAAGAACATCTGGAGCACTACGGCAAGTACAAAGCAAAAGTAGAGTATGCAGCTGTAAAAGCAAAATCTAGCAAGCAGGGCAAGCTGATACTTGTTACAGCTATCAACCCCACACCGGCGGGCGAGGGCAAGACAACTACTACAGTGGGTCTTGGCGATGCGCTTTCTCAGCTGGGTAAAAACACTGTAATAGCACTAAGAGAGCCATCTCTGGGCCCTGTATTTGGTGTTAAAGGTGGCGCGGCTGGTGGTGGATATGCGCAGGTTGTGCCTATGGAAGATATCAATCTGCACTTCACTGGGGATTTTCACGCTATAGGTGCGGCTAATAACCTGCTAGCAGCTTTGATTGACAACCATATTCATCAAGGCAATGCGCTGGGTATAGATGTGCGTAAAATAACATGGAAACGCTGTGTGGATATGAATGACAGGCAACTGCGTTATATCACCTGTGGACTTGGTGGCACAGCTAATGGTGTCCCACGTGAGGACGGTTACGATATTAGTGTTGCGTCCGAGGTTATGGCAGTACTATGCCTAACATCCGATATAGCAGACCTAAAAAACAGGCTGAAAAACCTGATAATCGGCTACACATATGACAATAAGCCTGTGACTGCTGGTATGCTAAACGCACATGGCGCTATGACAGCACTGCTAAAAGATGCTATAAAACCAAACCTTGTGCAGACACTGGAGGGTACGCCTACATTTGTACATGGTGGACCATTTGCAAATATTGCACACGGCTGTAACTCGCTTATAGCTACACAAACTGCACTATCTCTGGGTGACTATGTGGTTACAGAGGCAGGCTTTGGTGCAGACCTAGGTGCTGAGAAATTCCTAGATATAAAATGCCGTGTGGGTGGGCTAACACCATCTGCTGTGGTTATTGTTGCCACTGTTCGCGCGCTGAAATCCAGTGGTGGTGTAAAAAAAGATATGCTGTCACAGGAGAGCATAGAGGCTGTGCAAAAGGGTCTGCCCAACTTGTTACAGCACGTAGACAACATAAAGAACGTGTATAAACTACCTTGCGTGGTTGCTATTAATCGTTTCCCTACAGACACAGTAGCGGAGCTCGAGGCTGTGAGCGCTGCTTGTGAGGCATATGGCGTGGAGGTCAAACTATCCGAAGTATGGGAAAAAGGTGGCAAAGGTGGCATAGAGCTTGCAGAGAAAGTGCTGGAGCTTGCCGAGCAAGAAAATGACTTTAGCTTTGCATATCCAATGGAGTGTAGCATAAAAGATAAGCTAGATATGATAGTAAAAAAAGTGTACCATGGTGATGGTGCAGTGCTTACTGCTGCTGCAAAAAAACAGGCACGTGTACTGGCAGAAATGGGCTATGGTGAACTGCCTATCTGTATGGCAAAGACACAGTATTCGTTCTCTGACAACGCAAAACTACTAGGTGCGCCAACAGGCTTTAAAGTAACTGTACGCAACCTGAAAGTATCTGCTGGTGCTGGGTTCATTGTAGCACTAACAGGCGATATAATGACTATGCCAGGTCTTCCAAAAGTTCCGTCTGCTGAGAATATTGATGTGGACGAGAATGGCAAAATAACAGGTCTATTCTAATGTATCAGGACAAAGAAAAGCTACGCAGAGAGGGCATATTAGCACGCAAACAAATTCTGCCAGAGATACGTAGTGGGCTAAATGCAAGCATAGCGCAGAAACTACAGGAACACCCAGCAGTGCAGAGTGCAGATATTATTTTCTCTTATTGTGCATTTGGTGGTGAGGTAGATTTGTCACTTTTCCACCACTGGGCAGAAAACTGTGGAAAAAAGCTTGCATACCCGATATGTGTAGAGAATGGCGAGATGTATGCAGCTATTGCTGGTGAAAGTGGGCTTTGCAGTGCAAAATATGGCATACTAGCACCAAACCCTGCCGACGCAACCACCATATCACCACAGGATATTGATGTGGTTATAGTGCCTTGCACTAGGTTTGATAGCGACAAAAACCGTATTGGTATGGGCAAGGGATACTATGATAGATATTTGCCACAGGCTACTAACGCAACAAAAATACTGGTGGCATATGATGTACAAAAGGCAGATAAAATCTACTGTGATGACTGGGATATCAGCGTGGATATCGTCATTACTGATGCCAATATCTACACAGAATAGCAAAGTTTATAGTACAAAGCACTGATTTGCATTTGCATTACTATAAAAAAAGTGGTATAATAGCACTAATATATTAGTTTACTGAATAATCAAGGTGGTTTATGCTACCTTGATTATATTTATGTTCCTGTTACTACAAACTGTAAAGGTGGGCAAAGAAATGCGAATTAGCACGATGAATATGACTGAGGGTGATATCAAGTCACAGTTAATAAAATTCTCGATGCCATTGTTTTGGGGCATGATGTTCCAACAGCTATATAATGTTATAGATGCTGTGGTAGTGGGGAATTTTCTAGGTGACGATGCACTAGCAGCAGTTTCTTCCACTGCCTCCATTACATTTATGCTTGTAGGCTTTTTTTCTGGTATAGCAACAGGTTTTACTATCATCATCTCACGGTATTTTGGTGCAAAAGACGATACTATGGTGCAAAAATCCGTAGGCACGGCAGTGTCACTAGGCCTTATTATTAGCCTTGCATTAACAGTGATAGGCGTGTTTCTCAGCAAATACCTTGTCATATGGACGAATGTACCGCCAGAGATAGTAGATGATACATACAGCTACTTGCTGACATATTTTGCAGGCATAGGCACACTTATAATGTACAACACAGCCAGTGGCATATTCCAGGCTGTGGGCAACAGCAAATACCCACTTTACTACTTGATAATATCTTCTGTGCTAAACGTTGTGCTGGATATTCTTTTTGTTACTGTCTTTAATATGGGTGTGTTTGGTGTAGCATTTGCTACTGTTATAGCACAGTTTGTCAGTGCTGTTCTTGCATTTTTCCACCTTAGCAGAGTAAATGATATCTACCGAGTATCACTAAAAACACTGTGTTTTGAAAAACCACTGATAAATGATATGATGAAAGTAGGACTACCAGCAGGTGTGCAAAACTCTGTTACAGCAACAGCAAACTCAATCATACAAGCGAATATCAACACATTTGGTGCTGCAACAATGGCGGGCATTGGCTCGTACACAAAGCTCGAAAAATTTGCGTTTATACCCATAACAGCATTTAATGTATCTATTACTACATTTGTCAGCCAAAACTATGGTGCAAATAATATGGAGCGTGCAAAAAAAGGCGCATGGATAGGCACAATGATGTCCTGTGTAATAACACAAATAGTGGGAATACTTATGTTATTTTTCGCACCATATGGCATAGATATTTTCAGCGACAGCCCAGAGGTAATAGAGCTAGGTGCGCTAAAAGCAAGGACGGTAGCACCAGCATATTTCTTGTGTGCGTTCTCGCACTCCATGGCAAGCGTACTGCGTGGGCTGGGTAGGGCAAAAGTACCCATGTACACGATGTTGCTATTTTGGTGCGTAATACGCCTGGCTTACATAGAGGTTATAATGGCAACCTCACAGAGCCTAATGCTAGTACTTGCTGCACATCCTATCACGTGGTGTATGACAGCAGTTATTTTCTTTGTGCTATACAAGCGTTTTAAATGGGATGCGTCCTCTATAACTCACAAATAATAAAAAAAGGCAATACCAAGCTGTTTAGCAAGGTGTTGCCTTTGTATTTAGGTAGATATTTTTAGTGACAAGCTCAGAAAAGCTTATCAAAAGCTATTTTTTCACTATTATCAAACCAAATTGTGCCACAATATACAAACCCATTTTTTGTTAAGATATGTTGCATTTTTTTATTATCTTCGTCAGTATCAACCCTGAAGTAGCGAACGCCTTTTTTAATGCTCATTTGCTCCACAAGCTCAAAAACTTTGCTAGATAAATTCTTGCCACGTGCATTAGTGTTAAATGCCATGCGATGAACTACAACATATGCTTGGTTAGATGCCCAAGAGCCATTGAGTAGCTCATAGGCTGGTTCGCCAGTAAAGTCAATGCACAGATACCCCAAAACAATCCCATCATCCACTACGAAGAAACCTGTTTGGTTTAGTGCATCTTTTTCTATACATTCACGGTCTGGGTAGCCAGTTTGCCACTGGTCTATGCCCTGCGCTCTCAAATGTGCTTTAGCAGAGTTTATAATTTCCATAGCTGTGTCAATTTCGCAAAGCTTGATGTTTTTCAGTTCCAAATTAGTCTCCAATTTACAATCAAATTATATTCGGCGAAGTCACGCATAAGTGTTACTCGATTTTT
>CAYJFF010000070.1:11141-15419 GCA_964369345.1 uncultured Oscillospiraceae bacterium
TTTCATAAAAATAACATAGTCTGCAAACTCTTTTAAAAAATCTATCTCGTGTGTAACAAAAATAAATTCTATTCCACTATTTTTCAGCTCCTGAACAGACTTTAGCACTTCGTCAGTTAGCAGTGGGTCCAGTGCGGCTGTTGGCTCATCTAGGAATATCAACCTAGGGTGCGTTGCTAGTGCACGTGCGATAGATGCACGCTGTGCCTGTCCGCCAGATATCTCGTTTGGCTTTTTATGTGCCTCGCTCTCTATACGTAGTGTCTTTAAAACCTCACCCAAGCGACGCTCCGCTGTTTGCTTATCTAGCTTTTTCATCTTCTCCAGTATCAGCAAAATATTCTGCGCAACAGTAAGGTGTGGGAAAAGATTATGTTTCTGGAAAACGTACCCCAGTTGCTCCTGTAGCTCCCACTTACTCTCTGGTAGGGAAAGCCCATTAACACTGATATCACCTGAATTTGGTTGCTCTATGCATGCTAGTTGGCGTAGTAGCGTGGATTTACCACAGCCGGACTCGCCAATAATACCAATGGCAGAAACGCCGTCCAGTGATAGAGAAACATTTTTAAGTACCTGTAGTTCACCGTAGTTTTTGTTGACTTTTTCTATAACAAGCCTCATGCACTCACCCGCTTTCCTATATATTTAGCAAGCAAAGAAAGAGGTATGGTAATAATTAGATACATAACCCACATTACATAATACCCCTCTATAGCCGCCCAGTTGCGTGAGGATATAGTACCTACAACATAGGAAATCTCAAAGACGGAAATTATTTTTAGTAGGGCAGAGCCTTTTATTATGCTAGATAAATTGTTGATGATTGAGGGAATAACGGGTTTTATCATCTGTGGGATAATAACATATCGGTATTTCTGGTACCACTTAAAATGATAAAGGTCCATAACGACATACTGGTCGCTATCTACTACTGCAACAGCAGTTTCGTATGCATTCGCAATGTATGGGCTAGTGTATAGTGTCAGCGAGAGTATTCCCAGTAATATTTTGTCGTCTACGTTTATCAAAGTACCGATAACATATACTGCCAAGAATATCAGTACAAGTAGTGGTGTACCCATAATAATCTCGTTAAAAACCTGCGAGAATGCTCTTATAAACACTATCTTTGAGCGTAGCATTAAAAACATCACAAAACCTATTACCATGCTGAGTATAAGTGTTGTTATGCTTATAAAGACAGTGGCAATAAAAGCGTCTACAAGCTGAGAATATTCTACCAATATCAGGTCATAGCGTGGGTTGTCGGTGGTGTACATGAGTGCTAGTGCAATCCCCACCAAAAATATCGCTATAACTATGATATATTGTATTGTATCAAGTGTTTTTTTCATAAATTAGTTCCCTTGTGGTGGATATATGATGTAGTCTAGACCCAGTGAGTCGTTTTTAAGAAAGTCTGCAATACCTGCATCGTACTTACCATTTGCCTCTGCGTATAGTCCGCCTTCTTCGTACATTGTAGCTATAAATTCATTAGCTTTTTCTATAAGCTCGGTATTACCCTTTTTTACAGCAAATGCAGATGAGCTATAGTCGGATATACCGCTATATACTATAGTGGTTTCTGGGTTTGCCGCGTGGTCGCCATGCACTGTGTATGCGCCCACAATAGCATCTGCCCTACCTGTGGATACTTCTATAATAGCTGTTGCTATCTCTGGGAACTCGGTAGTTGCTACACCGTGTTTATATGGTATAGTAGCTGCAATAGTGCCAGCTAGCGAAACAAAATCAAAGCCTTCTATAGCAAAAAAATCTTCCTCGCTCATATCATCGGTGATATTGTTTGCGGTGGCGAAGTCCTTGTTGACAAGTGCCAGTGTGGGTGAATATCTATAAGGGTCGGAAAAATCCACTTTTTCTAGCCTGTCTGGCGCAATGGACATATCGCTGATAACTATATCTACATCGCCAGTATCGAGCGCTGGTATTAGCATGGTAAAATCAGTATTAACAAGCTCTACTTCCATACCAATGTACTCACCAAAAGCTTGCGCAACATCTGGCTCTAGCCCAGCTGGGTCGCCATTGCTGTCTAGGTACATAAAAGGATAGTATTTCAAATCTATTCCAACACGCAGAACATTGTCATCTTCCTGTGTTGTGTTAGCCCCGCAACCAGTAACCAAGATTGCTGTTGCCATCAATAATATTAGTAATTTTTTCATTTGTTACCCCCTGTTATTGTGTGTTATCAACATTATATTATGTTAATAAACTTATAAGAATTATTATAATAGTACTACGTTTTTGCTAATTTGTAAAGTGAGAAAAGTAGCATTTGTTATAAAATGTATACTAAAAACTGTTTAAAAAAGCAAAAAAATCACAAAAACTATCGATTTATATGAGAAAAATAATGAATGTTACAACTATGGATAAAAGAGAAACGTTTTTTTGTGCAACACAACAAAAATAAAAAACAGCACACAATATCGTTATAGATAAAGTGTGCTGTAATATTAGTTGTGTTATTTATGTAGCTTGCCAACAGAGTTCTCAGCAGAATTTATAAGGTTGAGCAAGGACGTGCCAAAAAGAGGGTAGTTCTTTGTTATAAGCTCAGTAGAAAGCAGCAAGTTATCGTGGTTTTCTATCTTTTCCATACCATGGAGTGGCTTGCCATGTGCGATAGAGCTTGCATTTGCTTGATGTATCTCCATAGCGGCATTGCAGTAACTGCCAGCTAGCTGTTCTGGTAGTTTAAACATCTGTGACTGGTTCTTGATATTTGCGCTGTACACAATGCGAAAAGCACGATAGACAGCAATCATTAGGAAATTGCTTATCTCGCCAATAAGTGAGTCACTGCCAGACTTACTAAGTATATCATAAAGGATATTGAGCGAGTTTGCTATTAGCTTTTTGTTTAGTGTGGTAAGTATGCTACCACCCCTAAATACATTTTCCTTGCCAGCAGTTTCTGGCTCTGGTAGCTCGTCCACAGATAGTTTAGCGCCGTTCCTGTCAGGAGAACGACCCAGCATATAGTCTACAGAAACATCATAGAAGTCCGCAGCACGAACCAAAAAGTCCAAACCACATTCCCTAATACCTTTTTCGTAGTGTGACAAAAGTGCCTGAGAAACACCCAAGCTTGTAGCCGCAGATTTTTGGCTCAAATTTTTCTCTTTTCTTAGTAGTGTCAATATTCTGGAGAATTCGGAAGCCAAAGCCACACCTCATTTCATAAAAATAAATACTATTAGTAGAATTTACATGGTAAAAAATATCACTATTGTTAACTTTATACAAACTTATACACGAATTGTGATTTTGTTTTAATCAAACTAAGTAAGAAAGTAAAAATAACGTTAAGTGAAATAATTATATCTGATAAACTCTCATTTGTAAATACTAAAAGTAGAAAAATATTAATTTTTAATAAAAATTGTGCATTTATATACTTTTATAGTGTTTTTTATAATATAAATATACCTATTGTAGGTTTTTGAAAATAAATTTACAAAATTTTCTTAACCACACTGTTGTTTTTGTGGTATAATAGACTTTAATAAATGGAAAAAATCCTTACAAAACAGCTAATAGAAACGATTATTAGTTTTATTTTTAAAAATAACGGGAGAATATCTATATGAAAAACTACAGAATTCATTTTGTCAGACATGGCATGACACAGGAGAATAAAGACGGAAAATTTCTTGGCTCGCGTACAGATGCACATTTGTGCACAGAGGGTATGCGAGAGCTGATAGACTTGCGTGAAACTTATGAATACCCACCAGTCGGTATAGTATACACCAGCCCCATGAGCAGATGTATAGAAACTTGTGGCATAGTTTACCCAGAGCGTGAGATTATGACAGTGCCAGAGCTAAGAGAGATGGACTTTGGCGACTTTGAGGGCAAAAAGATGGAAGAAATGGGTGATAGCGAGGAGTTCAAGGCTTGGCTGGCAAATGCAATGGAGTTTGCACCACCAAATGGTGAGAGCGGGCACGAGTTTTTGCAGAGGGTAATACAGGGCTTTAAGTTTATATATGACGATATGGTAGCAAATGAAATATATGACGTAGCAGTAGTAACGCATGGCGGTGTGATAATGTCGCTGTTATCTGCCATAGGGCTACCACGCAAGCAACTGCACGAGTGGATAGTAGACCACGGCAGAGGATATACTTGTTTTGTAAATGCACAGTTATGGGGACGTGATGGACTTGTAGAAGTAGCGGGCTATATGCCACATGGTGCGGATAGAGCACATGTAGACCTTGTGTAAACAAGAGGTGT
>CAYJFF010000071.1:0-1352 GCA_964369345.1 uncultured Oscillospiraceae bacterium
GCACTAACTTTCCACAGAATTGTGGAGCTACTGTTAGTTTCTTCGCTGTTGTGGTAGGGTGATAGTTCGTGTTTTTGTGATTACTCTGTACGAGCTAGTTACAGAAGTAGAAACTATCACCCAAGAAAACAATAGCTAACAAAAATAAAAGGAGGAGAAAAATGAATTATGTATATGCATTTATTGTAGGCGGTACACTATGTGCCATTGGGCAGTTATTAATAGACTACACAAAGCTGACACCAGCGAGAATATTGGTGGCGTATGTAGTTATAGGCGTGGTGCTAGGCGGATTTAACCTGTACCAACCACTGATAGACCTTGCTGGAGCTGGAGCCACAGTACCACTAACAGGGTTTGGTGCACTGCTGGCAAAAGGTACGCGCGAGGCTATATTGCGTGACGGTTGGACTGGGATACTCACGGGTGGACTTACGTCATCTGCGCTGGGTATAGCAACAGCCATATTCCTCAGCCTGCTTGCAGGGCTTATATTCAAGCCACACCAAAAATCATAAAATACCACTATGTACAGTAGCCGATTTTTACACATAAGCATAGAATGTATTGCGGTGTATATTCATCGCAAAAGTATAAACCTTTGATTAAAACTGTTGTATGGCGGGTAGAATGTAAGTAAGACATAATAAGTAAGCCGAACATACAAAACAGTAGGAATTGAAAAGGAGTAGTGTAAAAATGACAGTAAAGCGCGGAGATATATTTTATGCAGATTTAAGTCCCGTGGTGGGTTCTGAGCAAGGTGGAATGCGCCCTGTGCTGATAGTACAAAATGATGTTGGTAACAAATTTAGTCCGACAGTTATTGCGGCAGCGATAACAAGCCAACGGGACAAAGCACAGTTACCAACACATATACCACTATCCAGTACCTGTTGCGGACTGTCAAAAGATTCTGTAGTGCTACTGGAGCAAGTGAGGACTATTGACAAAAAAAGACTAAAAGAGAGAATGGGCAGGATAGATGACAACGTGATGAACAATATTGACCGTGCGTTGTATATCAGCCTAGGGCTTGATGAAAAAGCAACGGGGGGCAATACATAAGCTCCCTGTGTAAATTATATAAAATGCCCCTAGTATAGTTCGTGATACTGGGGGCACTGGTATGTGATGTTGGACTTTATTTCTTCTACTGTCAAAAAAATAAAAGCTACACACAGAATGAATGAAGTGCATAGCCTTTCATTTGTTAGGTGTGCTTATTTAGGATATCTTAATCACGAGCATTGCATTTGGACAAAAAATAAAACCTCAACACGTAAAACACGTGTCAAGGCTCTCGACTGGTAAGCGTTAGCAAAGTAGATATCGCCTGTCGGGCATTAAAA
>CAYJFF010000071.1:1452-15069 GCA_964369345.1 uncultured Oscillospiraceae bacterium
ATCGCCCCTAGCATAAAGCTAAGAGCGATGTGGGTGTCGAGCCTTCTCGACTGGTAAGCGTTAGCAAAGTAGATATCGCCTGTCGGGCATTAAAAATCGCCCCTAGCATAAAGCTAAGAGCGATGTGGGTGTCGAGCCTTCTCGACTGGTCGGAGTGACAGGATTTGAACCTGCGGCATCCTGGTCCCAAACCAGGCGCGCTACCAACTGCGCTACACCCCGTAATCTCAACGAAGATTATAATACCATACATTTTATCAAATTGCAAGTACTTTTTACCGAGATTTGCATTTTTTTTTGCAAATCTCGGTTTTTTAGATGTTTTACCAAAAAAGATAGCAATTGTGATGTGCGATAGTGAGAATTACACAGATTGCTGATTACATAGTTGCCAGTAGTGGCCTTTTTTTGCTAAAAGCTCATCGTGTGTGCCAGCTTCTGCTATTTCGCCCTTTTCTATGAACATTATTTTGTCACACGCACGTATAGTTGATAGCCTGTGCGCAACAATAAACGATGTCCTGCCCTTGAGCATACGGTTAAGGCCTATTTGTAGCTGTCGCTCTGTTTTTGTGTCTATGGAGCTTGTCGCCTCGTCCAGTATCAGTATCTTAGGGTCGGATGCCATTGTGCGTGCTAGTGCTATTAGCTGTTTTTCTCCCTGAGATAACTGGCTACCACCCTCTGTTAGCTCTGTGTCATAGCCTTTTGGTAGCTCACGTATGAAAGCATCAGCGCAAACTATCTCGGCAGCGTGCATAAGTTGCTCATCGGTGGCACCTAGGTTACCATAGCGCAAGTTATCCAGAACTGTTCCTGTGAAAATAAAGCTTTCTTGCATCATAAGACCCATTTGTGCACGCAGAGATGCAAGTGTTACTTGTGATATATCATTACCGTCTATAAGTACCTCGCCCAGTGTGCTGTCATAGAAACGGCTAAGCAGATTGATAATAGTAGTTTTACCACTACCAGTGTGCCCTACAAGAGCGACACTCTGCCCAGCAGTAACATCAAAGCTGACATTTTTAAGCACCATAATATCTTTTTCATATGCAAAAGAAACACCCTTAAAAGTTACATCACCCTTTAGAGGTGGCATAATTGTTGCATCTGGCTTGTCACTAACCTCTATTGGCTCGTCTATGGTCTCGTATATACGCTCTAGGTATGCTATGTTGTTGATAAAGTTATTATATATAGTAGCTAGCTGGTTTATAGGTGACCAGAACTGGTTAGAATATGTCATCATGGCAAGCAGTGTACCAAAAGGCACCATGGGGGCACTATAGAAAATACCATATACTATTATACCAGCTATTACAGCTTTACTTATAAAGTCTATCATAGGCATCATAGCCATGGAGGGGACTGCACCCTTATACCATGCTTTTTTCGCGCCGTCTATCAGGTCGTCATATACTTCTGTGTTATATTTCTCACGTGCAAATAGCTGGGCTATCTTCATACAAGTGATATTCTCGTTTAGATATGCATTCATATTACTACTCTTGTTAGAGTACGCTTGCCAGCCTTTGCGCTGTACAGGCTTGATAGCTAGTAGGAATATAAGCGCAAATGGAAGCCCCGCAAGTACTATCAGGCTCAGTTCCAAATTCATCTGGAACATAAACACAGTGATAAAAACAAGGTTGAATAGTTGCAAAAACAGGTTGATAAGACCGTTGGAAAGCAAGTTTGCCATTGCGTTTACATAGTTTATTACACGCACCAGTATTTTGCCGTGTGGCCTGCTATCATAGTAAGAAAAAGATAGCTTTTGCAGGTGCTCATACAAGTCCTTACGCAGGTTATATACAATATTTTGCCCTATCTCGTTCACTGTCTTGTTTGTGATAGTGGATAATGTCACGTTTATCAAGATAGAAACGAGCATCATAGCACAGCTGAGTAAAAGTAGCTGTGTATTTTTCTCGGGAATGGCAGTGTTTATAGCATATGCCGAAATCATAGGTCCGAAAAGGCCGATTATCATAGCTGTGCTCTGCAATAGTGTAGCACGTACAAATAGCTTTTGTTCTTTGCGAATATAGACAAAACTACGACGCACCATATACCAGTTAAAACTCTGTTTTAGATTTTCGTCTTCATTAAATGTATTTCTCTTAGCCATTTTGCGTCACCTCCTATACTGATTCCTGTACATTTTGTAGCTCATAGATATCACGGTAAAAGCCATCTTGCTGTATTAGCTCGTCGTGGGTGCCTTGCTGTACAATCTCACCTTGGTCCATAACGATAATCATATCTGCGTGGCTAATAGCAGAAACACGCTGTGCTATTATTATCTTTGTGCATATGTATGGTAGGTTTTTCAGGTTCTCGCGCAATAGGCTCTCTGTTTCTAGGTCTACTGCGGAGGTAGTGTCGTCCAGTATAAGTATCTCTGGCTGTTTTGCTAGTGCCCTAGCCAGTGCTATACGCTGTTTTTGCCCACCTGATAGTCCAGTACCTTGCTCACCTATAATAGTCTCAAAGCCATCTGGTAGCCCTTTTGCAAAATCTGCCGCTGCAAGATATGCATAAACGCCTGTTTCTTGCTCCGTCATATCAGGCCTACTATAAGCTATATTGGCATTAACACTATCAGAATATAGCATGACACGTTGTGTAGCAACACCTATCTTGCTCCTTAATGCTTGCAAGTTCCAGCGCTTGACATCAACACCATCAATAAGCACCTTGCCCTTGCGTACATCTAGCATTCTGGTTAGAGCGTCTATAATAGTAGTCTTACCGCTACCAGTCATACCCATAATACCCAGTGTCTGCCCCTGTGTTAGTGAGAAGCTAATGTCGTTAAGTGCTTTTTTACCGTTGGTGTTTGGGTAAACAAAAGTAACACCATCAAATGTAATACAGCCACGAGAAGAGCCCTTGGTAACACCATCTTCTGGATTGTCTATGCGTGTCTGCATTTCGTATATTTCCATAATCTTGTTAGTAGAGGCTAGGAAACGCTGGAAATCATTTAGATACACACCTAGCTGACGCATAGGCTCAGAAAGACCCCATGTAAGTAGCGAGAACGCTGCCAAATCACCAAAACTCATCTCACCTTGCATAATAAACAATCCACTCACAAGCAGTGTTACTATACTAAGGCTCTGTGAGCAAGTTTCTATAACAGGGTAGAATTTTAGCCAGTGAGCATTTGCAGCAATATTTGCCTCACGGTAATCTGCATTGCACTGCCCAAATTTCTCGTTCTCAAAATCCTCACGTACAAACGCACGTACAGTCTTGTTACCTGCGATATTTTCCTGTGCTACAGAGTTCATGTGTGACAGTTTTCTGCGCAGGTCAGAGTACTTGGGATATACAGTGCGGGAGAACATAAAAGAAGTTACTAATATAATAGGTACAATAAGCAACAAAATAGTGGATAAAGTAGCGTTTACACTATATAAGTAGATAAGCGAAAAAATAAACAGGCTTATACTCTCCACAACACTGAAAGAAACCCAAGCTAAACAGTGACGGACAAGGTCCATATCACCTGTTAGTCGTGTCATTAGGTCGCCAGTGGTAAATTCTGAGTAAAAACCTGTGTCCTGCTTACATAGATTTTCGTAAATATCGTGACGTACTTTTTGCTGAACATTCTGAGAAACATTTTCCAGTGCACCGGTCATTGCAAAACGGACGACGGAGCGTAACAACCTAGTGGCGACCATAATAGCCACCAAATAGATAAGGTAGTCAACATCTACTGCTGATAGTCCAATTGCAAGTGCTTCTTCGGAGAGAACATCGTTGGTTATTTGCTGGGTGATGAATGGGTAGATAATGGCAAGTGCGGATGAACATACCGCCAAAACCATTGCAAAGAAAAATAGTAGTTTTTTCCCCTTCATACATTGTGAAAGCCATCTTAACTGTTCCATAAAATGTGCTCCTTTCGCAATAAAGCAATTTGTTAAAAACCATTCTACACTCATATAGATGTATAGTCAATAGAATTTATCACTTTATTTTGGAAAAATATTATATTTTGTAACAACCTGTGCAGAGATGGTTGCAAATATGTGTAATATGTAATATAATAAAAGCAGTGTAGTACAATATATTAAGTAGCCCGCCCGCGCACAATAGCAATACTATATGCTTTTACAATATAATTTTTATGGTTTTATGCATGGTTTTTGTAAGTTGTACTAAAATTGTAAACGAAATGTAAATATCAGCAAAAAAGTATTGCAAATTGTTACAATCTGTAATATAATCAAATTGTACCAAGGACGGAGATAACTTGGAACACAACTTAAAGATTACAAAATTAATTATTTTATGGAGGATTTAGACAATGAAAAAAATTCTATCTGCTGTTCTTGCAGCAATGATGCTTTCTACAGTTGCTATGGCAGCTAACTACCAACTAAGCATGCTAAACAATGCTGAGTCTGTAGCTCCTGGCGACAAACTATACCTAAGAGATTCAGATTTCGGTGTTGACGCTGCTTCTGATTGGGAATTCAACGAAGATTACTTCGCTGTAACAACTAAAAAAATCACAACAGGCGCTGGCATGGTTGATAGCATCACATTTGATGTAATCAGCGATGACGAGGCTCTAGTTCTAAAACTAGAGAAAAGCGATGACACAGATGAGGTTAAAAAACCTAACCTAGTTATCGAAGAAATCTCTATCCGTGCTAGAAAAGACGGTGAGAACTTTGAGTACCGTGATGAGTTCACATACGACACAGAAGTTAAACTAATCGTTGCTAACACAGTAACAGATTCTAACGCTATCGACATCGAAGATGTTCCTAACAACACATTCGTTGAAGTTGACGTTGATTCTTACGAAGAAGCTGAGTACCAAATGAATGACATCCTAATGTACGGTCGTGTATACGATGGCGATATCTTCAAAATCGATACAGATAACGATTACAACAAAGCTCTAACAATGGCTAACGAAGATGCTGAGCTAGAGTTCTACAACATCGCTGTTTACGGTCTAGCTTCTGCTTGGACAGTAGAGATCCCAGCTGACGAAGATTCTTACATCTACGAAGTTGACGAAGATGGCAAACTAACAAAAACAAGCTTTGCTTGGGATGACGATGTATGGGCGTTCGTTGGTAAAACACGCACAAGCGTTAACCTAGTAGTTTCTGACATGGAGCTAGCTTCTGCACCTGCTACATCTACAGGTACTACAACTAACCCTGATACAGGCGCTGCTGACGTTGTAGGCGTTGCTGCTGCTCTTGCTGTTGTTTCTCTAGTTGCTGCTGCTGCAGTTTCTATGAAAAAGAAATAATTCAGGAAACTAATTAAATAAGTTTAAAGCTACGACTCTCTCCAAGTCGTAGCTTTTTCTTTTGCCCTCCACAACACTGTGCGAGGGTGTTTTGCTGTTTGTATTTCTTTGTTATGTGTTTACAATTAGTTTAAAATTGTGCGCTTCTTTTTTAAGGTTCATTTTAAGTAAGGCGTTTATACTAACTTTTGTAAGATAAATAGAGCAGAAACACACAAAAATAAATGAAGAAAACTTAAAGTTTTTAAAGTAGATTTTAAGTGATGGCTCTATACTATACTCATAGCAATAATAATATTGAGAGGGAGAACACCATGAAAAAGCATATAAAGAAGATATTTGCAATAGTCGCTATAGTCGCAGTAGTAGGCGTAGGAGGACTATATGTGTCCACGATGATGCCAGCGATAGCTAATGAAGAAGCAGTAGCAACCTCTGGCGTACCAATGGAGTACATAAGAACCACCACACTTAGCAAAGATATTATCCAGCAAACTATAACAACAACAGGTGTGGTAGAGTCTAGCGAAACTATATCAGTATTTGCTACCATGAACAACACAGAGATAACCGAAGTGCTTATTGAAGAGGGCGATGTAGTGACAGAGGGTGATGTAATGTTCAGAATGGACCCTGCAGACTTGCTAGAGGATATAGCTGACAAAGAAGAAGATATAGCTGACCAAAGCGAAAAAACATTGGAAGCTTATAATGATGCGTACGAGACACAGTCTGAGGCGTGGGACGCAGTGTATGAGAATGACGGTGCAAGAGACCAGTATAATGAGTGGAGAACGCTCTATAATACTGCAGTAAATGCACTGAACCACCTACAGAATGAATATGATGATGCATTTGATGCTAACCAAGATGCACTGGTACATATGCATGAAATGCAAGAAGAACTGGACGAGTTGCTAGATGAACAAGCTGAGCTACTAGAAACAAGCCCCTCCAACGCTAGCACAGACCTAAGCGCAGAAATAGCAGTAGCACAGGCAGAGTATGATGCAAGTGTAGCTGCACAAAAAGATACTAGCGCAGCAGCAGATGTTGCCGAACAAGAGCTAAATGAAGCTAAGTCACTGTATGACTACAACACAGTGGAGCAGAACTACAACACAACAAAAACAACATATGAAAAAGCTCTGGAAACATATGAAGACGCAAAAGAAAAAGCAGACGAGGCTCTAGAAGAGCACCAAAGCAATGATGCAATGGATACCCTAGTTGAGCAACTGGAAGATTTGCAAGAGAATATTAGTGACTACGAGATAGTAGCTGACCTTTCTGGTACCATAACAAGGCTGAATGTAGAAGTGGGTGAAGAAACAGAGACAAACGTGGCACTTGCTATTATAGAGGATGCAAACACATTGCAAATAGTGGTAGATGTTGATGAAAACCAAATCGGTATAGTAGAAGTAGGACAGTCAGCAGTTATAACAACTGATGCAACAGATGAAGAGCTTGCAGGAACAGTAGTGAGCAAATCACCTACCGCAACATCACAGGGCTCAGGCTCTACTGCTAGTAGTTTCTCGGTTACTATAAGTGTAGATAGCGTTAACGACGACCTGCTAATTGGTATGAACGCGCAAGTTGATATCATTATATCCACAAGTGGCGAAGAATATGTAGTTCCACTGAGCGCGATAGAAACAGAAGACGACAAATCCTATGTTAGCTACCAAGTTACAGATGCAGAGGGTAATATAACAACAGAGAGAATAGAAGTAACACTGGGCGAGGCTGACTCCTACTATGTACAGATATCATCTCCAGAGCTACAAGATGGCATGAAAATAATATCTGACATGACAGGAACTGCAGTTGTGAGCGAAGATAATGAGATGATGATGATGATGCCCGGCATGACAGGCGAAATGCCAACAGGTGGTACTGCACCAACAGGCGGCGGTGGCGGCGGCATGGCTGGCGGCGGCAGGGGGTAATCCGATATGGAAAAAGTAATAGAGCTAAAAGGCGTAACTAAGAAATACTTTATCGGCAAACCGAATGAGCTAGAAGTACTGCACGGTATAGACCTTACCATATATGAGGGCGAGTTTGTGGCGATAGTGGGCGAGAGCGGCTCTGGCAAAAGTACACTTATGAATATCATAGGTGTACTGGACCAAGCAACCGAGGGTGAATATCTGCTGGACGACACAAATATAAAAGAACTTAGCGAAAACCAAAAGTCCAGTATAAGAAACAAGAAAATTGGCTTTGTTTTCCAGAATTTTAACTTGATAAACCGTTCTAATGTGCTGAAAAATGTGGAATTACCCATGCTATATGCTAGAATGTCAGCAAAAGCACGTAAAGAAAAAGCTCGTGAACTGCTAGAAAAGGTGAAAATGGGCGATAGGCTTGACCACTTGCCCAGCGAGCTATCCGGTGGACAAAAACAGCGTGTATCCATAGCGCGTGCACTGGGCAACTCACCATCACTTATACTAGCCGATGAGCCAACAGGTGCGCTAGATTCACAGACATCGGAGCAAGTAATGGATATTTTCCACAAGCTACACAAAGAAGAAAAATGTACTATAGTGCTGATAACGCATAACCCAGAGCTTGCTCACCAGTGCCAACGTATAGTAACTATAAAAGACGGTAACATTATCTCCGACGAAAGAGGTGAAGCATATGCTGGATAATATTATGCTTGCATTAGCGGCACTACGTGGCAACAAAATGCGTTCGCTACTTACTATGCTTGGTATTATCATCGGTATTGCGGCGGTTATATCTATTGTCACAGTGGGTAACGCTATGACAGCATCTGTAAACGAAACTATCAGTGCCATAGGTGCTACAAGGCTAACTGCCAGCGTCCAGTCAAAAACTGAGGGCAACACGAGAATGTTTACATCTTCAGTACGTGGTGAGGACGACTATTTAACTGATGAAATGATAGCAGATTTTGAAGAAACTTTTGCAAATGATTTAGACTACATATCTATTAGTGAGAGTGTAAACGGACTAACTGCAACATCAGATGGTGAGGAATATACGCTAACTACCACTGGCATTAACTATCAGTATCAGCAAGATGATAGCTTTACTATAGTAAATGGAGCACCTTTTTCTGAAGAGACTATAGCTAGTGCTGCCAATGTTATTATAATAGAGGAAGACCTTGCAACTGAGCTATTTGGTATGCGTGACCCTATAGGCGAAACTATAGAGCTATACAATAGGAACAGCATAGAATACTACTATGTAGCAGGCGTTACAGAGAGTAGTGATGAAGAAATGATGATGGCTTTTTCTAGTGGTGATAGCTACCAAATCTATATGCCCATAACAAAGGCGAAAGAAGTGAATGGTTCACAAGATGGCTATAGCTCGGTGTCGCTTGTATTTAACGAAACAGCAGATGTAGATGCTATGCAAGAATATGCAGAGACCTTCTTTGCATCATACTTTGTTTATAACGACAGCTACACAGCAGAGGTAAGCAACCCAACAAGTATGCTGGATACAATGTCAGAGATGCTAGGCACAATACAGCTTGCTATAGCAGCAGTTGCAGCTATTTCGCTACTGGTTGGTGGTATAGGCGTTATGAATATAATGCTAGTTTCCATAACAGAGCGTACAAAAGAGATAGGTACACGCAAGGCGCTTGGTGCACCACGAGCAGATATCATGCTACAGTTTATTACAGAGGCAGTTGTTATTTGTATGATAGGCGGTATTATAGGTGTAATACTGGGTGTATCACTGGGACTGTTTGCATCAGACCTTCTAGGCTTCCCATCGCTGCCAGATGCAGTGGCGATAGTAGGTGCTGTAAGCTTCTCTATGTTTGTGGGACTTTTCTTTGGTTACTACCCAGCAAACAAGGCTTCCAAACTAAACCCAATAGATGCGCTACGTCATGAATAATTAGTAGCAACAAAACAGACGATGTGGAATTCCACATCGTCTGTTTATTATATATATCAGTTTTATTTGTTAGTAAATGGCAGTACCATAGTTTACAAGCACGGTGTTACCTGTTAGTAATATACGCTCGTCGGTGTAGTTTACTATCAGCTCGCCACCTTTTACTTTTACAGTAATATCCTCGCCCTTTTGGCAATAGCCATTCTCTACAGCTGCAACAACAGCCGCACAAGCACCTGTACCACAAGCTGCAGTTTCTCCGTTGCCACGCTCCCAAACACGCATTTTAATAGTATGGCTGTTCACCACTCGTATAAACTCTACATTTGCTCTCTCGGGGAATATATCTGCATTCTCAAACAGTGAGCCAACGCCACGAACATCAAATGTGTCCACCCTGCCAACAAATACTACACAGTGCGGATTGCCTACATTAACACAGGTGATAGAATACTCGTTACCGCCTATGCTCACAGGGTGGTTGATAACTTTTTCTGCATCTATGGTAGTTGGTATCTGCTTGCTATCTAGCACAGCAGTTCCCATATCCACGCTAGCAAGTGTAACTTTGTTATTCCTTGTATAAACATATACATTTTTAATGCCACTAGCAGTTTCTATGCACATATCTTCTTTTTTTACTATGCCATTGTCATAAACATGCTTTGCCACAGAGCGCATAGCGTTACCAGCCATACCAGCCTCGCTACCATCACGGTTGAATATGCGTACTTTTACATCTGCAACGTCGGATTTTTCTATAAGCACAATACCATATCCACCAATACCCTTGCTACGGTCACATAGCTGTACACATAGGGACTCTGGGCAGGTTATCTCATCATTAAAATTCTCTATAAAGATATAGTCGTCCCCTGTAGCGTGCATTTTTACAAATGGTAGCTCCTGCTTGCTAGTGCGCATATTGTTTATATCTACAAGCTCGGTATTGTGTATACTATACCTACTCGCAATGCTATCTACAAGCGCATTTGCAGTGTCTAGCGAAGTCATACAAGGTATAGAATAATCCAGTGCCTTGTGTTGCAGTGCTATATAGTCGTCCACTGTGGAGTCCCATAGTGCGCCTGTATAGACAATGTAGCTTATATCGCCACTCTCCAGTAGCTTGTCTATTTTATCTTGCTCAAATATATCGTTTATTGTAATTACATCAATATCCAGCGATGCTATGGACTGTGCTGTTTCTGGTGTTGCGTATAGCACAAAACCAAGATTGTATAGCTTGCGTGCAAGGTCCACAACCTCAAACAAGTCGTGTGTATCCACGCTTATTAACGCGCCTGTCTTTTTCTCGCCAAATGATGTTTTTATGTTGAACCCAGCAGCAGTAAAGCCCTTGAACAATGCTTCTTCCACTGTTCTACCAATACCCAGAACCTCGCCTGTGGATTTCATCTCGGGGCCTAGGTAGGAGTTTACATCACGTAGTTTTGTGAAAGAAAACACAGGTACTTTTACAGCGTAGTATGGTGGTGTAGGGTATAGCCCAGTACCAAAACCAAGCTCTTTTAGCCCGTTGCCAACCATTACTTTTGTAGCAAGCTCCACCATTGGCACACCGCTAACCTTGCTGATATATGGTATAGTACGTGATGCGCGTGGGTTCACCTCTATTACATACAGCTCACCCTCATATATTAGGTACTGGATATTTACAAGCCCCTTAGTACCTAGCGAAAGTGCAAGCTGTGTGGAGCTCTCCACTATAGTATCCAGCATTTTGTCATTGATGCCATGTGGTGGATAGACTGTGATACTATCGCCAGAGTGCACGCCAGCACGCTCTATATGTTGCATAATGCCGGGGATTAGCACGTCCACACCATCGGATATAACATCGACTTCAAGCTCTGTACCCTGCATATATTTATCCACAAGCACTGGGTTCTCTATGCCCTGTGTCAATATACGCTCCATATAGCGGATAGTTTGCTCCTTGCTGTGTACTATCTGCATATTTTGCCCACCTATAACGTAGGACGGACGCAGTAGCACTGGGTAGCCAAGCTTGTCAGCAGCAGATATAGCCTCATCAGTTGTGCTAACACCCATACCACGTGGGCGCTTAATATCAAATTTTTCTAGCAGAGCATCAAACTGCTCTCTGTCCTCGGCTGTGTCTATGCCCTCGGCAGATGTGCCCAGTATAGTAATGCCATTGTTGTCAAGAAATTTGGTAAGCTTAATAGCTGTCTGCCCACCAAAAGCCACAACAACACCCACTGGTTTTTCTACCTCTATAACACGCATAACGTCTTCTTCTGTCAGTGGCTCGAAATATAGCCTGTCGGCAGTGTCGTAGTCTGTAGAAACAGTTTCTGGGTTATTGTTTATTATAACAACATCATAGCCCATTTCCTTTAGTGTCCACACACAGTGTACGGAGGAGTAGTCAAACTCTATACCCTGTCCAATGCGTATAGGCCCAGAGCCTAGCACGATTATTACAGGCTTGCCAGATTTGGGGAATGAGGTAGCCTCGCAGTCGGTGTCTGTAGCTGCATAGAAATATGGCGTAACAGCCTCGAACTCCGCAGCACATGTATCCACAAGCTTGTAGCAAGGTAGTGTTTTGGGTAGCTCTGTAGTGCCACTAATACGTGTGATTGCGGCATCTGTGTAGCCCAAAAGTTTTCCACGGTTATACAGCTCAGTTGTTAATCCACCAGCAAGTTCAAGCTCGTAGTCACTAAGATTTTTTAGTTTGTACAAGAAAAATTTATCCACAAAGGTAATCTTGTATATTTCATCGATAGAAACACCGCTTTTTAGTGCCTCAAATATAGTAAACATACGTCTGTCGTCTGGGTAATGTAGCCTTGTGATGATATCTTCATCAGTTAGTGGTGGTGCATTTAGTGTATCAAGAGATAGCTCCGCACCGCGCACGGCTTTCATTATAGATGCCTCGAAAGACGTAGCGATAGACATAACTTCACCTGTAGCTTTCATCTGCGTGCCAAGCATGCGAGATGCACCCACAAATTTATCAAAAGGCCACTTGGGTAGTTTTGCAACAATATAGTCCAGCGTAGGCTCGAAACAGGCTGTTGTCTTGCCTGTAATGTCGTTTTTAATCTCATCTAGTGAGTAACCCAGAGCAATTTTTGTAGTAACTTTTGCTATGGGGTAGCCAGTAGCTTTTGACGCTAGTGCAGACGAGCGAGAAACACGTGGGTTTACCTCGATAACAGCATAATCAAAGCTATCTGGGTGCAGTGCAAACTGGCAGTTACAACCACCAACAATGCCAAGTGCAGATATTATATTCAGCGATGCAGAGCGTAGCATTTGGTACTCACGGTCGGCAAGTGTCTGTGCTGGTGCTACAACAATGCTATCACCTGTATGCACACCCACTGGGTCAAAGTTCTCCATACTACATACTGCTATTACATTGCCCACAGCATCACGCATGGTTTCAAACTCTATCTCTTTCCAGCCTAGTATATATCTTTCCACAAGTATTTGTGAAATTGGTGAAGAATCAAGCCCTGTTTTTGCGACAGTGAGTAGTTCCTCGGCGTTATATGCCACACCGCCACCGCCACCGCCAAGGGTGAATGCAGGGCGCACAATAACAGGGTAGCCTATCCTGTCTGCTATAGCAACAGAGTACTCTACATCGTTTGCAATATCGGAAGGGATAGTAGGCTCACCTATTTCGTCCATAGCATCTTTGAATAGCTGTCTATCCTCGGCCTTATCTATGGCGTCTGCATTTGTGCCAATAAGCCTGACTCCATGCTCAGCAAGGAAACCATCTTTATTTAGCTGCATAGCAAGCGTAAGCCCAGTTTGGCCACCAAGACCTGCAAGCAGGCTATCTGGACGCTCTTTTATTATTATTCTTTTTATAGTATCCACATTTAGTGGCTCTAGGTATATTTCATCAGCCAGTGCCCTGTCGGTCATAATAGTTGCAGGGTTGGAGTTTACAAGCACTACATTTACACCTGCATCTTTTAGCACACGACAAGCCTGTGCGCCTGCATAGTCAAACTCTGCAGCCTGGCCGATAATAATAGGACCAGAGCCTATAACCATTACTTTTTTTATGCTTTTATCCAGTGGCATTTTTTTCTCCTTCTTGATGTGACTACTCCTGTAACTACCTTGTGTTAGGTGGTAGTTATGTACTACTCTCTATTACTCTCTACTCCTGTGATTAGTTTGTACAGGGTGGTAGTCTGTGCACTTTTTCGTTACTTGTACGTCACGACAAGTAACCAAGCGTGATTTAGGTGGCAATGCCCCCTAAAAACCCCCAGTGCACGCTCCACTGTGCGAAAGCTCGCGTCGACTTGGCACTACAAATAGCAAGCCTTGCTTTTTCACGCACTAGCTTTCCACAGAATTGTGGAGCTACTGTTAGTTTCTTCGCTGTTGTGTTAGGGTGA
>CAYJFF010000072.1:0-14916 GCA_964369345.1 uncultured Oscillospiraceae bacterium
AGTTCGAGGCTGTTACACCTTACTACTACTCCACATATGATGAATATGACGAGGTGGTAGTGAGCGACAAGAAGAAAGTTATCGTGCTTGGCTCTGGTCCTATTAGAATTGGACAGGGTATAGAGTTTGACTACTGCTCCGTTCACTCCATACTAGCGCTCAAACGTGCAGGTGTAGAAACTATCATCATCAACAACAACCCAGAAACAGTATCTACAGACTTTGATACATCTGATAAGCTGTACTTTGAGCCATTGACAGAGGAAGACGTGCTAAGCATAGTGGAAAAAGAGAAACCAGACGGTGTTATACTACAGTTTGGTGGACAAACAGCTATCAAGCTTGCAGGCTTTTTCCGTGAGATGAATATGCCAATATATGGTACTAAACCAGAGCAAATAGATGCAGCAGAGGACAGAGAGAAGTTTGATGCACTGCTAGAGAGCCTTGGTATTAACAGACCAAAGGGCAAGGGCGTTTGGAGCGTAGCCGAGGGTGTAGAAGTTGCAAAAGACCTTGGATACCCAGTACTTGTTCGTCCGTCGTATGTACTTGGTGGACAGGGTATGGAGATAACATATGAGGAAAAACAGCTTGTTAGCTACCTAGAGAATGCATTTGCAAAAGACAGCAAAAACCCAGTACTTATCGATAGATATCTGCTTGGTAGAGAGCTAGAAGTAGATGCTATCTGCGATGGCAAAGATGTGTTCATCCCAGGTATAATGGAGCACCTAGAGCGTGCAGGCGTACACTCTGGCGACTCTATATCCATCTACCCACCACAGAATGTAAGCGATGCTATGAAAGCCGAGATACTAGAAGTAACAAAGAAAATCTCAATAGCACTAGAAGTTAGCGGTATGGTAAATATCCAGTTTATTGAGTACAAAGGCGAGCTGAATATTATCGAGGTAAACCCACGTTCCAGCCGTACAGTACCATATATCAGCAAGGTTACAAATGTGCCAATTATTGATATAGCAACACAGGTAATGCTTGGCAAGTCCCTTGCAGAGCTTGGCTATGGCACATATATCGCAAAAGAGCCAGACACAATCTGCGTAAAAGTACCTGTTTTCTCCACAGAAAAACTACCAGAGGTAGAAGTAAGCCTAGGACCAGAGATGCGCTCCACTGGTGAGGTGCTTGGTGTTGGCAAAACATTTATGAGTGCTATGTACAAAGGTTTTAAGGCTGCTGGTATGTCGATGCAGTCCAAGGGTGGCACAGCGCTTGTAACTGTAAATAACTATGACAAAGAGGAGTTTGTAAGCTCTGCTAAGCGCCTAAGTGCACTGGGGTATTCTTTCCGTGCTACTGCTGGTACAGCTGCTTATCTAACCGAGAATGGCATAGAGAATGTAAGCGTAGTTAAGAAAATAAACGAGGGTGTGCCAAATGTGCTCGACCTAGTACGCAGTGGTGAGGTTAACCTTATCATCAACACACCAAACAAGGGTAATAACTCTGTCAGCGATGGCTTTAAAATCCGTCGTGTGGCTGCTGAGTGCAAAATCAACCTGATGACATCACTGGATACACTGAATGCATTTATAGATGTTATGGAGGCTGTGAGCGACCCAGAGGAACTAACAGCTATATCACTAAACGAGATAGTATAAAGCATAATATAACAAACTAAAGAACTGTGGATAGATGACACTAAGCGTTGTTTATCCACAGTTTTGCTGTGTATAACAATACCACCCCCAACTATACGTAAGAGGTGGCAATAATATGATAGCAAGTATGTGCATCGGGCTATTTATAGGCTTTTTACACCACCCTTTGCCTTGCTATCTAGTGGGCATATCAAGTACCGTACAAGCGGTTTGTCGTATTATAGTACACTCACGGTTGATGCCCTAGTTACATAATATGCAGTTTGTAAAAAAGTGTTAGCATTTTTTTTTGTTTTGTGGTATGATATATATGTATTGTTGTCCTACTTGGATGAAAAAGAATAGCGATTTATGGCTATAAGAATAAAGGCGGTGTTTAATTTTGGATATAATAAGAATGTCTGCTCCATGTGCTTTTGGGCTGGAGAGCGTGCTTTCTGGCGAGCTTAAACGACTAGAGGCGCAAGACATAACAGTGAGCGATGGCAAGGTTGAGTTTAGCGGTGACTATAATATGCTAGCACGTGCAAACCTTTGTCTGCGTACTGCAGAACGTGTGCAAATAGTACTGGGTAGTTTTAAGGCTACTACATTTACAGAGCTGTTTGATAATGTGACTGCACTGCCACTGGAGCAATTTGTAGGTAAAAAAGATGCTTTCCCAGTAAAAGGTTGGTCGCTGAACTCCACACTTTTCAGTGTGCCAGACTGCCAGTCTATAATAAAAAAAGCTGCTGTTAAGCGACTATCGAAAGTATATGGTATAGACTGGTTTGAGGAAACAGGCGCTAAGCACCAAATGCAGTTCTCCATACTGCGTGATAACGTAACTATGATGCTGGACACATCTGGCCCTGGGTTACACAAACGTGGATATAGGCAAGTGAGCAATGTTGCACCTATAAAAGAAACTCTGGCAGCTGGTATGCTGGACCTTGCGAGGATTTATCCAGATACACAGCTATACGACCCATTCTGTGGCTCTGGTACATTACTAATAGAGGGCGCGCTAAAGGCGAAGAATATAGCACCTGGTATCACACGCCGTTTTGCGGCAGAGCGCTGGGGCTGTGTGCCACAGAGTGCGTGGAAACAAGAGCGTGAGCGTGCGATGTCGCTTGTGCGTACTGATGTTACTTTCCGTGGATATGGTAGCGACATAGACAAATATGCAAAAGAGCTTACTTTTTCTAATGCGAAAAAAGCAAGGGTGTCCTCGCTTATTGACACTGTGACAGCAGATGTTGCAGATTTTAAAGTACCTAGTGAGCGTGCACTGGTAGTGTGTAACCCACCATATGGTGAAAGGCTACTGGACTTGCAAAGTGTTACAGAGCTATACAAAACTATGGGACAGGTTTTCCCACAGGACGATAACGTGTCCTACTATATCATAAGTGCATTGGAAGATTTCGAGGAGCATTTTGGCAGAAAAGCTGACAAGAGCCGTAAGCTATATAATGGTATGGTTAAGTGTAGGCTGTTTATGTACCTTGCTAATGATATTAAAAAAGGTAGAAAATAATTTTTGCAAGTAAATATACGCAAAAGAAACAGGCATTATCAGTTTTTTGATAGTGCCTGTTTTTCTATAATAAATATGTTTGTACGGTAAATGTGGTTTAGCCTCTTTCGGTTTTGTCGTAGATTGCTATTATATATGGGTGGTCTTCATCATATGTAGTTAGCGGTTTGGGGTCTGTGCTTATATAACGTTTCCTTATCTCTGTGCCAGTTATGTCACGGTGCTCATCACCCAGTGTTAGTCTGTATTTCTCTGCGATTTCCTCGAGCTTGGCTACTATTGCTGGGTGCTCGCTATACACGTTGTTTGTTTCGCCGATATCCTCACGCAAATTATATAGATGTGGCTCTGTGTATTCATCTTGGTGGAACGCAAAATGTAGTTTCCAGTCACCCTTGCGCACTGCGTTTAGATATGGACGGCTCTTGTTACTTTGTAGAAAATATACCATTTCATCACGCACTGTGCTGCCTGTGTCGTAAAAACAAGGGGAAATATCTAGTCCGTCTATTGGGTTGGTAGTGGGGACTTCGCCACCTATCAGCCTTGCAATTGTCGGTAGCATATCTATGTTGCACCCTATATTGTCATTGACAAGGTTTGGCTGAATGTGGTTGTGCCAGTGAGCTATAAACGGAACTCTCATTCCACCCTCCCACGTAGTGAACTTATGACTGCGTAGTGGCGCATTGGAGGCACCATAGTCAGCTTTTGAGCCATTATCAGATGTGAAAATTATCAGTGTATCCTCGTATATTCCCAGCCTTTTTAGCTCATATACAAGAGCCTTGCACGACCAATCCACCTCTGCCACACAAGCACCAAAATCACCATTCTTGCTAGCTCTTACAAAGCTGTCCACTGCATATAGTGGTAGATGAACGTGCATTTGTGCAAAATATAGCAGAAATGGCTTGTCAGCATTTGCACGCATAAATTCTTTGGCTTTTTCCACATATCTTTCAGTTAGGCTACGCTGGTCTGGCTGTTGCTCTATTACTTCTGTACCGTGAATTAATGGCAGCGGTGGTCTTGCGTATGGGTTGCGGTTGCACAGGTCTTGTTGCTCTGTGTTCTTCTGTATACCCATATCATTGCTATATGGCAAGCCATAGTAGTCATCAAAGCCGAAATTAGTAGGCAGGCACTCTACTTGGTCGCCACAGTGCCACTTGCCGATAATCATAGTAGAATAACCATTGTCCTTGCAAAGATTTGCGATAGTATACTCTTGTTGGTTTAGCCCGTCAGGCTCACCAGGAAATAGCACCCTGTTAATATCTACCCTAGGTGGGAAACAGCCAGTCATCAGAGATGCCCTAGAGGGTGAGCAAACTGGGGAAGCAGAGTAAAAAGAGGTGAAACGCATACCCTCTTTTGCTAGGCTGTCAATGAAAGGTGTTTCGTTGACTGTGCTACCATAACAACCAAGGTCTCCATAACCCAGATCATCACAGTTAATAAGTAGAATGTTAGGTTTTCTCAAAGTAATTCCCCCAAATCTTATTATTTATTATAAAAATGCGATTACTAATAGTATAACATGCCATAAGAAAAAATCAATGTACAATATTGAATTCATTATGTCTTTTGTACTATATTTTACAAAAAATCTACATAATTTTATGGACAAGTATATATGTGTATGCTATAATTGTGCCAAATAATTGGTGTAGAAATGAGGTTTATCTATGGTTAAAAACAAGCTGGGTAAAACAGGTATGGAGATAACCCCCGTATTTTATGGTGGTATAGTATCCATGAATGACGGACAGGATAGCTCGGACGAATACGTAGCATATGCAATAGAAAAAGGTATAAATTACTTTGATGTGGCACCGTCCTATGGTGATGCACAGGAAAAACTGGGTAACTCGCTTATTCCTTATAGAAAAAATATCTACCTTGCGTGCAAGACAACTTGCAGAGATGCCGAGAATGCAAAAAGAGAGCTAGAGCAGTCACTAGAAATGCTGCATACAGATTACTTGGATAACTACCAACTACACTCCATAACCACAGTGGAAGAAGTAGATATAGTCTTTGAGAAAGGCGGTGCTTTTGAGCCGATATTGCAAGCAAAAGAAGCGGGAGTGCTCAAACACTTGGGAATTACTTGCCACAGTGAAGCTGCCGCACTACGAGCACTGGAGTACTACGATTTTGAAACCATACTTTTCCCCACTAACTGGGGTCTGCACCAAGCAAAAGGCTTTGGAAATGATGTTATGAGAGTATGCAAAGAAAAAGATATAGGTCTGCTTGGTATGAAATCACTAATACACAGAGCGTGGGAGAGCCAAGACGAGAAAAAGGCTACACCATATAGCAAATCTTGGTGCAAGCCAATACCACAAGATATGGTGGAGCTACGCATTGCTGCAATGAAATATGCATACGAGATGGGCGCTGTGTCACTCGTGCCACCTGGGAATTTCGAGTGTTTTTCTTTTGCAGTAGATAACGTAGATAAAATTACAGCACCTATAACTGAGCAAGAAAGAAAGCTACTAGCAGATGAGCTAGGGAACATTAGCGACAGATATTTCTTTTAACACTGGCGACACACTACACATTTGCTGTGTGGGTACATAAATGGTGAAGACTATGAAAAAGAACATAATAAAATTATTATTAGTAGCGATATTTAGTGTTGGATTGATTGCGTGCAGTGCACAGGAAACGCAACAGAGCTCACAACAGAGTAGCTCTAGTGTGGTATCACAAGTGCCAGAGAGTAGCTCGGTGCCAGCGTCAGAGAGTAGTAGCCAGCAAACACAAGATGTAACCACGCAGGAAGTAACAGTGCTAAAAACTGCCACCATACAAGACGGTGACCACGATGTTTCTGCCACTATAGAGTTTATGAGTGATGGAACATTCACAGCAAAAGGTTTTACATATGACGGAAAAGCCCCCGATACATATATTGCGCTGGGGTCCTATGATGACGAAGGCGAGTTTGTATACGAGGCACTTGTAAGCCCTATTATAGAGGGTGCGTATGACAACCAAGATATCAGTTTTTCTTTGCCAGAGGATATTGCTTTGGAGGACTACACAGCTGTTTCTGTTTGGTGTCATAGATTTACAGAAGATTTTGGCTCTGCCGAGCTTGTGTAAAAATAAAACAGTCTTGCAAATATCATAAAATAAATATGCTATCGTGAGAAACGTTAGCAGAATGGAGTGTTAGAATGGACTTGATAATTGAAGAAGGCAAATTCAATTCATCACCAGAATCACTTATGCAGTACGAGTGCCCAGAGTGGTTCAAAAATGCAAAATTTGGTATTTGGAGCCACTGGGGGCCACAGTGTGTTCCGCTACAGGGCGACTGGTATGCTCGTAATATGTACATAGAGGGGCACGCACAGTATGAGTTCCACTGCAAAAACTACGGACATCCATCGGAGTATGGGTATAAAGATATAGTGCCACAGTGGAAAGCGGAGAACTTTGACCCTGATAAGCTAATGGAGCTATATAAGCGTGTTGGTGCTAGGTATTTTGTGTCGCTTGCAGTGCACCATGATAATTTTGACTGTTGGGATTCTGCACATCACGACTGGAACTCTGTAAAAGTAGGCCCCGGTAAAGATATAGTAGGCATGTGGAAAAAAGCCGCTGATAAAGCTGGTATAAACTTTGGTGTAACAGTGCACCATGAGCGTAGCTATAGCTGGTTCTGCACCAATAAAGGCAGTGACACAGAGGGCGACTACAAGGGTGTGCCTTATGATGGAAACCTACCAGAGTACGAGGAGCTTTACTATGAAAAGCACGACGACACAAACTTTGGATATCCATATCACCCATCATATAAATTTGTAAAAGGCTGGTATGATAGGGTAGCGGATTTGGTAGAGAAATATGACCCAGACTTGATGTATACCGATGGTGCGATACCTTTTGATGTCGTGGGTAGGTCTGCTATTGCAAATTTTTATAACCATAATATAAAAGTAAATGGTGGCAAGCTACAGGCTGTGTATAACCTGAAAGACTGCCGAGAACGTGAAAAGCGTACAGGCAGAATATATGGTGATTACTATGAGGGCTGTGGTGTAGAGGATATAGAGCGTGGTGTTGTAAAAGACATTAACCCACTACCATGGCAAACAGATACTTGTATAGGTGGCTGGTTTTACAAAGAGGGTAGGGAATACAAGACACCTGCCGCTGTTATAAAAATGCTTGTGGATATTGTTAGTAAAAACGGTAATCTGCTAATTAATTTCCCACTGCGCCCAGACGGCACGCTAGATGAGAGAGAGATAGAGGTAGCCGAGGGTATAGCTGACTGGATGGCAGTAAATAGCGACTGTATCTACGATACACGCCCATTCACGCATTTCGGCGAAGGCCCAGAAACTGAGGCTGGTGGCGAGTTTAACGAGAATGAAATCGAGTACACCAGTGAGCACTATCGTTTTACACAAAAAGGTGATAACATCTATGCTATTAGCCTTGGCTGGCCAGAGAATGGCGAGTTTAGGGTGAAATCTCTTGGCAAAGATGCATTTGGAAAAGAAATAAAAGCAGTAGAGATGCTAGGTACGGACAAGGTGGAATGGACAGTGGAGAGTGATGCTCTAGTTGTGAAAGCACCAGCAAACAAACCTTGCGAAACTGCATATGTAATAAAAGTAACAGTTTAACTTGCTATAGAAACATAGCACCGAGCCTTGTGTGCTTTGCAAAGCTTGGTGCTATATTTTCGGTTAGTCGCTGGTAATTGCTTGTGCTGTGGATATAAAAGCAAATTATATTAAAAAAAAGCTGATAAAACACTTGACAAGCTGTATATAGTGTGATATAATAAATCACGCTGTAGGACGAGGACGTCTTACAACCCAGTATGTGGGAGCATAGCTCAGCTGGGAGAGCATCTGCCTTACAAGCAGAGGGTCACAGGTTCGAGCCCTGTTGTTCCCACCAGTCGAGAAACCTCGACACACATTTCGCTCTTAGTGTTTTGCTAGGGGCGATTTTTTTATATATAACAAATGATATCAGTTCTGCCATAGTTTACCGAATGTTGAGCCTCAGCCTAGAGGTTCTTTTTTTATAATAAACAGAGTAGGAGATGAATATGAAAATAGTGAGAATAGCATCGCTAGTGGTGCTTGTATTATCTGTGTTTGTGTCTATAGATATGGGGCTAAATGTAATGGCATTAGCAGTGCCAGAAATGCAAGATGGCATAGGGTACAACAGCCTGTTACAGAGCGTGTTTGGCTTGCTAGAGAGTATGGGTGTGGATACTGCTATGGAGTTTCGCTCTGCTTTCTCGGTTTCTATTTGGGTTAGCTTTGCGCTATTTGTGGTGAATTGTGCGCTGTGTGTGATGGCAATGTGTGAAAGAAAAAAGCTGAGATACCACATCTAAAAATAAATATGATAAAGGCTATGAACGGTGATGATTACACTGTCCATAGCCTTATTTTTATGCATGGAAAAACCTAGATACCTTGTCTTTTACTTCTGGGATACCGAGCACACCATATGCAAAGCCTTTTTTTACAAGCTCTACAGGCAAGAAATCATCATATTTCTCGAACAGTGGTAGCTCACCCTTGTAAATGAGGTCGAGAGGCTCGAAATCTCGCTGTGTTTCTGCTTTGAGCACAGCAAAGAACTCACTGCGTGTTGCTTGCATTTTGAACTGTATAAAATATGGTCGGGAGGAATCAACCCCAGATATACCCAGCTCTTTTGCACATTTTATCTTTAGTATTCGCTCTAGCGCGAGAAAAGCATAGGTACCCAGCCATGGGAAATAGCAGTACATATCCCCACCTAGGCAAATCAAATCTTCACTAGCAAGGCTTGCGTTTCTAGCTATGGTGCGAGCATGCTCAAGACGTGCTCGTGCGTTTTCCATAAGGTATGGGTACTGCTTATCAACACTTAGTATTTCGCGCATTTTCAGCAGTATCTTTGTATTTATATCGCCTGGGCACTGCCCAAAATACGCAGGTACTTTGCCTTTTACCTTAGTGCAGTATACAAGATGTCGCTTATGGTCTATGTCATCCACTACCCACACATGGCCAGCAAGCGCTATCTTCTCGCCGATTGGTGGTGGCATTACTATAGTGCCTAGCTCCTCGGACTTTGTACGAACGGTGTATTCTTCGTTCTCCTTGAACACAGCGTAGAACTTAAAAGAGTTGACTTCTCGCTCACCACTAAGACCCACTATCAGACCACCGTTTTCTGTCTTTTGTATGTGGTCTATGTCTATCAAATGGCGTAGCAAGCACCTGTAATCTTCCTGTGATATCTTTGCGAAAGTAGCAAGTGTGAGCACCTTTGATGCTAGTGACGCTGGCGAAAGCTCCCCACAGGCAAAGAGTGTGCACATGGTTTGGTGGTATAAAAGGCTGTAGGGTAGCTTGTCCGTCCTTGGTGGCTCCACCCATTTTTCGTCACGGTAGACCTCTATTAGTGCTATGGCTTGCAACAGCTCCCATGGCAGTGTTACAGGTAGCATGGCACGTTCTTCTGGTGTTTCTTCGCGCATTACAAACCACATCTCTGGGGGGAGGTCACGCCTGCCAGTCCTGCCCATACGTTGCAAGAAAGACGACACTGTAAAGGGCGCATTTAGCTGAAAAGCACGTTCCAGCCTACCTATATCAATGCCTAGCTCCAGTGTTGCTGTTGTGACTGTAGTTAGGCATTTTTCCTCGTCTTTCATGGCTGTTTCTGCTGTTTCTCGGTAAGACGCAGAGAGGTTTCCGTGGTGTATCATAAACCTGTCTGCTTGGTTGTTATATTCACAATACTGGCGTAGTGTGGTGGTGACAATCTCACATTCTTCACGTGAGTTTACAAAGGCGAGGCACTTTTTGCCACGTGTATGCTCAAAAATATACCCAATGGCTGGGTCTGCATTTCTGGGAGCAGTATCTGTCTTTTCTTCCATAGGCACGCTCTCGCTATCGCCCTCTTGAGCACCGCTGATAAAAAAATGCTCGACAGATAAACGCCACTTTGCAGTTTTTTCGCTTATCTGTGGGATAACGGTTGCTACACCTGTGTTGCCAGAGAGGAACTTGCCAGCAAGGTTTACATCACCTATGGTGGCAGATAGCCCCACCCTGCGTGGGTTAACATCAGCCATGCGAGATAGTGTTTCTATAAGGCACATAGTCTGTCCGCCCCTGTCGCCACGCATTAGCGAGTGCACCTCGTCTATAACAATATAGCGCAAGTCGCAGAATAGCTTGTTTACATAAGCGTGCTTGCGTAGCAGTAGCGCCTGTAGAGACTCTGGCGTTATCTGCAATATGCCAGATGGGTTTTTGAGCAGCTTGTTTTTGTGAGATGCAGAAACATCGCCGTGCCAGTGCCACACAGGTATGTCAGCATTAAGGCAAAGGTCGTTGAGTCGCATAAATTGGTCGTTAATGAGAGCCTTTAGCGGGCCTATATATATTGCACCCACCGATATGGAGGGTTGCTCATACAGCTCTGTTAATATGGGGAAAAAGGCAGCCTCAGTTTTACCCGAGGCAGTGGAGGCACAGAGCAAAACATGGTTGTCGGTTTCAAAAATAGCCTCTGCTGCTGCCACCTGTATACCACGTAAATTCTGCCAGCTGTTCTGATAAATATAGTCTTTTATAAACGGTGCATACCTATCGAAAGCGTTCATTATAGTGTCCTTTCATCAAATCTCAAACTCTGCAAACTGGCTCTCCGCATCACCCTCAAAAATCTCATTCTTTGCAAAATCAAAGCTGTCAGTAGAGAGAATGCTGTCGATTTTCATAGTGGGGTTTTGGTGGACAATATTGAGTAGCTCTATAAAATCACGTATAATCTCACGTGGGGTTATGTTAGTACTTGCCCCAATGCGTGAGAACTCAATCTTGATAAAGCTAATAAGCTCGTCCTGTGTTAGGCTACGCTCATACTCAAATAACTGCGCGTGAATATCTGCTAGTTTTTCTACTAATATCAGCATTTCTTCGCTAGTGAGCGGCACAAGCTTGATGATGGGTGCGAGCACGTCTTTTATACCCTCTGTGCTAAATTTGCCATCACTAAGACGTGATTTTAGAGCCTCGTAGCTAAAAACACCACGCCTTGTGTCTTCCATACATTGCGGTGTTGCACCCATTATTATCCCTAGGTGCTTTGCCTTGCCCTGTAGTGTATCGTTGTACATTGTTAGTATTTTTTCGTAATTATACTGCCTTGTGATGCTGTTGGGTATCTTGTAGATATTAACAAGCTCGTCCACAAGCACCAGCAGTCCACCATAGCCCGCTTTTGTAAAGAATACAGCAAACAGCTTGATATACTCATACCAGTTGTCGTCTGTGATGATGATATTAACACCTAGCTCGGATTTTGCCTCCGTCTTTGTGGAGTACTCACCCCTAAACCACTTAATCACCTGTGATTTTTTCTCTGCGTTATCCTCGGCAAAGGCGCGGTAGTATAAACCCAGTATTTTTGCAAAGTCAAAGCCATTCACAAGCTCGCTAAGTGCATTTATCACAGTAAATATTTTAGCCTCCACAAGCTGTGAAAACTTGGGGTCATCAAAGGATACGCCACTTTCACTTATCACCTCTGTTCGGATATTATTTATCCATCTATCCAGTATCAGCGTTAGTGCGCCACCCTCGGGCTTGGTCTTGGTAGAAATATTCTGTACTAGCTCCTTGTATGTTGCAAGCCCCTGTCCCTTGGTACCCTGTAAACGTCTTTCAGGGGAAAGGTCTGCGTCCATTACAACAAAATTCCTGTCCAGCACATAGTTGCGCAGTGTCTGCATAAGAAAGCTCTTACCACTACCGTATTTGCCTGTAATAAATCTAAAAGACGCACCACCATCTGCCACAATATCTATATCGTGCAGTAGTGCATCTATCTCCGTTTTTCTGCCAACTGTGATATATGCAAGCCCCACACGTGGCACAACACCACCTTTTAGCGAGTTTATCACAGCCGAGGATATTCTTTTTGGTATTTTCATAGCTATATGACCTCTCTTATAAGCCTAAAAGTTGTTTTACATCTTGGGTATAGTCCTCAAAAATCTCTGCACTGTCATCACAAGACATGATATTATCTGCAAATTCATCAAACAGTTTTTCATTTATAGTATCCACAAGCACGGACAGTAGCAAGTTGTTGTCTTTCAAATAACTATCATATGGTAGTTGGTTTAACATCAGTCGCATAAAGTCCATCTCGGTAGCGTTTAGCAAGTTGTTCTCAGCTACTACTTCCTCGGTTTCTTCCTGCTCTATATCTTTTTCCTCGTACTCTGTCAGCCTGTCCTGCACCTGTGAGGCACTCTCGCGTATATCTGCAAGCTTGCTAGTGTCTATGTTTATCACAGGGCGCAGTGCAAGCTCCTTGTCATACAAAAACTTTGTCACCACACGCTCTATTAGCTCTGTGTGGTTTGCTGTGGTGGTTTTCAGTTTATGCTTGAACTTGTATTTTTCACGCATTACTATCTCTATTTCTCGCAGCAGATAGTCAGCCAGTGAGCCTTTTTCATCATAGGGGAACAGCTTTTCACAGCTCCACTCGTTATCTTTGCAGATATACCTGTGCCCACGGTTAATCTCATAAACAGCATCAGCGTGCTTATCGCTACGGTCAAACACTGCGTTCATAAACATATTGTGCTTGCTCTTTATAGTGCTACCAAAATATTGTGCCAGTGTTTGCGGTGTGAATGTCGCAGAAATTTCTCTGTACACAAGATATGTTATCTGTGTGAAATCTTCTTTATACACAGCGAAAAACTTGGAGCTACTGAGCTTGTGCGAGGATAGCGCTTGTAGTGTAATCATCAGCTTATCTGGTGGGAACTGCTGGCAGTTTAGCAGTACATTTATCACGTCCGTGCTGTGTGCTGATGATATCTTTTGCAAAAACTGCACTGGCAGTCCGTGGTAGATAACATAGTCTTTTAGCCATATGCGTAGGTGCATATTTACAGCGTTGTGTTGCTCTTTGTACTGTTTATATAAGCCGTACAAGATATTATAGCCATCAAGTGGAGACTGCACACCTATGCCATTAATAACCTCGTAGGCATACAAAAGTATATAGCCCTGTAGTGTGGGCATATAGATACTTTTGCGTATTCTTGCGCGCCAAGAAAAATACCCACGCAGCTGCATATCGTTCATAGTGTTATACATGGGTCGCATGCTGTCGTAGCTACCTGTATAGTTATAATCGTCATCAAAATCTTGCATAAACCTGCCCTGTATGCAGAACACTTTTGCATCGCTAGTAGTGCTCATAGAAACTTTTTTGGATAAGTCGCGCATTTCACGGTACTTGGGTGGTGTGAAATTTTTCATCTGTGATGCAGTAAAGAGTATGGGTTCATCAGAGTACACACGTGAGCCGAGATAGCTATTGCCCTCGAGCTTAGTATTTTGCAAAATGTCTTTTATTATCTTGTTTTTGTCTTGCACTCTGCTACCCCCTCTTACATTTATTTTCCAGTACTACAAGTATATCAAACATTTGTTTTTTCGTCAATGCTATCATTGTATAAATGGGCAAAGAAAAGAGGCTGAAATTACTCACAGCCTCTCATGTTTGCATATTATAATGTTTATTTTGTACCGACAAGCGCTACCCAGCCGTCATGCTCTATAACTTCTGTTACTGATACATTAACAGCCTCTAGTGCGGATATAACCTCATCACGTCGGGGCTCTATAATACCAGATGCAACCAGAGTACCGCCAGTTTTTAGCTGGCGCTCTATAGCTGGTGCAAGTGCTATGATGACATCAGCTACTATATTAGCGGCTATTACATCAAAACACTCATGCTCACATGGTAGCTCAGGGTTGGATATTAGGTCTGCGCAAACAGCATCAAACTGTGGTGGCACAAATCCATTTTGCTCTGCGTTTTCCTTTGCAGTGCGCACTGCGATAGCATCAATATCCACACCAACAGCATTTTTTGCGCCTAGTAGTAGTGCTGCGATGGAGAGTATGCCACTACCGGTGCCCATATCTAGCAGGGTATCACCTGTCTTTACTGTGCGCTCTAGAATTTCTGCACATAGTCTTGTGGTGTGGTGTGTACCAGTGCCGAATGCCATACCGGGGTCAAGGCTGATTATCAGCTCGCCATCTTTTGGTGAGTAGTCCTCCCATGTGGGCACAACAACCAGCTTTTCGCCTATTGGTGTGGGGTGGTAGTACTCTTTCCATGCTGTTGCCCATTCTTCTTCGCGTAGTTTTGCTGTCTGCACTGTGAACTGGATATCCTCACGCTGTAGCATATGGGTCAGAAAAGATACTGCTTCTAGCGGGCTTTGGTCGGGGCTGATATAAAGGTGCACTATAGCTGTTGTTCTATCTTTTTGCAGTAGCTCCTCGTCTATGAGTGTTATATGTGCTATCTCTGGCACAAGCTCTAGCATATCGGAGTAGTCCTCGATATATATTCCATAGGGAACTGCCATTTGTGCTATTGCTTCGGCTGTTTCTATATGCTTCACAGGTACAATTACCTGCACGTCCGTCCATTCCATAACAATTCTCCTTTCTGTTTTGGGTTATTTTTAGGTGATAGTCTCTGCCATTTTGGGTGATAGTTTGTGCCTCTGTGATTACCCTGTACAAGGTGGTAGTCTCTGCCCTTTTTCGTTACTTGTACGTCACAACAAGTAACCAAGTGTGATTTAGGGGGCAATGCGAGCGAGGCTCTCGCCCCCTAAAAACCCCCAGTGCACGCTCCACTGTACGAAAGCTC
>CAYJFF010000073.1:0-14820 GCA_964369345.1 uncultured Oscillospiraceae bacterium
GAGCTCTCACTGCTAGAGCTTGAGCTTTCTGGCACGCTTGATGATGAGCTCTCACTGCTAGAGCTTGAGCTTTCTGGCACGCTTGATGATGAGCTCTCACTGCCGGAGCTTGAGCTTTCTGGTACGCTTGATGATGAGCTCTCACTGCTGGAGCTTGAGCTTTCTGGTACGCTTGATGATGAGCTAACGCTACTGGAGGATTCTTGAGGCTGACTGGTGCTAGCTCCGACTACCTCAGGGGCATAACTACCCATCAAGGCACCTATTATCAATGCTACGCTAATAGTTGCTATCAGCGTAATTGATGAATGCAAACCGTCTTTTTTCATAAAATCTCCTTGTCTAACATTTGTGTATTGAATATTGCTATAAAATGCGATAAACACAGGGGATACAACTCCCCTGTGCAATACGCTAATTTAACTAGTGTATAATTTAACCAAACATAAGTAGTAGGAAACCTGCTGCAACAGCAGAGCCAATAACACCTGCTACGTTAGGGCCCATTGCGTGCATAAGCAAGAAGTTGGTAGGGTTTGCCTTTGCACCCTCACTCTGTGCCACACGCGCCGCCATAGGAACCGCAGATACGCCAGCCGCACCGATAAGTGGGTTTACTTTTCCACCGCTTACTATATACATCAGTTTGCCCAGCAATACACCACCAGCAGTGGAGAAAGCAAAAGCAAAAAGACCTAGTGCAACTATTGCAAGTGTCTGTACACTTAGGAAAACAGTACCGTCGGATGTAGCACCAACAGTAACACCAAGCATTATTGTTACTATGTTTACAAGTGCGTTTTGTGCTGTGTCGCTCAGTCTTTCTACAACGCCACATTCACGGAAAAGGTTACCAAGCATAAGCATACCGATAAGTGGTGCAACAGAAGGTAGCATTAGTACGCACAACACACAAACAGCTATAGGGAAAACTATTTTCTCTGTCTTTGATACTTTGCGTAGCTGTGTCATTTTTACTTCGCGCTCTTTCTTTGTTGTTAGTGCACGCATAATAGGTGGCTGTATCAGTGGGATAAGCGCCATATATGAGTACGCTGCAACTGCGATAGGGCCTAGTAGCTCTGGTGCTAGCTCATTTGTTAGGAAGATAGCTGTAGGGCCATCTGCACCACCTATAATAGCTATTGCCGCAGCCTGTGCCGCTGTAAATAGTGGCTCGCCGTCTATTACTATCGCCTGTCCAAGCAAGTTTGCAACAATAAATGCAACATATATACCCAGCTGTGCTGCCGCACCCAGTAGTATGCTGATAGGGTTTGCTAGTAGTGGGCCAAAGTCAGTCATCGCGCCAACGCCCAAGAATATTAGGCATGGGAATACGGTACTCTTAACACCGCTATATATTATTCTCAAAACACCACTCTCATACCAGCCTATAGATGCAAGGTTAGCTGTGGCGGCATTTACAGCCTCCTGTGTGCCTGTGCCATCTTGTAGCGCTTTTATTGCGGCATCAAGCTCTGCACTTGCTATCGCCTGTGCATCATACATCAGCCCTGCTTCTGGCAGGTTTGCAAGCATCATACCAAAAGCTATAGGTACAAGAAGTAGTGGCTCGAACTTTTTCACGATAGCCATATACAGCAAAACAAAGGACACAAAAAGCATCACGCCTTGTTTCCAGCCATCGTCAGTAAAAAGTGCATTAAAGCCAGATTGCTCAAATGTCTGTGATAAAATTTCTATAAAATTCACTATTATTCACCCTTAGCCCAAAACAACCAAAACATCATCAGTGTTCACGGTGCTACCCTTCGATACCAAAAGTTGTAGTACTGTACCATCCTGTGGTGCTACTATATCATTTTCCATTTTCATCGCCTCAAGAACTACAAGTACGTCGCCAGCTTTTACAGCTTGACCAGCAGTTGCATTTGTTTTTAGGATTGTGCCTGGCATTGGGCTTGCAACTTCTATGCCACCTGCTACAGGTGCAGGAGCCGCCACTGGTGCAGCCACTGCCTCTGTTGATGCTGCTGTTGCTACTGGTGCTGCCGCTACTGGTGCAGGTGCTGCTGTAGCTACTGCTACTGGAGCTGTTGTAACATTAACTATCTCTGCAGAGGATTCCTCAACATCGATTTCGTAATTTTTGCCGTTTAGTGTAACTAGGTATTTCATAATGATAATCTCCTTAACCAACTTTTTTTATCGATTTAAATATTAATTTATTTACAGGCTTGCCCATTTGGTGTGCTGTCATTGCCATAAGTACTGCTGTTTCGTCATCGCTAACGCCCTCGCGCTCTATCACGCCTTTTATAGATTTAAACATCAGGCGGTTTAGTGGTACTCCTGTTTCGTGGCTGATAAGCGCCATTAGTGTAGCGGCAGTAGGCTCATCTACATCTTCTAGCACTAAGCCACTAGGTGTAGCTAGCACAGGTACTGCAACAGGTGCAGGAGGTGGAGGTGCTGACACAGCAGGTGCAGGTGTGACTGGTTTTTGCTCTGGTTTTTCTGTGCCCTTGTTTGAAAGTGCACGTATTACCTTAGATATCAAAACTATCATCACTGCAAGTATAGCAAGCTCTAGAAATACTATAAATACTCCTATTGCCGCTAGAACTAGGCTGTCATTAAGTGCCATTGGCATAGATCCGTCCAACATATACATTACCTCCTTAGTCTATTTTCTTTATAGTATAGCTGAATGTTGTTTTCTCTTTTTCCAGACGATGCTCAAAATACGCTTCTGCTTGTGGAGGGAAAGCAATGTAGGATAGAACATCTTCATCACAGCGAGCAAGGTCGCCAATCTCTGCTTTTGCAGTCTCAAAGCCTGGCTCCAGTGTATCTGCAAATCTGCCAGTCATAGGTTCTTCATCACCCAGTACTTTTTTGATAACAGCAGGGTCTATTGTTCCTGGTGCTTTACCATACTCACCACGTAGATAAGCTTTTATCTCTTTACCAACAAGCTTATATGGCTCGCCAGCAAGCACATTGTTTGTTGCCTGCACGCCTACCATCTGGCTCATAGGTGTAACAAGTGGTGGGTAACCCAAATCTTTACGAACTACTGGTACTTCGTTTAGTACTTCGTCCAGTCTATCCAGCTTGCCCTGTGCTGTTAGCTGTGCTACAAGGTTGGATAGCATACCACCTGGTACTTGATACTTCAGCGCTTCTGTATCTGTTGCCATCATACGTGGGTTAAGTGTGCCGTCCTCTAGCATTGTTGCACGTATAGGCATAAAGAACTGTGCAATCTCACGCAGAACGTCATCGTTTAGGTCTACTTCGTGACCCTCTTGACGGAAAATATAAGCCATAGTCTCTGTTGCTGGCTGTGATGTACCACCACTAAATGTAGAAATAGCAGTATCTACAACATCAACGCCTGCATCTACAGCACGTTGCAGTGTCACAGGGCCAAGACCTGTTGTGCAGTGTGTGTGTAGTACTATTGGCACTTTTACAGTCTTTTTAAGCGCACTTACAAGGTCATACGCCTCTTGTGGTCCCATGATACCAGCCATATCTTTGATACAGATAGATGCACAGCCCATTTCCTCTAGCTCGCGACCCATTTTTATATAGCTCTCTATATTATGGATTGGGCTTGTTGTGTAGCAGATAGTACCACTAGCATGTGCACCATTCTTTATTGTTTCATCAACAGCCACTTTGATATTACGGAAGTCGTTTAGCGCATCGAAAATACGCACAATGTCTATACCATTTTCTATAGCTTTTCTCACGAACATACGCACAACATCATCAGGATAATGTTTGTAGCCAAGTAGGTTTTGGCCACGCAGTAGCATTTGTAGTTTTGTGTTTGGGCAAGCTGCACGTATCTTACGCAGTCTTTCCCATGGGTCTTCTGTTAGATAGCGCAAACAGCTATCAAATGTAGCTCCGCCCCATACCTCCATGGAGTAGTACCCTGCTTTGTCCATAGTAGCAAGGATGGGTTCAAATGCCTTTATAGACATTCTTGTTGCGACAAGGGACTGGTTTGCATCACGCAACATAGTTTCGGTAAACTGTACTTTCATCGCGATTGTTCCTCTCTGTTCTATGCTTGTTTTGTTGTATATTTCGCTAATTCATCATGTGTGTTTATTGTTATTCCTTCACTTTTGGCAAAGAAAATTTTGCATTATATTTGTGTGGTAATTTCTTCTATCAAATCGGTATCATACATCACCAGTGCATGGTTAGTTTTTATCAGCTTGCTTTCTAGGACTTCCCCGCTAGCTTTATCCACACACTCCCTGTATATCTCACCAATTCGGTAAACATCATCACCCTCGCGCACAAAAGCCTCGTTATGCGCTCTTATGTGGTACTTAGTGTCCAGTACATTCGTTGTTCTCAGCTCGCCGCATAGGTGGGTGTCGGTGGTATATACAATTAGCTGAAAAGCTTGCTCTGTGTTGTTCACAAAGCGATAGTCTAAGTAGTTGTAATAGATAGATGTGCCAGTACCAAAAGGTACTTGTCTGCCATAGTCTGGGAAAAGGTCGTAACCGTCATGGTGATGGTGCTCTATTATATCTAGTGGAGAATGTAGCACTAGCCAGTGGATAAGGTTTGTAAACTGGCACATACCGCCACCTATGCCACGGTGTGACTTACCACTGCTAATAGTAAGACCTTCCTTATAGCCTTTTCTTTTTGTATATAAGCCTACTAGTTTCCAAAAAGAAAATATCTCGCCAGGTTTTATTACTATTCCAGATACTTTTGGGGTAGCTATAGCAAGGTTTGTTGCTTTGTTTTCTTGTAACTGCAAGTCCACATTACCCAGTTTTCTGCGTATCAGTGAGTTGTGTTTATATACAAGTATTGGCAACTGCTCTTTGGGCTTACTTGTTGCAAACTTCTTGCCATCTAGCAAGTTTCTCATATGGCGAACCGTGCAACACTTAATTACAGATATCTTATATGTCAGTGGGGATATCTCACAGAACAATTTCCTTGCCATTCTTCCGCTCCTTAGTATTTAGTATAGCAAACAGCATCTGGCTTGTATTAATTTTATATTTAGCCTATCCAACTCTCATCAGATGGGTTATCACGGAATTTCTTTATTCTTGCAACATCATCGGTTTTGATATATCCGTCCTCTGCTGCAACCTCTAGCAATGTATCAAGGTTGGATAGGGAGATATTTGTCACCTCTGCCTGTGCTAGCCTGTCTATGCCCTTTTGCATGCCATATGTGAATATAGACACAACGCCAAGCACGTCTGCGCCAGCCTCACGCAGTACTTCTACTACTTCTATTACACTGCCACCTGTAGAGATTAAGTCCTCTACAACAACAACTTTTTGTCCTTTTTCTAGTTTGCCCTCTATTTGGTTTGTTCTGCCATGTGTTTTTGCACCAGAGCGTACATATCCCATAGGTAGGTCAAGTATAGTCGCAACAATAGCAGCGTGTGCAATACCAGCTGTGCTTGTTCCCATAACAATCTCGCACTCTGGGAAATTCTTGCGAATAAGCTCTGCTAGTCCGTCCTCTACGTGCTCACGTACACGTGGTGCAGATAGTGTTAGCCTGTTATCACAGTACATAGGGCTTTTGATACCGCTTGCCCATGTAAAAGGCTCATCTGGGCGTAGGAACACTGCTGAAATCGATAGTAAATCTTTTGCTATTATTTTTTCCATTTTGATACTCCACATAATATATTTATTTGTCACCACTGGTGAATTTTTTATATACTAGCCTACAAACTCAGCCATACATCTCTTGTATGCCGCTACTGGGTCTGCCGCCGCAGTTATAGGCCTACCAACAACTATATAGTCAGTGCCTATCTCACGTGCTTTTGCTGGTGTTGTTACACGTACTTGGTCGCCAACATCGCCATCTGCAAAACGCACACCCGGTGTCACTGTCATAAATGCTGTGCCACAAGCTTCTTTAACCATGCCAGCCTCTAGCGGTGAGCAAACTACGCCATCAAGCCCTGCCTCTTTTGCATTTTGTGCATACTTAATAACAGTGTCGTTAAGCTTTGCGTTTATAAGTAGCTCGTTTTGCATACGCTCTTCGCTTGTAGATGTAAGCTGTGTAACAGCTATTAGTAGTGGGCGCGTACCATCAGCACGTGTTAGCCCCTCTATTGCTGCTTTCATCATATCTATAGTGCCAGCAGCGTGCAAGTTGCACACATCTACATCTAGTGCAGATAGCACAGCCATTGCTTTTTTAACTGTGTTTGGGATATCGTGCAGTTTTAGGTCTAGGAAGATTTTGTGTCCACGTGCTTTTATCTCACGCACTATCTCTGGCCCCTCAGCATAAAAAAGCTCCATGCCTATTTTTACAAATGGCTTTTCTACGTCTGCAAATTTGTCCAGAAATGCCATTACTTCTGCCTTGCTGTTAAAGTCACACGCTACTATTACATCTCTTTTCATTGTTTTCCTCCAAACGATTTTCCTATTATATCATTAAGGTCATTAATGCCATATTTTTGCATTACTGTGGGTAGATTCTCTATAATCTCCTTGCAAGCCCATGGGTTTACAAGATTTGCAGCACCCACTTGCACTGCTGTTGCACCAGCCATCATCATCTCTATAACATCCTCGGCAGTTGTTACTCCACCCATGCCTATTATAGGGATATTAACTGCCTGTGCTACCTGATACACCATTCTCAGTGCCACAGGGAAAACCGCACTACCGGACATACCACCCATTGTGTTTGCAAGTATCGGCTTGCCTGTTCTTATATCTATGCGCATAGCAAGTAGTGTGTTTATCATGCTTATACCATCAGCGCCTGCTTCCTCACACGCTACTGCAATGCTAGCTATATCAGTTACATTTGGGCTTAGCTTGATGTAAACTGGCTTTGTGGTAACAGCCTTTACAGCCCTTGTTACCTCTGCTGCACTCTCCGGTGTTGTGCCAAAGCTCATTCCACCGTGCTTTACATTGGGACAGCTAACATTTACTTCTATAATACCAACTTGTGGTTGTTTATCAATTTTCTCACAGCACTCCACATATTCATCAAGTGAAAAACCAGAGATATTTGCGACTACAGGTTTCTTGAAAAGTGTTGCTATCATTGGTAGCTCGTCTGCAATTACTGCGTCTATACCAGGGTTTTGCAGACCTACTGAGTTCAGCATACCACTCTCACACTCTGCTATACGTGGTAGTGGGTTACCAAAGCGTGGCTCACGTGTTGTGCCCTTGAAAGAGAAAGAGCCAAGCATATTTATGTCATAGAACTGGCTAAACTCTGCGCCATAGCCAAATGTGCCACTGGCAGGGATAATAGGGTTATCCAGCACCAGCCCAGATAGATTAACTTTTGTGTTTACCATATCAGCTCGCCTCCTTTCATTATAGGACCTTCACGGCAAATACGTTTATACCCTGTTATTGTTTTACAGCTACAACCCATACATCCACCAAAACCACAGCCCATGCGTGACTCAAAGCTTAGTTGGCCATTATCGCCACATAGCGAGTGCACAGCTTTTAGCATTGGCAGTGGGCCACATGTGCAGTAGTGGTCATATGGCACTGTAAATTTTTCTATTGCAGTAGTAACAAAGCCTTTTAGCCCCATGCTACCGTCCACTGTTGTTACAACAGTATCGCAGGATAGCGCTAAAAATTCGTCTAGGTAGAACACCTCGTCTACGCTACCAAAACCGAGCACAACTATGCATTTTTTACCCTGTGCTATCAGCTCTTTTGCCAGACCATATAGTGGTGGAACACCTACACCGCCACCAACTAGCAATGTACATACACCACAATCTTCCACAGAAAAGCCATTACCAAGCCCTGTTAGCAAGTCCAGTTTCTCGCCCTTTTGCATACGGCTCATCTGCTCTGTGCCACTGCCTACAGCCTTGTATATTATAGTTATACTGCTGTCATCATAGTCACAAATAGATATAGGTCGACGCAAATACTTGCCTGCAAGCTTGATATTAACAAACTGACCAGGCGCAGTAATACTCTTGGTATCCCCTGCAAGAATCATTCTGTATGTCTTTTTCGCCAATCTGACATTCTCGGTAATTGTATAAACACCTTGTCCCAGCATATGTTCCTCCTCAACCTTTGTTATACTGTATTAAGTTACATTCTCGTCTAATATATCATATTTCCGACAAAAAGTCCAGTGCAGAATGCTCTACTTTCCTATATTTTTTTATTGTTCCATCTATAAATTTTTATTATTTCTATAAAATGCCGAACACACCTACACATTTTCTTTTCTCTTTGTATTTCTATTATTGTTGTGATATACTATGTTATAGTAATAATATAGCAAAAGAGGACAAAATGAAAACAGCCACAAAAGAAGAATTGCGTACTGTAGTATATGGTGAACAAGAAATCAGTTATATGCTCAAACGTAAAAAAGTAAAAAATATTAATATGCGTGTAAAAGCGTGCGAGGGTGTATCAGTTTCTGCAAATAGCACTGTGCCCGCTAGTAGGGTTGATGCATTTGTACTAAAAAATGCAGAGTTCATACTGCGTGCCACAGCTCGTTTTGAAAAATCGCTAGAAAAGCGCCAATCACCACTGGGCTATAATAGTGGTGAGAGTATTATGTTCTTGGGCGAAAAGCACACACTAATAGTAGCTCAGGGACAACACAACCACATAGATATATCAAACCAGCAGATACACCTAACAGCCACGGATATCAGTGACTACAACATAAAACAGCGTGTAGTACAGTCTTTTTTGGACCGACATTGCCAACAGATTTTTGGCGAAATTATAAGCGAAATACACCCCTTGTTTCTGCCACTGAATGTGCAAATGCCTACTGTGAAAATCCGTGATATGAAGACACGCTGGGGCTCTTGCACCCCTGCTAGGCAGTCGATAACACTTAACAAAAAGCTCATACACCACCCACGTGCATGTATAGAATATGTGGTACTCCATGAGTTTTGCCATTTCATACACCCCAACCACTCCAAGCAGTTTTACACGCTAGTAGAACAGCTAATGCCTGACTGGAAAAAACGTCGCCAGTTACTTAATAGCTGATTTTAAGTTAATTTTAAGTAAGCATATTATTATGTTAGTAAAGCAAGTATGTATTGTGTAATAAAAAGATATGACAAAGAGGGATTATATGCGACTATTATTATGTGAAGACGAAAAAGAGCTATCTGACGCACTTGTTGCTGTGCTTAAATATAGTAACTACTCGGTAGATGCTGTGTATGATGGACAGGAGGCACTAGAATATATAGATGCCGATAACTACGATGCTATCATACTGGATATTATGATGCCAAAAGTAGACGGTATAACAGTGCTAAAAACTGTAAGAGCACAGGGTAATAACATACCTATATTAATGCTAACTGCAAAGTCCGAAACTGATGAAAAAGTATTGGGGCTGGATATGGGTGCGAACGACTATCTGACAAAGCCATTTGAAACCAAAGAGCTACTAGCCAGAATACGTGCTATTACTAGGACAAACACTGAGGTAGTAACTACCGAGGTAACATATGGCAACATTAGACTAAACCGAAAAACATTCGAGCTTAGCTCTGCAAAATGCACATTCAAGCTTGCTAACAAGGAGTTCCAAATGATAGAAATGCTAATGATGAACTCCTCTCATTTTGTTTCTACGGAGCGTTTTATGGAAAAAATATGGGGATATGATAGCGATAGCGAGATAAATGTAGTGTGGGTATACATATCATACCTACGCAAAAAGCTAACCGCACTAGACGCTAATGTAACCATAAAAGCTACCAGAAACGTAGGTTATTCGCTGGAGGTGAATTAATGGAAAAGGCTCTTAGGCGAAAATTTATTACTGTTTCTGTCAGCGCAACATTTATCGTTTTGTTCGGTATCGCTACATTTATTAATATTATGGCATATATGCAAATTCACACTGTAGGCAACGAAATGATATCTCTTATTTCCGAGAATTACGGTGAACCGTTTGAGTTTGATATGAAAAAAGTAAGGAACGATAGGTTCCCAAATATGGATATTCGTAATAATCAATATATCCCTAAATTTATCTCTGTTAAGTTAGACGAGAACGATAACATTACAGACACTAATATGCAGGGTGTTTTCTATATGGATGAAGAAAGTGTAGAGGAATTCACCAATCTTATTCTAACATATGACGAAACAAGCGGTTTTGTAAATAATTTTAAGTATGAGATTTTGCCAGAAGATGATGGCAGCTTAATAATCTTTGTGGATATTTCTGAGATTACATATATGTTCTGGGTATTGTTTGAAGCAAGCCTAGCAATATGTACAGTGGCTCTTGTACTTGTTTTTGTGCTTGTGTTCTTTTTATCAAAAAAAGCCATTGCACCCATTGTGATAAGCAACGAAAAGCAAAAGGAATTTATAACCAACATCAGCCACGAGCTAAAGACCCCGCTCACTATCATCAAGACAAATACAGAGGTGCAGGAGCTATCAGCTGGGCAGACGCAGTGGAGCAAGAGTACACATAACCAAATCAACAGGCTAAACGAGCTTATAAGTAGTCTTATATCGCTAACAAAGCTAGAGGAGGGCAAGGCAACTTATATCAGGTGTGATTTCTCGCTTTCTGATGCTGTTACTGAGGTTACGGAGTCTTTCGAGAGTATATCCCAGCGGGATAGCAAGCCCCTAAAGCTAAATGTACAGCAAAATATAACATATTGTGGCGAGGAACAGTCCATACGTGTTCTCATCTCTACACTTGTCGAGAACGCAATAAAATATGGCATTGCAGAGAAAGATATTACTATTTCTTTGACCAAGCACAAGAGCAAGGCGATACTGGAGATAAGCAACTACGCAGAAAACACATCAAATACCAAGAAATGGTTTGATAGATTTTACCGTGCAGACAGCTCCAGAAACAGCAAAGTTAGCGGTTTTGGCATTGGGCTATCCATAGCAAAATCTATAGTGCAAAACCACCATGGCAAAATAAATATAGTAGAAAACCCAGACAAGCTCCTCACTTTCCGAGTAGAGCTATAGTTAAACAATATTTATAAGCATTTACACAAAAAACGAGTAGAGCTACTATCAGCCCTACTCGTTTTTTCTATTGCTCCATCTGCTTTCCCAGGAAAGTCGCCGCCGCTACTATCAGCTTGGCTTCTGCCTCGCTCGCCTTGTCCTTGGGTGAGTTTTTTAGTAGTAATGCACTGCCACATATATCACCAGCAGAAAGTATGGGTGACTGCACAAGCGCTAGGTGCTCTGCGCCCTCTACAGGTAGCAGTGGTGGTTCACTGTCCATAGCAAAATATCCCTTGCGCTCGTCCACTATATCCTCTAGATTTATAGAAATTCTGCGGTTTAGTATCTCTTTTTTTGCGATACCTGTAGCCGCTATAACATGGTCACGGTCACATATTATGGCTGGGAAACCACTGGTTTTTGCAAGTACATCTGCATAGTCCTCTGCAAATTTCCCTAGCTCCCCTATGGGTGAGTATTTCTTGAATATTACCTCTCCATTGTTATTCGTGAATATTTCTAGTGGGTCGCCGCCGCTGATTACATTGACACGAAAGACCTTGTCCTTACGCTTATTTGAGCTCTGGACAATGGTTTTTTCATTTTTTGAGCTATCCTCCGTGCCTATATTAAAATTTACGCCTACCACCTGTTTTTCATCTTCCTCCGAGAACATGCCACAGCGAATTATATCATCAATATCTGCCTGCAAATCTATCTCGATATGGTCCTCAAATACTTTTATACCCTTGATTATAAGCTCCAAGTCTGCCTTGTCAAGCTTTGGTTTTGCGAGAATATCAGCGAACACGTCCATAGCAGTTTTTGCAATGCGATTGACTTGGATAATGGTGTTGCGCTTATTTTCGGTGAGGGCAATTTGGTTTTGTAACCCCTCTATGCGTTTTGCAAGGTCGCTCTCAAGCTCGTCATAGGTTTCCTCGAGAAGTGCTTCTTGTTCTGGGTGTTTCATAATATCACGTATGCGTTGTCGCTTTGTGGCTTTCATCTCCTCTTGTAAATCAGCAAGGATAACAGCAAGATTTTCAGCAGAGATTTCAGTTTCTTTGATGTCATCTCGTTCGTTTTCGAGGTTGGTATTAAGTCGCTCTATGATATCAGCAGAGTTGTTCATAACAAGCTTTACATACTCTTTTATAAGCTCGTCCAGTTTCTCAACACGAATATGATGACTTGTGCAACCCTTTAGCCCACGTCGATGATATGTACCACAACGGTAGGCATCTTTAAGGTCGCTCCTGCTCATAGCAAACATTGGCGCACCACAGTCCCCACAGGACAGTAGCCCAGAATAGACATTGTCATAAACCTTGACACCGCGGTAATTGCTCTTTGTCCTCTGCTCCCTTTGGGCTTTTGCTGTACGGAATGTACGATAATCAATTATCGCTTGGTGGTGATTTTCAAAGACAATGTGGTCGCTTTCGTCTTTCTTCATATCTGCACCATTAATTTTTTTGCGTGTGAACTTGCCCTGACGGAGAGTGCCAATATAAAAATCATTATCCAAAATCCCCTGTATAGTGATTATGCTCCACTCGGGTTTTGCCTTATGATTGCACTGCTCACCCTGTGCCTCTTTGCGTGCTTTCTCGTCCATACGTGGGGTTGGGATTTTCTCATCAGTGAGATAATTTGCAATTTTTTTATATCCCCAACCATCTATATATAGCTCAAACACCTTGCGGATAACCTCCGCTTGCTCTGGCACAAGCTCAAACTGCCCTTTTTTATTGATGATATAGCCATAAGGTGCGGCACAAATCCAGTTTGCATCTGCTTGGCGACGTTTGATAACAGATTTCACTTTTTTGCTCGTATCGGTTACCGGCATTTCGTTAATCAAAAACTGAAACTGTATTTTCAGCCAGTCATCATCATTGGGAAAGTCGATATTATCACCAATAGAAATAATGCGACAGCCTACATCACGCAAGTCCTCAAGCTCCACAAGCCCACGGGAGTTTCGGCGAGAGAAACGAGAGAAGTCCTTGACTATGAGTATATCTTTTTTGTGACTTATTAGCTCACGTCGCATAAGCTGATAGCCCTCACGCTGTTCAAATGTATAGCCACTTTTGTCCCTATCCTCATAAAAAGTAAGTGTGGAGCTTGGGAAGTGCTTTTTCACAAAATCCTCAATAATCGCCTTTTGGTTCTCTATGGAGGTATTATCACGGTCTTGCTCCTCGTCCACCGAGATACGACAGTAGCCTGCTATGCCAAAATTTTCTATCAATATAATCACCTCAATATATATAATTACTAACAACATTGTAACATAAGGATATGGAAAAAGCAAGAGGGTTTCTCTTGCTCTTGAAAGTCTATGCTATAATTTAGTGATTTCATTTATTCCACCTATCCCATAAAGTGGCAAATTGACAAGCCAATCTTCTTTCTTGTAGTCCGACATAGATGAGCGTACAGCAATCTCTGGACGGAATTTCTCACAGTAAGTTTTAAGGCTCTTGGCTTTTAGGTTTGTTTCAGCTTTTACCTCTACAGGTATAATTTTTTCGCCATCATCAATCACAAAATCAACCTCACAACTGCCACGGTCGTTTGTGTAATAATAGATACTAAGATTTTTTATAGTTTTAAGCTCTTGGCAGACAAATTGTTCAGTGAGCGCACCTTTAAACTCAGTAAACATATCATTTCCACTTAAAATTGTGCGAGCAGCGATACCAGTCATACAGCCAAGCAAACCTACATCAACCATAAATAGCTTGAACGCCTTTAAATCTTCATATGCTTTAAGTGGCATACCCACCCCTGTAACACGACTGATTTTATGTATCAGCCCACAGTCCGAAAGCCACATAAGAGCTGTTTCGTAATCCTTGGCACGACCGCCCTCACGGACAAGCCCATAGATAAACTTTTTGTTTTCCTTTGCAAGCTGTGACGGTATACTGTTCCATATCATACGCAGTTTGGGCACAATTTCAATTGGTGCGTGCTTAGAAAAGTCCTGTTCATATGCCGATAGTATTCTCTGCTGAATTTGTCGCACTTCATTAAAATCCTTGTTTTCAGAAAAAATCTGCACTGCCTCAGGCATGCCCCCCACAAAATAATATTGCTTGAGCATATCAATGTATATCTGCTTAAAGCTTGTTACCATCTCAAAGTCTCGGCTATTGAGAAGTTCTACAAAACGCTCGTTTCCCATCGCTGTTAAAAATTCACAGAATGAGAGTGGGTATAAATTCAAGAAATCCACCTTTCCCACAGGGAATGATGTGCCACCATGTAGCGCTATACCAAGTAAAGACCCTGCACAAATTATATGATACTGGGGTGCATTTTCGTAGAAATATTTTAGGCTGGACAGTGCTTTTGGCACTTCCTGTATCTCATCAAAAATAATCAAGGTTTTTTCTGGGTCAATTTTCTTACCGATATAGAGTTCCAGTCCGAGAATGATGCGAGAGATATTAAGGTCGCTTGCAAAAAGGTCTGCCATTTGCTTGTTTGCATCAAAATTGATATATGCTGTGTTTTCATATGCAGATGTGCCAAACTCTCTCATAAGCCAAGTTTTTCCGACCTGTCTTGCGCCCTCTATAATTAAAGGCTTTCTATGGCAACTATCTTTCCATTTACGCAAATCTTCTATTGCAAATCTATACAAACAAAACACCTCCTACAACTGTTTTGACTATATCATAACACACTACAACAAAAATTACAACGAAATTCTGTAGTTAAAATACATTTTTTACAACGAATAATTGATATATATATATATATATATATATATGTAGCGCAGTGCTTTTACACTGCTGGTTTTTTACATCGACATTGTCA
>CAYJFF010000074.1:0-14776 GCA_964369345.1 uncultured Oscillospiraceae bacterium
TTATACTTTAATATTTGCACTAGCCTGTGAGCCACGACGTTCTTTCTGTGGCAAGTCCATAGTCACTGTAGTTTTTTCTGCCATATCAGCAGTCTGGAATGTAATAGTTATTTCGTTGAGTGTAGTATCTTGCAGTGCATCGCACACATATATGCTGTACTCACTATCTGCTATTTTTTTAAGCATAACAGCGCAAGGTGCAGATACCTCCATATACAAGGTGTCTGTTTCTACCAAGCTTTTTACATAGAAAATAACTTGGTGTAGGTTGTCCCCAGCAAAGCTCACTGCTTGTGCTTTTTTGGTGTTTTGCAGTATATCAAAGCTTGCTTCTATCTCGGTTGGGGTTTTGTCCGTGTTGCAGTATGCCCAGTAGCTGTAGGTAGCGTTTTGTGGTGCTTTTCCATGGTTAATCCCAAGCTCCATAACAGGCACTATGCTGTTATGCTCATCTTTATTACAAGCATTTAGGTATACCCAGTCTGTAGCACGGTTTTCCACAGATAGTGTTGCTTTGCCCTGTGCGCTTGCAAGCACACCATACATAACGCCACCATTTGTCAGGTAAATGTTTTCTTCGCTCACAGTATTGCCAGCAAAGTCATTATCCTCGCCATAGATACGTGTACCGTCACTGAGCACGTTATTCACAGTTGTGATGATATCATTGCCATACTCTGCTTTGTTATCCGTTATCCCACACCCTAGGCAAACTATAGTATCGCCATGCACAAAAGTAGATTTATAAGCTAGTACACCCATCATCTCTTTTGTATATTTTCTACGTGCATCGCCTGCGCCATCTCTGTGACGCTTATCGTCTTTTTCAAATATAAAGCCACATACTGCATCATCTTCGCAAGCGACACCCACAGCATAGTTATGCTTGCTGTTGTAGCCACTCCAGTTAACCTCGGACATCAGGTTTTCTTTTTCCAAATGGCGAGATGTAACACCTGGCAGATGTGTCATGTTCCACGTGCCCATAACCTCTTTGTAGGTATCGTCCGTTCTCTGGATAAAATGCAGTCCATCTTTTAGGAAAAAGTTGCGTGTATCAGCCATATAGTCTGCACACTCTGCGCCCTTTAGCCTGCTAGATGCCATGCTTATTAGGTAAAACCTATTGTCATTCTTTGTAACTAAGCAGTCATTGTTGTAGAAATATCTGCTACCCATATAATTCTCGCTGAACTCGCCCATATCGTCGTAGCTACAGTCGATAAGCCTCTTTAGCTCTGTTACCATCTCGTCCGGCATATAGGGACAAAAATCATCATACAGTGTTTTTGCTATTTCTGTAGCTGTTTGTGTGCTATATGCACTGGATTTTGTATTTGCAGATACTGGCGCATAGAAACAATGCCTGCTCATTGTAGGCGGAAAGAAAGTCTTGTTTATATTCCATGTTAGCCCACGCACTAGGCTCAAGAAATTGCCATAGTCAAACATTGGTAGCATGTATTCCCATGCAGTGCCTTTTACGTCCGTCATCATAGTTATTGTGCTCTTTACACTGCCTATGGGGTAGCCGTTGTTATAGGTCTGGTTGCCATGTCCCCAGCCCCAACCGTCCGAGCACACACCCTCTGCCCAGAAAGATTTCTCTGTAAATGCCGAGCGTGAACGTGATGCCTCAAGCGCTACATACATCAGTAGGTCCATCATTGCTACATCGCGCAAGCACACAGCTACATAGTATACAGGGCGATATGTAAGGCCATTGCCACCCTCCCACCACACATGCTGTCTAAAACGTGGCACTGTAACTACATGCTCATCAGTTTCATCGCCTCTTAGTGGCAGATACCACGCCTGCATCATAGTGTCACAGATAGTGGTGTATAGCTGGCTATCTAGCTCGTTTGTGTTTTCCTCGCTCTCTATTGCTAGCATATCTGGCAGTAGCGACAAGAACAAGTTCATCGCACAAGTGGGCACCATAAAGCACGCAGTGTGGAAACGTGACGGACCTTTGTCCTCGTGGTCTAGCTCTGCACGCATATATTTTATCAAGCCTGTTTTTACTTTTGTCGGTACATCTGCCAGCGATTTTTTGTGTATATGGTGGTGGAACAGCTCTGCTACTATATATGTCAGCCTACCAAGCCCCGTTGCTCCATTCTCAAAGACAATAGGCAAGTCAGCAAACACGCCATCTTCTGGCAAGCTCTCTAGCATAGCCATAGCTTTTGTGCTACTGTCTGTCTCTGTCATATCTTTGTAGGATTTTGCACGTATTGTGCCCTCTGCTATTTTGTGCAGTATCCTCACCATATCTGTTTCTTTTTCTTTTTGTTGCTCTGCTGTATTCTCTGGGACCATGTATTCAGTACTCAAACTGCCATATTCATAGTGTTTTTTGTCTATTCCATATTTACCCATGGGTATTTCTCCTTTATATATAGAAAGTGATATGCATCAACCATATCTAGGGAATTATTGCACTGGCTAGTTGCATTATGGTCTATTATACTCATATTTTTCCAGTAGCTCCCACATTTGCTTGTACAGCTCTTTGCATAGTTCTGGTTTCTCTTTTGATATTTCATTTAGCTGATATGGGTCGTTGATATCATCATATAGATAGAAAGTTTCGTTATCTGCAAAGTCTACAGATGCTACAAAAGTGTATTCCTTTGTTTTTATGCCACGTTTTGTTTCGCTATGACCAAACTGGAAGTACAATCCACAAGTACCGTCATCTTCCTTGCCTGCCATATACGCTGTTTTGTCATCACCCTGTGCTTTTTCTGGTAGCTTATCTTCTAGCCCACACAGGCTTAGTAGTGTTGGCATCATATCTGGCACATTCATGATAAAGTCTGTTTTACCCGGTTTTATTTTCTTGGGGTACCTGATGATGAATGGTATTTTGTAGCTCTCACTGAACCAAGAGCCTTTGCCCATTTTATTATGGCTACCCATTTGGTCACCGTGGTCGGACGAAAATATCACGATAGTGTCATCATATATGCCTTTTTCTTTTAGTGTGCTTATTATTTTGCCAAAGTGGTCATCTACACCAGTAACAGCACCATAATAGCCACGCACACCCTCTCTTGCTCTTTCGCCACCCTCTACATCTTTCTCGTCTGCAAGCTCTGGTGGGTTGCTATCCATAAAGTTTGGTGAGCACAGTAGCTCCTCTATGCTCATATCCTTGTACTCATCCATATACTTCTGTGGTGTTTCGTCATATGGGTTATGTGGTGGGTTGTGTGCAAGAAACAGCATAAACGGCTTGTTCTCATCACGACAATTATCTTTGTTATTTATAAAATCCAGTGCAACATCTGTTTCGTGTTCTACGGACCACATCTTTGGTGAAATAACATTCTCTACTGGGTCATCATTGTGCCAGTAATGTGGCTCGAAATGCTTGTCATGTGCACCATATGCGTGCCAGAAATTCATTTGGTGGCGTCTATTTTTCAGTGTGTAGCTATCCCACACTGCATTTTGCTCACGGTAGCCTGCAATATATGGTAGGTGCTTTACCTCTGGGGGGTCTAGGTGCCATTTGCCGATATAGCCAACATCATAGCCATTCTCTGCCAGAACATCACTTATACAGCGTTCGTCCCTCTTTAGGTATACACCATATGCATTACGTGCAGTATTGCAGTTACTTGTTACACCATTTTTCCATGGATATCTGCCAGACATCAACATTCCACGGTATGGACTACAAAGTGGATAGTTACTCACTGCATTCTCTAGTACAAGTGCATCACTTGCAAACTCATCTAGGTTTGGTGTTTTTACAGGCAACTCACCCCTAAAACCTAGTGCACGAGAATTGAACTGGTCTGGAAATACCATAATAATATTAGGTTGTTTCACTATTTTTGTCCCCCTTGATTGTTCTTATATATTTGATAACAAAGTATATCACAAAGAATTATCAGTGTCTAGTTGTGATAAATTCGCATAATTATCGCAGTGAATTTTATAGATAATAACCATAATCTGCTGTTGCTGTGTCTATTATTTACCTTTTTTAAAGCATGTTTACATTTTTAAAATTCACAATAGCCAATTAACAGTTAATTTATTTATGCAAAATATCCTACGCTCTTGTGTTAGTAAAAATGTCCCTTAAATTGTTTGCAATTTCTTTACAATTTGGCGAGCGATTGTCAAAAAAACAAAGAGCTCCACACTTGTATGGAACTCTTTTTCACATTATTTATCCTATTTTAAATCTTTAAAAGCCTCTACCATTGCCAGAATATTCTGTGGTGGTACATCAAATGCTAGTGCGTGTGTTGGCGCTATAATAAGTCCACCGTCTTTGTACAATATGTCTGCAAGACGCTTTACTTCTGCTTTTACTTCCTCTGGGGTAACATATGGTAGCACCTGCTGTGTAGACACACTCCCCCAAAAAGCAAGCTTGTCACCATACTGCTCTTTTATCTTCACTATATCATATACTTCTGGCTGGAAAGTCTGGTAGCAATCAAGCCCAATCTCTATGAGGTCTGGGAAAATCTCGTGGCAATCTCCACAAGAGTGTTGCAGAACAAATAGCCCCTTATCCTTTACCTTTTTGTATAGCTTTGCCATCTGTGGCTTGATGAACTCTCGCCAGTGGTTAGGCCCCATTATCAAGCCTTTTTGCTGTCCCCAGTCATCACCAAAATAAATTCCATCAAAGTCATACTCTAGTGCTACATCTATGAGGTCGCAGTAATAGTCGCCTATCCTGTCAAAAAACTCACGCGTTTCGTCTGGGCACGCCACCATGCCACAGAGTACATTCTCCATACCAGCAAGTGACCATGCACGCTCAAACATCAAGAAACCAAAGCCATACATAACAAATCTATCGTCATTTTCTTTGTCCTTTGTTAGCTCCTCGCACTCCTCACGCAGGCGCGCTTCATCAAATTTGGGGAAAGTATATGTAGTAGTTTCTATGTCATCAATTTGGTATTCATCGGGTAGCCCTATATCTTTATCTGCACCGTTCCTGTTCCACACAACACCGAACTCATCTTTGTAGTACCCAGGTTTGTCTGCAAGCTCTGTTGGCCAGCCCCAGTACTGCTTATACACTAGGTATTCGCCCAGTTTTTTCTCTATATCTGGGTCTTTTGTGTAATCTATTAGTTGCTCCAGTGCCTGCTCTGTAAAATCTAGGTGGTAGGGTATTTTCTCCGTATTCTTATGGTTGAGTGCATCAATAACAGCCTGTCTGCGTGTCATCTTGGTATCCTCCTACAACAAATAATACTTGAATTGTAGCATATTTTGATATATAATTATAGGCAATAGAGAACAGAAAAACTGTAAATTTGTTCAGCTATATAGCGAGGTGGATATTATGCGTTTTGCACTAAAACATATCGGTGATATTCTCGGTGATATTTATAATCTCACAGGCTGTAGGGTCGGCTTATTTGATGAGAATTTCAACGAAATCTCTGCTTATCCATCACGCCTTTGTGACTTTTGTAGGTATATCCGCACAGTAGAGGAAGTTAATAGTGCCTGTAAAAACTGTGATTATTCGGCGTTTAACTACTGCAAGCAGAACAAAACCTACATCAAGTATAACTGTCATCTGGGTATGTGTGAAATTATCGTGCCTATATTAAAGGCTGACAGAGCCATAGCATACATTATGCTTGGGCAGATGGTGGTTGATGATAAAGATTTGCTGGCAAATGTGATGCTAAAACTGCAAAATTATCCACTGGATGCACAAAAACTTGTGGAAAGTTTTGCTAGGGTAAAGCAAACAGATGTGCAAACTGTTAGCTCCATAGTAAATATGCTATTGCTGTACAGCTATCACCTGCAACAGCTGGGTGGTGTGGAAAAAGATACTCTGGAGGCACAGCTAGATGAGTATATAGCCGAGAATATCTCTGGGAATTTGGAGATAGAGGAGCTATGCAGTAAGTTTAACCTTCGCAAGACAAATTTACACCAAAAGACAAAGCAAATATATGGCACTAGCATAGCAAAGTACATACGCAAGGTGCGCATAGAGCGTGCAAAAGAGCTAATGCTGAACACAAATTTGTCACTCGCTGAGATAGCAGAGAGCGTGGGGATTGGCGATTATAACTACTTTATCAAGGTGTTTAAGGCAGAGGTCAAAGCAACACCAAAGGAGTTCAAGAAAAACAATTTCACATCATAAACACTTTATTAACACACAGTTCTTTGACAAAACAGGGCACAAACTATATACTAAAATAAAAGTATATCACAAACTTATATCGTCTGTGCTGATTAAATTCGGCAGAATGGAGCATTGCTATGCAATATAGAAAATTAGTACAAAATGGGCCAGATGTATCACTGCTGGGTTATGGCTGTATGCGCTTTCCATCAAAGGGCAATAGCATAGATAAAGAACTTACTTTTTCGCAGATGAAACTTGCATATGATAACGGAGTTAACTATTACGACACTGCATATCCATATCACTCTGGCAAGAGCGAGGTGCTACTTGGTGAGTTTATAAAAGAAAACAACATCAGGGACACTGTTTATATAGCGGACAAGCTACCTACTTTTCTGATACTAAGGGCGGAGCAAATAGAGAAATTCTTTGCCACACAGCTTGCACGCCTTGATACCGACTATATAGATTTTTATCTTATACATATGCTCAGTAGTCTTGGTGACTGGGAGCGTCTAAAATCTTTTGGTGTGCTCGAGTTCCTAGAACGGCATAAAAAAGCTGGTGCTATCAGGCATATTGGCTTTTCTTTTCATGGTAGGCCAGAAGAATTCATAAAGATTTTGGAGGACTATCCGTGGGAGTTCTGCCAGATACAGTATAACTACCTAGATGAGCATAACCAAGCTGGTATTGCTGGTATGAGGCGTGCTCACGAGCTGGGTATTGGTGTTGCAGTTATGGAGCCACTGCGTGGTGGTGCGCTAGCGGCAAAAGCACCCGACAAGGTAAAGGCTATATTCAGCGAGCACAAAGAAAAAAAGAGTGCTGCCTACTGGGGTATGCGCTATATTATGAACCACCACGAAGTAGCCACCGTGCTCAGCGGTATGAATGTTAATGAGCATATCATGGAGAATATAGGTGTAGCTAGCATAACTGCGCCAAACACTATGACTGCTGACGAGCACCAGTTAATCGAGCGTGTAAAAGCAGTGTATGGCGAGCTAATGAAAGTCCCCTGTACTGGCTGTGGCTATTGTGTTCCCTGTCCTTTTGGTGTGGATATTCCATCTATTTTTAGCGACTACAACAGCAAGTATTTTTTTGGTAATAACAGGGTTATAAAATACCAGTATCTAGGGCGTAGCGCAGGCATGTTGGGAGATAGAAAATCTGGTGCCAACCTGTGTACCGCCTGTGGCAAATGTACCAAGCACTGTCCACAAGCAATAGATATCCCCACAAAACTAAAGGAAGCCCACAAAGAGCTTGATGACCCTATTATCCGCGCAGCACTTACCCTTGCATCACCTTTTTGGAAAAAGAAAAAATAAATATCCCACCACAAACACATTAATACTTCGTGCCAAATTTGCTGGCGGGCGTGCTCCCAACAGCTCTCCGAGCATAAAAACAGCGTGAATGCTACCTCACGCTGTTTTTTTATATTTATTCTATTATAAGCTCTGCGAATGGTGTTGGCTTTGCAAAATAATACCCTTGTGAATACGTCACGTTTTCATCTATCAATATTTTTTGTATATCGGCGTCTTCCACAAACTCTGCCACTGTTTTAGCACCTATCAGCTTGGACATATAGCATATTGAGTTTAGTATAGTCAAGCTATCTTTGTTTGTGCATAGATTTCTTATTATATCACCATCAATTTTTACTATATTAGGCTTTAGCGCTATTACTGATGTATATGTAGAAAAACCAACGCCAAAGTCATCAACAGCGATTTTGCAACCTATCTCTGTAACACGTTTTAGGAACTGGAACAGCTGGTCGCCTCTCTTGTAATCCTCGGTTTCTACAAACTCAATAATCAGCCTGTTTCTGTCTGGGAAACTCTCTAGTCTCTTAAAAAACCACTCAGAAAATTCATCACTCTCTATATCATATAGTGATAAATTGATAGAAACAGAGCTTTTCTTGTCCCTAAAATCATCAAGTGCTTTGCCTATGAGTATTTTACTAAGTGTGGGGTATAGCTTGAATTTTTTTGCTACGTCCAAAAACAACCCAGGTGGGTATATTTTGCCGTCCCTATCGCCCACACGCATAAGCGCCTCATATTTATCTATACAGCCAGTTACATTATTGTGTAGTCCCTGATAGTATGGAAAAACACGGTCATTCTCGATAGCATAGTTTATCAGCTCGAACACTTTTATAAAATGCTCAGTTTCTTCTGTTAACTGAGCTTTTTCATTAGCAGCTATTATGTAGTTGTTCTGATTTTTCTTGTGCATATATAGTGCGCTTTTTGCCCTGTCCACCATATCGCCCTCGCCCAGCACTATAACAAACCTAGAAACACCACTTATCGCTGTAGCTTGAGCTGTAGACCTTTGGTATTGTTCATAAAACGCTCTCATTACCATCTCAAACTCGCTATCGCCTATGTCATCATTTGCAACAACCAAAAAACTTCTATAGTCGTTTACATATAAATTTATGACACTATCAAGCCCCATTGTTATCAAGCCGTCTTTCACAGTAGCCAGGACCTCTTTGCAACTCTGATTATATAGCTCCTCACCAAACGTTGCAATCATCATATCTGCATTTATAATATGTGTCATGCACATTTTAGTATACTTATTCTTTATTAAATCATACCTGTATTTTTCGTATCTAGGAACACCAAAATCAGGATGTATACTTGTTAATTCAAAGTCCTCTATACCTATAGTCACAATATCCCCCCTAGCCTTAGATAACGTAGGATTATTTATACACATCTTCAATAGTAGGTGCATAGGAATAAACGCCATGCGAGATGTGCTGTTTATTTTTAGTGCCGCCCTATGGGCATGTCAACTCTATATTTTACTATGTAAAATACAAAAAATTTGCATACTTTATGGTATACAAACGCATTATCAAGCAATCATAGTATAACATACTATAGTTTATAATGTATATTGATATTTTTTACAAATTCGACAATTCTCGCTAAAAAACAAGATTTTCACTATAATTTGCCATATATAGCACTTGCTTTTGTATTTTTTATCTTTTTTTCCACAAAACAAGTTGATGTTTTAGGCTAAATCGCCATTTTTGTAACTATAAAATTATAATTTTATAGTTATGTAGTTTTTATCAAATATTATTATAGGTAAAAATACACAGTATCCACATTATTTCATATTCACATAGGCGAATAGCCTATTAGTAATACTATAAATTTAAGTTGCTTTATTGCCAATACATGTTGTAAAAGTCATTCTGTGAACAAGGTGAAAATTTGTCATAAATCGCTTTGAAAAACATTGCAAAAACATATAAAAACTGATAGAATAGTATAGAAGTACATTAGTTCGTGTTTTTGTCGATATTTGCTCCGTTAAGCCACAACAAACACTGAAAAGGAGAACATTATGGAAAGTATTTTTCGCTTACATTCACCATTCCAGCCCATGGGCGACCAGCCAGAGGCAATAAACAAACTAGCGCAGGGTGTAGAAGACGGTGTGCGTGAGCAAACACTGCTCGGTGTTACAGGCTCTGGTAAAACATTTACCATGGCAAATATTATAGCAAATGTAAACAGACCCACACTGGTACTTGCGCATAACAAGACTCTTGCCGCACAGCTATGTGCAGAGTTTAAGGAGTTTTTCCCAGAAAATGCAGTAGAATATTTCGTGTCGTACTACGATTATTATCAGCCAGAGGCATATATAGCCGCAACTGATACCTATATAGAAAAAGACAGCTCTATTAACGATGAGATAGAAAAGCTACGCCACTCCGCCACCTGTGCACTGGGCGAGCGACGTGATGTTATAATAGTAGCTAGTGTATCCTGTATATACACTCTTGGCGCACCAATAGACTACAAAAGTATGGTGGTATCGCTACGTGTGGGCATGGAGAAAAACAGGGACGAGCTACTAAAAAAACTTGTAGAGATACAGTATGAGCGTAACGACATAAACTTTGTGCGTAATAAATTCCGTGTGCGTGGTGATGTGGTGGAGATATACCCTGTATACTCCAACGACACAGCTATACGCATAGAGTTTTTTGGCGACGAGATAGAGCGCATAGGGGAGATTAACACTGTAACTGGCGAGGTAAAAAACTTTGTTTCACACATCAGTATCTACCCTGCATCACACTATATTATCCCACACGACAGGCTGCTACAGTCCATAGACGAGATAAAAAAAGAGTGTGACGACCGTGTAAAATTCTTCCACGATGATGGCAAGTTTATAGAGGCACAGCGTATAGCAGAGCGTGTAAACTACGACACAGAAATGCTCGGTGAGATAGGTTTTTGTTCTGGTATTGAGAACTACTCTGCTGTGTTATCCCAGCGTGAGCCTGGTAGCACACCTTTTACACTGCTGGACTATTTTCCAGATGACTTTTTGCTGTTCGTGGACGAGTCCCATGTTATGCTACCACAGGTGCGTGGCATGTATGGTGGCGATAGAGCACGCAAGCTAAACCTAATAGAGTTTGGTTTTAGGTTGCCATCTGCACTCGATAACCGCCCACTAAATTTTGATGAATTTTACCAAAAGCTTAACCAAATAATATATGTAAGTGCCACGCCTGGCGAGTTTGAGCGAGAGCGTAGCGACACCATTGTGGAGCAGGTTATTCGCCCTACTGGACTGCTGGACCCAGAGATTTCTGTGCGACCTGTTGACGGGCAGATAGACGACCTAATCTCCGAGATTAACAAGCGTGTTGCAGAACAGCAGCGTGTGCTAGTAACTACGCTTACCAAGAAAATGGCAGAGGATTTGACAGCGTATCTGGAGCAAGTGGGTATAAAGGTGCGCTATATGCACCACGATATCGACACTATAGAGCGTATGGAGCTAATACGTGACCTGCGCCGTGGTGTGTATGATGTGCTTATAGGTATCAATCTGTTGCGTGAGGGTCTTGATATCCCAGAAGTTGCGCTTGTGGCAATACTGGACGCAGATAAAGAAGGCTTTTTGCGCTCGGAAACATCGCTAGTCCAGATAATAGGTAGGGCAGCACGTAGCGAAGATGGTAAAGTTATTATGTACGCCGACAATGTCACACGCTCTATGGAAAGGGCAATAACAGAGACCTATAGACGACGCGATATACAAAAGGCGTTTAATGAGAAACACGGAATAACGCCACGCTCTGTCAAAAAAGATATCCGTGATATACTGGAAATATCTACTACCGAGAGTGGTGACAAAAAGCATAGCATGAAACGCATTAGCAAGAAAGATGCACACATGATGGTGCATAAGCTAACAGCAGAGATGAAAACAGCCGCAAAACTACTGGAGTTTGAGCACGCTGCATATCTGCGTGATAGAATAGAAGAAATAAAGCTCCAAGGTGGGCTTGAATAATAGAGGAGTAAAATTTTGGGTAAAGATAAGATTATTATAAAAGGTGCACGCGAGAACAACCTAAAAAACATTAATTTGGAGCTACCTAGGGACAAGCTAATTGTATTTACAGGGCTTTCTGGCTCTGGTAAGACCTCGCTTGCTTTTGATACCATATATGCCGATGGACAGCGTAGGTATGTGGAGAGTTTATCTGCATATGCAAGGCAGTTTCTGGGGCAGATGGACAAACCAGATGTGGACTATATAGAGGGGCTTTCCCCTGCTATATCCATCGACCAAAAAACCACTAGCAAAAACCCACGCTCCACAGTGGGCACAGTAACAGAGATTTATGACTACCTGCGTCTGCTATATGCACGTGTGGGCACACCCCACTGCCCAAAATGTGGTAGAGTGATAGAACAGCAGACAGTGGACCAGATTGTAGATAAAGTTATGGCACTGCCAGAGGGCACAAGAATGCAAATTATGGCGCCTGTGGTTAGCCAGAAAAAGGGTGAGCATACAAAAGAATTTGACGCTGCTCGCCGTAGTGGCTACGTGCGTGTGCGTGTAGACGGCATAATGTACGACCTTACTGATGAGATTAAGCTAGAGAAAAACAAGCGACATAACATAGAGATTGTAGTGGACAGGCTGGTGATGAAACCAGATATTCGCTCCCGCCTTGCAGACTCTATAGAAACAGCATCAGCACTGACTGGTGGCACTGCGCTTGTCGATGTAATAGACGGCGAGGAGATACTTTTTTCACAGAACTATGCCTGCCCTGAGCATGGTATATCTGTAGACGAGCTGACACCACGTATGTTTTCGTTCAACAACCCCTATGGTGCGTGTGAACGCTGTACTGGACTGGGTGTTTTCCGTAAAGTAGACCCCACACTAATGATAAAAGACAAGAATTTGAGCATAAAAGATGGTGGCATACGCACCTCTGGCTGGTCATATGTTGATGGTGGCATTGCCGAGATGTATTTCAATGGCCTGCGTGATAACTACGGACTGCCACTGGATATCCCTGTCAAAGATATTCCGCAAGATAAGCTGGACTTGCTGTTTTATGGAACTAATGGTGAAAAAATGGCAATGCAACGCACTGGTGGCTCAATGGAGGGCACATATACCTCCGACTTTGAGGGGCTTGTAAATAACCTCGAGCGTCGTTTTAACGAAACAAACAGCGAGTATATGCGACACGAGATAGCAAACTACATGACAGCTGTGGAGTGCCCTGTGTGCAAGGGCGACAGGCTACGTGATATAGTGCTTGCTGTAACCGTGGGCGGTAAAAATATAGCAGAGCTATGTAAAATGCCTGTAGTTAATTTGTTTGACTTTATTAGTACACTGGAGCTAACGCAGACACAGCAGATGATAGCAACACAGATAGTAAAAGAGATACACGAGCGACTAGGTTTCCTAACAAATGTCGGTCTTGATTACCTAACTCTGGCACGTTCTTCTGGCACGCTATCAGGTGGTGAAAGCCAGCGTATTCGCCTTGCAACACAGATTGGCTCATCACTTGTAGGTGTTTTGTATATCTTGGACGAGCCTAGTATCGGTCTGCACCAGCGTGATAACGACAGGCTCATTGCCACACTTAAAAAGCTACGCGACCTCGGCAACACTGTGATAGTGGTAGAGCATGACGAGGACACCATGCACGCTTGTGACTTTATAGTAGATGTAGGGCCTGGCGCTGGTATCCACGGTGGCGAGATTATTTTTGCTGGCGCACCAGAGGACATCTTGCACTGTGAGCAATCTATAACTGGGAAGTTCCTCAGTGGCAGAGAAAAAGTCGAGCTACCACCACTACGTCGCAAGGGCAATGGTGATTTTCTATCCGTTAAGGGTGCAAGCGAGAACAACCTAAAGAATGTTAATGTAAAGATACCACTGGGCACTTTTGTTGCGATAACTGGCGTGTCTGGCTCTGGTAAGAGTAGCCTGATAAACGAAGTTTTGTACAAGGCGCTGAACGCAGAGATTAATGGCTCACGCGTGCGCCCAGGCAAGTTCAAGGCACTCGAGGGTAGCGAAAATATCGACAAGATAATTGCGATAGACCAGTCACCCATAGGCAGGACACCACGTTCAAACCCTGCCACATATACAGGCACATTCAATGATATTCGCGAGGTGTTTGCAAGCACAAATGATGCTAAAATGCGTGGATATAAGATTGGTCGCTTTTCGTTCAATGTAAAGGGCGGTAGGTGCGAAGCGTGTGAGGGTGATGGTATTCTCAAGATAGAGATGCACTTTTTGCCAGATGTTTTTGTCCCCTGTGAGGTCTGCAAAGGCAAGCGATATAACCGAGAAACGCTAGAAGTTAAATACAAAGGCAAGAATATCCACGATATACTAGAGATGACTGTGGAGGAAGGCTTGGACTTTTTTGCTAATCACCCCAAAATCAAGCGCAAACTACAAACGCTGTTTGATGTAGGTCTTGGCTATATCAAGATTGGTCAGCCAGCAACAACGCTATCTGGTGGTGAGGCACAGCGTGTCAAACTAGCTACGGAGCTTTCCAAGCGTAGCACTAGCAAAACTGTATATCTGCTGGACGAGCCAACAACGGGGCTACACGCAGCTGATGTCAAAAAATTGATAGAGGTACTGCAACGCTTTGTAGATGCTGGAAATACAGTTATAACTATCGAGCATAATATGGACGTGATAAAAACCGCCGACTATCTTGTTGATATGGGGCCTGACGGTGGCGACAAGGGTGGCACTGTTGTATTTTCTGGAACACCAGAAAAAATAATAGGCTGCGAAAGTTCATATACTGGCAAATATCTAAGAAACTACCTAAAATAAACTAAAAAGCTCAAACCAAGCAGTAATTTGCAAGGTTTGAGCTTTCTTTTTGTTATAATTTATCTAATGCCTGTTGATGGGTTTGTGTGTGCCGATGAAAATACTATTTTAATAACATGGTCTTTTCTAACATTAAAAAATGTGTAGCCATCGGTTATATCAACACGCTCACCATCTATGTATAGTTCAACTATAGTTTGTCCCACACCTGGCTTGAAGTAGAACTTTTTGTCATCGCCTTCGTCCACCATCAGTGAGCTATTGTAACCACCATCTGGGGTAACTGTACCATTTCCTACGATGACAATATCAATGTCATAAACTTCCTCATCTTCATCATCATATGTTGGTCGTTCAGGCTCTGGCTCAGGCTCTGTGTCTGGAGTTGGGTCTGGGTCTGGAGTTGGGTCTTGGTCCGGAGTTGGG
>CAYJFF010000075.1:0-14719 GCA_964369345.1 uncultured Oscillospiraceae bacterium
GTGATGACCGTGATGACCGTGATGACGACGACGATGACGACAACGACGATGACGACGATGACGACGATGACGACAACGACGATGACGACAACGACGATGACGACAACGACGATGACGATGATGACAATGATGACTAATATCTAATTGAATACGCAAAAATGGCGAGTACCACTGTTCTTAGTTGGTACTCGCCATTGTTTTATTTACTCATTTACACTGTATAGTAGCTCTGCATAAGTAGGTACAGCCCAAGACTCCTCGCCTACTAGCAACTCTATCTCATCAACAGCAGTACGCAAGTTCTGCATTGCTGTGCACACACGGTCTTTGTATGCATTTGCAAGCTCCTGATTATTTGCTATATTTCTTACTTCTGTTGTTTCTTGAGAAAGTGTCTCTAGGTTGTGCCATAGTTTTTCTGACAAATCAGATATTTTTGTAAGTAGCTTAGTTTCCATCTCTACAGATAGCACTGCACTCACTTGCTCTTTACGCAAAATCACCTCTGCCAGTTTCGCCTGATAGTCTAGCACTGATGGAATTATAAGTTTGTGCATCATGTCTATCATGGTTAGCGCCTCGATATTTATTGTTTTGCAGTAGCTCTCTAACAGAATATCATAGCGAGAGTGTAGCTCGCTCTCTGTAAATACACTATGTGATGTAAACAGCTCTATGCTCTTTTCTGAAATAAATGCAGGTAGTACCTCAGGTGTGGTTTTTAGGTTGGACAGACCACGTTTCTCTGCTTCTTCCACCCACGCATTGTCATAGCCGTTACCGCTAAATATAATTCTCTTATGCTGTTTTATAGTGCGTTTTATCAGCGCAGCCATATCCTCTTTGAAGTTATCAGAGTTTTCTAGCTCATCTGCAAATTGTTTAAGCACCTCTGCTACTATTGTGTTAAGAACTATATTGGGGCCTGCAATAGAAAAATCCGAGCCTGGCATTCTAAACTCAAACTTGTTGCCAGTAAATGCAAAAGGAGATGTACGGTTACGGTCGGTTGTATCTTTTGGGATAGGTGGCAGTACTGTCGCACCTATTTCCATATGCATTTTCTCTTTGCCTATGTACAATGTATCGTTCTCTAGCGCCATCATTATCTCTGTTAGCTCTTCGCCCAAGAAAATAGAAACAATAGCAGGTGGTGCCTCGTGTCCGCCCAGTCTGTGGTCATTACCAGCACTTGCAACAGAAACACGTAGTACATCTTGGTATTCATCAACAGCCTTTATAACAGCTACAAGGAACAGCAAGAACTGTGCATTCTCATATGGTGTGTCACCAGGCTCTAGCAGGTTTAGCCCTGTATCTGTCGCTAGTGACCAGTTATTGTGTTTACCACTACCATTAACACCTTCGAACGGTTTTTCATGTAGCAGACACGCAAGGTTGTGGCGTGGTGCAATGCTTTTCATAAGTGCCATTATTATCTGGTTGTGGTCTGTTGCTATATTAGCCTGTGCAAATATAGGTGCAAGCTCATGCTGTGATGGTGCAACCTCGTTATGCTTGGTTTTTGATAATACACCTAGTTTCCATAGCTCCTCGTCCAGCTCTTTCATATAAGCAGAAACACGGCTCTTTATGCTACCAAAATAGTGGTCATCCATCTCTTGTCCCTTTGATGGGCGTGCACCAAAAAGTGTTCTACCACAGTATATTAGGTCGGGTCTTTTTGCATATACATCTTTATCTATTAGGAAATACTCTTGCTCTGCGCCCACACATGCACCTACACGTTTTGCGCTTGTGTTGCCAAAAAGCTTAACAACTCTTAGTGCTTGCTCGCTGACTGTTTGTATGGAGCGTAGCAGTGGTGTTTTTTTGTCCAGACACTCACCACTATATGAATAAAACGCAGTAGGTATGCAGAGTATGCCATCTTTTATAAATGCATATGAGGATGGGTCCCACGCTGTATATCCCCTAGCCTCAAAAGTAGCACGCAGACCACCAGATGGAAAACTGGACGCATCTGGCTCGCCCTTTACTAGCGCCTTACCAGAGAATTCCATTATTATTTTATCTACACCGTCTGGGGTTATAAAGCTATCGTGTTTTTCTGCTGTTATACCTGTCATTGGCTGGAACCAGTGTGTAAAGTGTGTCACACCTTTTTCTAGTGCCCAGTCTTTCATTGCAGCAGCCACAACGTTTGCAACTGTTAGCTCTAGCTGTTTTCCATCTGCTACAGTCTTTTTCAGTGATTTGTAGACATCTTTTGGTAGACGTTCTTTCATCACAGTATCATTGAACACCATGGAGCCGAATAAATTTGATACCTTGTCATACATAGTTGTTATACCTCATTATTTTATAGCTGATTAGCGTTATAGTAATTTTACGCTAGCAAGTTTTGCGTTCTCACAAGTATTGCTATCCCATACCGAAACCTGTACTTCTCCGATATGTGCTTTTTGTAGTAGCAACATACACAGTCTGGACTGCCCTATTCCACCACCAATAGTTAGTGGTAGCTCGTTTGCTAGTAGCTTTTTGTGGAAATCTAGGCAACGTCTGTCATCACAGTTTGCTTTTTTCAGCTGACTATCCAGCGACTGTGCATCTACACGTATGCCCATGGAAGAAACCTCAAAAGCCATTCCCAGTAGCTCATTCCAGAAAAGAATATCACCATTCATTGCCCAGTCATCATAGTCTGGCGCTCTGCCATCGTGTCTCTCACCAGATTTTAGTACATCACCTATCTGCATCAGAAATACTGTTCCGTGCTCCTTGGTGTATGCATTTTCGCGCTCTTTTGGGGTTAGGTCTGGGTACAAATCCTCTAGCTCCTGCGTTGTTATATAAGCAACTTTGCGAGATAACTCCAAATCCAGCGTGCTATAAGTTTTTTTCATCTCATCAAGTGTATCACAAATAGCTTCTACTATTTTATTCACAGTAGTTGTTAGTGTATCCATATTACGTGTGCTAGCATCTATAACCTTTTCCCAGTCCCACTGGTCTACATATATAGAGTGGGTATTGTCCATATCCTCATCACGACGGATAGCATTCATATCTGTGTAAATGCCCTCGCCAACAGGGAACTCGTAGTTATGCAGTGCCATACGTTTCCATTTTGCAAGCGAGTGCACTACTTGTGCTTCTGCTGACATATTTTTTATGGAAAACTGGACAGCCCTTTCTACTCCGTTTAGGTCGTCGTTCAGCCCAGATTCTGGCAACACAAAAAGTGGTGCAGAAACTCGTTTTAGGTTAAGCTCGGCAGATAGATTATCCTCGAAAACTCGCTTGAGCTTGCCTATTGCGCTCTGTGTTTCATACACACCTAGCTTGGTCACATACCCTTGTGGGGAAATAAAACTTTTCACTGGTAAATATTCCTCCTATGTAGTAAATATGTCGCCTAGCGACTATCTTGACAGGTTTTGTGCGATGCTTAACAGTTGTTCTCTCCAGTATCGTTTGCAAGTATATTTACTTGAACAATATTAAAAAGCGTAGGTGCTAAAAACTTGTTGCTCATACCACCTACCTACACCTAATAAATATATCACACACACATTTTAATGTCAATATTTCCAAGACACTATAATGCACATACGACAGCCTGTTTTTTAGTGCAAATACACTGTGAAAAAACAGCAAAAGAGGCTACAACGAAACAATAATTGTCGGTTATAGCCTCTTATCAATTTATATGCAGGAATGGTGGATATTAGTTAGCAAACTCCTGTGTGCTCAAATTTTCTATGCACTGCACGTGGTATGGTGTACACGCTGCAAAAGTATTTGTTACAAACACCACATCTGTAATGCCTGTTTCTTTTGCAAAGCTGACAAAATCACGCTCGAAATACCTATGGTCTATAATATGCACTTCCTCGTAATGTGGCACAGTGAATGGTGCAAAAGCATTGCCAAACGAGTCCTTTACGATTGCTAGTTTTTTGCCATTTGTGTTCTGTGTCTTTACCTCTATATGTGGGAAATCGCCATGCAAGAAAACAGAGTAGGAGTTGCCACCTGTGGCATAGTCTGCCCACAAGCTATGCTGATACGGAACGAACGGTGCACCTTTTCTGTATGACACCGCTGTGTATGGGTCAGAGAATACAAAGTACTCTACAAAGTCGGGGTTATCTAGCAGGGTGGTATCCTGTGTATATCCGTACATTGTGCCTATAAAGTTATCCAGTGAATATGCTGTGTAGTCCTCCATATCATATGGCTCTATACCGGACGTTTCACAGAATGCCCTGTATGCATAATATGCACCTCTGCCAGTCCAGTGGTGGTCTGTGTTAAAGTACAGGTATTCATCGGTGTGCGCGCTTATCTGTGAGTATGCATCTACACCTTTAACATCACTATCCAGTGTTTCGTATATTAGGTCTATTGTTCTTTTCTGCGAGCCTGTGAGTGACTGGTATTTTGGTGGTAGGTTAAACTCCGCAGTTGTTGGCACTATAAGGTTATAGAAATCCACATCTGGTAGTGTATCTGCATATGCATTGATGGAGTTTGCGTACCACTTAGCTATATTGTCATTGCCACCAAAGAGCGACATAGCTTTTCCATCATATACTATCATACCATTTTGTGAGTATGTTGCATCACCTGCTGGTGACTCTATCTCACTAGATGAGCTACTCTCTGGCGGTGGTGGCTTGGACGAGCTACTAGGTGGTACTTCTGCCTGCGAGCTACTGCTCTCTACTTGGGAGCTACTACTCTCTACCTGTGAACTGCTGCTCTCTGGCTGTGATGTAACAGGTGGTTGCTCGCTACTAGGTGCTGGTTTGTCCGGCTTGCTAGGGATATCTACATCCGAGCTTGCCGGTGCTGTTGGCTGTATTATACGCACATCATCCACGCGTATGCCCATGCTCTCGGTCATCATTGCAGAAAACTCCACAAACTGCTCACGGAAAGGGAATGTATCTGCAAAATGTAGCTCTACACCCCTTGTGTACTCGCCAGAGAACAGTGTTTCAAGCGAGAACTCGGGCATTTTTGCTAGCTCACGTCGCTCGGTCTCCGACACTGTTGGCTTTTCCATAAAAATATTTAGCATAAAGAAAAATGTAATAATACCAATAAACAAGATAACATTAATTAGTGCGAGCACTGCAAGATTTATCGGTGATAGTTTGTTGTGTACTTTGGTGTAATATCTTGCTACTTCCTCATCTGGTGAGGCTGCTTTTTTTTGTTTAGCCATTCTATGTTCTCCCCCCTGACATCTTGCTAAAATCTATAGTAAAGGAATGGGTTATAGCTCTGCCCCACAAGCCTTGCTGTGCATATTAGCAGTAGTGCAACATTGAAAATGATTTGCATTACTAACAGTACATTTGTTTTGCTCACGGTTGCTCTCTGTGCAAGGTATATCTTTACAACCTTTGCTATAGGCATACAGAACAAAATCGCAATAGCTATCCATGTAATATAGCCCATTAGTGTCAGCTCGTTTGATATGTCCCATAGTGGTGCACCTGCAAATCCAAGCATGATAGCTAGGTAATCCAGTAGTTTGTCTATATCTGTAAAGTAGAATATAACCCAGCTAATAGCTACAAGTGGTATTAGGTATATATGCCCGATGAATTTTGGTAGTTTTGATAGTAGTTTTTGTAGGAAAAGGCGCTCTATCGTTATGAATACACCAAAGAACAGCCCCCATATAACAAAGTTCCAACTAGCCCCATGCCAAAGCCCTGTTAATAGCCACACTACTAGCAAGTTGAAGTAGCCGTTTTTGCGGTTGCCACCCAGTGGTATGTATAGGTAATCACGGAAAAAGCTACTTAGCGATATATGCCATCTACGCCAAAAATCTGTCACAGAAGTAGCGATGTATGGGTAATTAAAGTTCTCTTTGTATGTGAAACCGAACATCCTACCAAGACCTATAGCCATATCAGAGTATCCAGAGAAGTCATAGTATATCTGGAAACTAAAGAACAGCGCACCCAGCCACGCACCGCCAACTGTTAGCTTGTTTATATCACCGTCCATTATGCTAACACATAGCTCACCTGCAACATTTGCTATTAGCACTTTTTTTGCAAGCCCTGTGATAAAGCGACTAGCACCCTCCGAGAAAGTGACAATGGTGGTAGAGCGGCTCTCTATCTCGCGTGCTATATCTGCATAACGCACTACAGGTCCCGCTACTAGCTGATGATATAGAGACAGGAACATCATATAGTATAGTGGGTTTTTCTGTGCTTTTGTGTCGCCCCTGTATACGTCTATTACATATGATATAGTCTGGAATGTATAAAATGATATGCCTATGGGCAGTGCAAAATTAGGGACATCTAGTGACAGCCCTGTTACTGCGTTGATATTCTCTACTAAAAAGCCACTGTACTTGAACGTTGCCAGTATACCAAGGTTTAAACACAGGGAAAAAGCAAGCACAATTTTTGCTTGTATCGTCCCACGAAACCGCTCTATTAGCAAGCCATTCATATAGTCGAACAGTGCAGATGTCAGCAACAACAGCACCCATACAGGCTCACCCCACGCATAGAAAAAGAAAGAAAAAACAACGAGAACTACATTCCTGTGCTCTATCTTTTTCAGCGAGAAGTAGCAAATGAGATTTAGCGCTAGAAAGAAATATATAAAGTATAAATTAGCAAAAACCATCGTGGAACTCCATTCAGATACATTTAGTGAATAATTTGTCTGTGTAGTTGATACCCGTAAAATAAAATTATATACAAAATTCGACAAAATGTAAAGTAAATATTAGCATTATAGGGCGTTTCTGGTAATTTTCTGTTAATATTACATTTTTATGTGGATTTTAGCAGTTCTTTTGCCATTCACTACTACCCTAACCCAAAATTAGGCTTACTTTCCATCTCTTTGCTATTATAAATAAGAGCATACTCGCATAATATATATCCATAAAGTCTTTTTTGGGGGTGCTACTATGGCAATGCGTTTTTTGCAACACTTCGCTGTGGTGGCAGCTATAGTTTTTTCTATATGGTTTTTGGGCGACTATGTTCTGCCCACTATTTTGCCATTCATTTTTGGTGGTATAGTAGCACAACTACTGCGTCCTATGACACTCACCCTAAAAAAAGGCAGTATCTTGGGCTATAAAACATCTGCCATACTAGCAATATTTATCTTCTATAGTGCCACACTGCTACTGGTGTGGAATATAGGGTTTCTTATTTTTGCACAGACGGTGTCGCTATTTACTAGGCTACCAGATGACTACATCAGCAGTATTCTACCATCCGACACTGCACTTTGGGGCAGTATAAACAGTGTGGTTTATAGGTATCTGCCATTCCTAAAGCCATATACCCAGAGCCTTTTTACAGAGTTTAACGAGTTTACACACAATCTCCTAAGTACTGTATCTGCACAGGTGCTGGACGGTGCCGCTGTACTGGTGCAGGCACTCCCAGACATTCTTATATCTACGGGGCTTGGGTTTCTCTCGTCAGCTTTTATACTTATGGATTATGACAGAATACGCAAGTTTATTCTTAGCCTATTCCCCCAGTCCATAAAAAAACTGCTATGCTATAGCGCTGGGTTTGTCTTTGACACTGGGAAAAAGATAGTAAAAGCCTATCTGATACTGTGGGTGCTAACATTTGCACAGTCTACCATAGGGCTGTGGCTACTGGGTATAGAGTTCTTTGCTACTGCTGGTATGTTTGTGGCACTGGTGGATATACTGCCCGTGCTGGGTAGTGGGCTTGTGCTTGTGCCGTGGGGTATTATCACTATTATAAATGGCAGTACTGCACAGGGTGTGGGCATACTTATACTCTACGCTATTATGAGTATTATCCGTACTATAATAGAACCAAAAATTGTGGGCGAGAGAATAGGCCTGCACCCACTGGCAACTATAATATCGCTATATGTTGGTGCTAGGCTGTTTGGCTTTTTGGGGCTTATCTTCGCACCTATACTGGTGACACTGGTAGCACATCTATACAGCAATGGTAAGCTACAAGAAATACGCTATATCAGGCGTGAGTGACGAGGTTTTGTATGACGGAATTTATTGTGACAGTGCGTGATTTATTATGGGATAATATACTGATAGTTATGCTAATGGGCTGTGGTGTCTATATTACTATCAAGAGCCATTTTTTGCAGATACGCAAAGCCCCCGCTATATCTAAGACAGTGATAAAAAGCCTGTTTGCTACTGGCAAGGGTAGCTGTTCTGTTACCTCGTTTCAGGCTGTGTCTACTGCACTTGCTGGTACTATGGGCACTGGTAATATTGCCGGTATAGCAACTGCCATAGTAGCAGGTGGCCCCGGTGCTGTGTTCTGGATGTGGGTAAGCGCTTTTTTTGGTATGGCTATAAAGTACACAGAGGTAGCACTAGCAGTAAAATACCGTAAACAACGTGCAGACGGTACATATTATGGTGGGCCTATGGTGTACATTAGAGAGGGGCTGGGCAGTACTGGGCTTGCTATGGCTTTTTCTGTCTGCTGTATTTTTGCATCTTTTGGGGTGGGCAATGCTACGCAGATACACTCTGCCGCTGCCGCACTGGAGAGCACTTTTTCTGTTCACCCATTAACTACTGGGCTAGTCGCTGCTATCGTGACTGGTTTTGTGCTAATAGGTGGTATGAAACGCATTGGCAGGGTGGCTGAGAGCGTTATACCACTGCTCTGCGTGCTATACATATTAGGTGGTTCAGCTGTGTTATACATCAACCGTGACTATGTGGTTTCTGCATTTGTGCTTATATTCGACTACGCTTTTTCTGCCGATGCTTTTCTGGGTGGTGTGGGTGGCTATACATTTACAAAAGCACTGCGAATAGGCGTAGCACGTGGTGTATTCTCAAACGAAGCAGGTCTTGGCTCTGCTCCTATAGCACACGCCTGTGCAGATGCAAAAACACCAGCACAACAGGGCTTTTTTGGTGTGTTCGAGGTTTTTATTGATACTATTGTAGTTTGTACATTTACTGCCATTATTATTCTGAGCACGCCACAGCTATGGCAGAGTGGGCTTGACGGTGCAAAGCTTACAACATTTTCTTTCCAGCTAGCACTGGGTGATATTGGTGCATTTATAGTAGCTGTTTCTCTGGCACTTTTTTCTATAGCCACACTATTTTCCTGGGGCTATTATGGCGAGCGTGCAGTTGCATATATCAGTGGTGGCAAGAACTTTTATGTGCTGATATACAGGCTAGTTTTTGTGCTAGTTGCTGCTATTTCTCCACTGCTAAAACTAGAAACTGTGTGGGTAACATCCGATATACTAAACGGGCTGATGGCACTGCCAAATATGATAGCTGTATTGGCGCTATACAAAGAAGTGCTAGTTAAAAGTAAAAAACGCGAAAAAAGTTGCATAAGCACTGGTAATCATAAAAAAAATGTGCTATACTAGCATATCATAGGTTGTCAAAAAATCTAATCAGTTTCTATAAAGCGACAAAACAGTAAAAGTTTACTCAATTTTTCCAAAAATTGCGGTTTCCAAAGGCAGAGCCTTGGGCGCTTATCGCAATAAGCGAAAACTCTTGCCTTACAAGAGTATTTGGGGGTGAATTTTGCATAGCAAAAGAGGGGGAATTTACGATAAAAATTCCCACGCACCAAAAACCAATGCCGTTTTTGGTGTTTGCAAGCTATAAACTGTTTTTATTTTGTGGCTAGGTTGTTTTTTGACAGTCTAAATGTGCTATACTAGCATATCATATGTAATTACGGAGGATTAATCAAGATGGAAAAAAAGACTTTCTATATAACTACACCCATCTACTACCCATCGGATAAACTGCACATAGGGCACAGCTACTGCACTGTGGCAACAGACACGATGGCACGATACAAGAGAATGCAAGGCTATGATGTTATGTTCCTTACAGGCACAGACGAGCATGGACAAAAAATAGAAGAGCGTGCAGCCGCTGCTGGTGTTACACCACAAGCTTTTGTTGATAATATTGTTAGTGGTATCCACGAGCTATGGGATACTATGAACATAACACATGATAGGTTTATCCGCACTACTGACGACTACCACAAGGAGTCTGTTAAGAAGATTTTCCGCGAGCTGTATGACCGTGGCGATATATACAAAGGTGCATATACTGGTAAATACTGCACACCATGCGAGAGTTTCTGGACTGAGAGCCAATTAGCTGACGGCAAGTGCCCAGACTGTGGTGGCCCAGTGCGTGATGCACAGGAAGAAGCTTATTTCTTCCGTCTATCCAAATATTCTGACAAGATACTACGCCTATATGACGAGCACCCAGAGTTTTTGACACCTGCAAGCCGTGTTAACGAGATGAAAGCATTCATCAACCAAGGTCTTGCGGATTTGTGCGTTTCTCGTACATCATTTAGCTGGGGTGTGCCTGTGGAGTTTGACCCTGGGCATGTAGTATATGTGTGGGTAGATGCACTAAGCAACTATATCACAGCTCTTGGCTATGGCAACGAAAAGTATGATGACTATGACAAATACTGGCCTGCTGATGTGCATTTTGTGGGCAAGGAGATTGTACGTTTCCATGCTATCATATGGCCTGCAATGCTAATGGCGCTAGATTTACCACTACCAAAACGTGTTTATGGACATGGCTGGCTGATGCTGGACGGTGGCAAAATGAGCAAGTCCAAGGGTAATGTAGTAGACCCTGCTGTGCTATGCGATAGATACAATGTAGATGCACTGCGTTATTTCTTGCTACGTGAGTTCCCTTTTGGCTCCGACGGTAACTTCTCTAATGAGATACTAATTACGCGTATAAACAGTGACCTTGCTAACGACCTTGGCAACCTAGTTTCTCGTACTACTGCAATGGTGGCAAAATATTTTGGTGGCAAGCTACCACACGACGCAAAGACTGACAAGCTAGATGACGAACTAGTGGCAATGGCTAGCGAGCTTTGTGGTAAATACACAGAGCAAATGGAAGCTTTTGCATTCCAAAATGCACTAATGGAGATATTCAAGGTTATTTCTCGTGCTAATAAATACATTGACGAAACAGCACCTTGGGTACTTGGTAAAGACCCTGCGAATAACGCGCGTCTTGCAACTGTGCTGTATAATCTGCTAGAGTGTGTGAGGATTTCTGCTGTGCTACTACAGCCATTTATGCCTGATACATCTATAAAAATACTAGATATGATTGGCGCAACAGACGAAGCACGTGAGTGGGTAACTGCTGGTGAGTTTGGCTCGCTAAAGCGTGATGCAGACATTGTTAAGGGTGACAACCTGTTCCCAAGACTGGATTTGCAAAAGGAGCTAGCAGAGCTAGAGGCACTAAAACCTGTTGTAGAAACTGCACCAGAGGCTGACGAGGACGCATACGAAGTACCTGCTCTTGCAGACACTATAACAATAGATAACTTTGCCAGTGTAGATATGCGTGTGTGTAAAGTGCTAGAGTGTAGCGGTGTGCCAAAAGCAAAAAAACTGCTACTGCTAAAACTTGATGACGGTATGGGTGGCAGACAGATAGTAACAAACCTAGCAAAACAGTATAGCCCCGACGACCTTGTTGGCAAAAAGATAATTGTAATAGCAAATCTGGCACCTGCTACTTTCTGTGGTGTGGAGTCACAGGGTATGCTACTTGCTGGTGACAGCGACAGCAAGGGTGGTGTGAGAATTGTCTTTGTTGATGACGATATGCCTGTTGGAGCACGTATCGGATAACTAAATGTGACAATTTTTGCGTATAACAATTGTTCAAACTCACAAAAATATATACTCTTTACAAGAAATTAACTTTATTTTATACAATACTCAGCTTTTAAGACTTTTTAGTCAATTTTTATATTGCTTTTTTTCCACATATAATTTATAATAATACTGTTAGAAATAAACATATTTTAGAAGGAGATAGAATTATGCTAGTATCTGCTAAAGAAATGCTTGAAAAAGCGCTAAAAGGCCATTACGCTGTAGGTCAATTCAATATCAACAATATGGAGTGGACAAAAGCTGTTCTGCTAACTGCAAAAGAGCAACGTGCTCCTGTCATCCTTGGTGTTTCTGAGGGTGCTGCAAAATATATGTGTGGTTACAAAACTGTAACTGCTATGGTAGAGGCTATGATAGACGAGCTAGAGATAGACGTTCCTGTTGCTCTACACATCGACCACGGCTCTTTTGATGGCGCTAAACAAGCTATCGCTGCTGGTTTCTCTTCAATCATGTTCGACGGTTCTCACTATGATATCGACGAGAACATTGCAAAAAGCCGCGAAATCATTGCTCTATGTAATGAAAAAGGTCTTTCTATCGAGTGCGAAGTTGGCTCTATCGGTGGTGAGGAAGACGGTGTTGTTGGTACTGGCGAAATCGCTGATCCAAAACAATGTAAACAAATTGCTGACCTAGGCATAACAATGCTTGCTGCTGGTATCGGTAATATCCACGGTAAATACCCAGACAACTGGAAAGGTCTTGACTTTGACGCTCTTGGTGATATACAAAAAGCTGTTCCTGGTATGCCACTTGTTCTACATGGCGGTACTGGTATCCCAGAGGAAATGATTAAAATTGCTATCACACTTGGCGTTAGCAAAATCAATGTAAATACTGAGTGCCAGCTAACTTTTGCTGCTGCAACACGTAAATACATCGAAAAAGGAAAAGATCTATCTGGCAAAGGCTTTGACCCACGTAAACTTCTTGCACCTGGCTTTGAGGCTATCAAAGAGACAGTAAAAGAGAAAATGGAGCTATTTGGCTGTGTTGGTCAAGCTTAATCCATCTCTTTAACCTATCCATAACTTAATAAAGCACCTATCACCAGTGTTCCCCACTGCGGTAGGTGCTTTTCCGTATATTTGATTAGCAAAAATAATTGTTGCTAAAACACAAAAAATGTATTATAATATTAAGAAATCATTTTTGAAAAGGAGTAGACAAAGATATGCAAAGAACAGAACTAAGGAACCTATTTGCTAACGTGCACGACTATACTGGCTCTGAAATAACCGTTTGTGGCTGGGCTAAAACAATACGTGCATCAAAAGCTATTGGTTTTATCGAGCTAACAGATGGAACCTGTTTTAAAACACTACAAATTGTGTTTGAGGACGGTAAAATAAATAATTTTGTTGATATTTCTAAGCAAAATGTCGGCGCTGCTTTTATTATAAAAGGCAACATTATGCTAACACCAAACAATAAGCAGGCTTTCGAGCTACACGCTACAGATATCGTGGTGGAGGGTGCATCTGCACCAGAATACCCACTGCAAAAGAAACGTCATACTCAAGAATATTTACGTACAATACAGCACCTACGCCCTAGAACAAACCTTAACAGCTCTGTTTTCCGTGTGCGTAGTGTTGCAGCATATGCAATACACAAGTTCTTTAATGATCGTGGTTTTATATACTCACACTCACCTATCATCACTGGCAGTGACTGCGAGGGTGCTGGCGAGATGTTCCGTGTAACTACACTGGACCTTAACAATGTTCCTAAAGACGAAGATGGCAAAGTAGACACAAGCAAAGATTTCTTTGGTAAAGAAACTAACCTTACTGTGTCTGGCCAGCTAAATGCAGAGATTATGGCGCTTGCTTTTTCTAATGTATATACATTCGGGCCTACTTTCCGTGCAGAAAACTCCAACACACCACGCCACGCGGCTGAGTTCTGGATGATAGAGCCTGAGATTGCATTTGCAGACCTAGATGACGATATGCAGCTTGCATGGGATATGATAAAATTTGTACTGGGTTATGTGCTAGAAAACTGCCACGATGAAATCGAGTTTTTCGACAAATTTGTGGACAACGGTTTGCTAGAAAGGCTGGAAGCAGTTGCAAGCTCCGACTATGCACGTATAACATATACAGATGCTATAGAGCTACTACAAAAAGCTGATGTTACTTTTGAGTACCCTGTGGAGTGGGGCTGTGACCTGCAAACAGAGCACGAGCGCTATATTACAGAAAAAGTATATGGCAAGCCTGTCTTTGTTACTGACTACCCAAAAGATATAAAAGCATTTTATATGCGTGTTAACGATGATAACAAGACTGTTGCCGCTATGGACCTACTTGTACCTGGTGTTGGTGAGATTATCGGTGGTTCTCAGCGTGAGGAGCGTCTAGATGTCCTTAAGGCACGTATAGCAGAAATGGGTCTACACGAAGAAGATTACTGGTGGTATTTGGAACTACGCCAATTCGGCACTGCAAAACATGCTGGTTTTGGTCTTGGTTTTGAGCGACTAATTATGTATATGACAGGTGTTTCTAATATCCGTGATGTCATTCCATTCCCACGTGCTACAGGCTTCTCCGAGTTTTAGTATCTTTTATCAATAGAAAAAACTACAGTTAGTGCATCGTTTCTTACCTGCATAGATTGTGAGATTAAAGAGATGGATAGCATATCGCTATTCATCTTTTTTTTATAGTGTGCGGAAAGTCTTAGTTTGTGTTTGACGAAGTCACCCAAAAGTTTTACTCAATTTTTTGAAAAAAATTGTGGTGCTTAGGCGGAGCCTAAGTCGTTTTTCTCAGAAAACGAAACACCCCTGCCTTGCAAGGCTTTTTTTGCTTCACTTTTTGAAGAAAAAAAGTGACATAGCCTACTTGCAACCGAGAAATATTATATTTTGTTGGTGATGTGCCTCAGCGGTACGCTGTGTGGTAGCTCGCATCTACTTGACACTATCAATAGCAATTTTTGCTTTTTCACGTACTAGCTTTCTACAGAATTGTGGAGCTAC
>CAYJFF010000076.1:0-14444 GCA_964369345.1 uncultured Oscillospiraceae bacterium
TCTGTATTTGCAAGCTTCTTTATAATCTCTGCTTGGTACTCAAAGAGTTTTATGTCTGATACAAACTTGCTACTTACTGGCTTGGGGCTCAGTGTTCGTGGTAGCTCTCTTAGCTTTCCCATAATAAAGCTTCTTTCCTGCTTTTCATCAACATCTACAAACCTAGACCTGTCAAGACCACTGTACTCAGATGCCAGTGTGAGTATCCTATTTTCATAGCAATGTATACCCAAATCTTTTGCAACCTTAGAGGCTATTTCTTTGCCACCACTACCAAATCCACGTGCAATGGTAATTACAAAGTTCTGCTTCATATGTTTTCATTCCCTTCGCAATCTATATTTTATATAAAACAAAAGGAGTCATAATACTCTCGTACTATCACTCCCCATTGAGTTATTCAGTTTTACAATACCAACCATGGCATTAAGCAAAAAAAAATAGGAAGTACCGACACTCTCGCATCACCACTCCCCATTGAGATATTAAATTCTATGTATGCAGTTTATAGCATATATCACTAAAAGTCAATGTACATTTCATCTAAGTTATACGGTTTTTCAAACATAAAGTTTGTGTATTGCGCGATAACTATAATTTATTCATAAATTTTCTACAATAAATATATACATTTAGTTTATAAGTAATACTATTGCAAATTTCTTTAATATACACCAAAAAGCTTGGCATATGCTACACACAAATCCCAAGCTTTATTATGTCACAAACTATAATTATTTTGCCAAATAGCCACCGTCTACAGGTATTACAGCACCACAAAGATAGTTAGATGCCTCGCTCGCTAGGAACACTGCTGTACCCATTATATCATCAGGATTTCCCCAGCGCCCAGCAGGTATGCGTGCAAGTATCTGTGTATTACGCACTTCGTCATTCACTAGTGCTACATTCATCTCTGTATCCATATACCCAGGTGCTATAGCGTTAACATTAATACCTTTTATCGCCCATTCATTGGATAGTGCCTTTGTCAGCTGTGCCACGCCACCTTTGCTAGCTGCATATGCAGGTACTGTTTGTCCACCAAAAAAGCACAGCATGGATGCCATATTTACTATCTTGCCCTTGCCCTGTGCTATCATTGTTCTGCCTGCAAGCTGGCACATTGTAAATACAGCGTTTAGGTTTACATTTATTACATCATTCCAGTCCTCATATGTAAAATCTTCGCATTTATTACGGCGCTGAATACCAGCATTGTTAACTAGGATATCCAGTCTGCCACCCAGTATTTCCAGTGCTTTTGCGTATGCATTTTCTATATCAGTTTTGCTAGCAAGGTCCACTTGCACTCCATACACTTTGTGCCCCTGCTTGGTCATTTCCTCTGCAACATCAAAAACAGACTGGCTAGATGCCATAATAACAACTGTTGCACCGGCTTCTACAAAGCCTTTTGTTATGCCCAGACCTAGGCTCTTGTTGCCACCTGTGATAATAGCATTTTTGCCCTCAAGACTAAATAAATTCATATCCATTCTCCTAATAATTGCCGTGTAGGTACTACCTATCTACGGCACAAATAATAATAAATACGCTCTCCAAAGCACTGCACAATATGGTTATTCCCTAATAGGTAGATTAATCGCCAAATGTAAACAGAACTTTTATAGCACCTGTTCCCTGTGTTGTTAGTAGGTCAAAGCCTTTTTGAGCCTCGTCCACTGCTAGTTTATGTGTAATAGTTTTTTGGAAAATCGGCTGTTTAGCTACTAGGTCAACAGCAATTTTAAAGTCATCATCACGGTATACACGCACAAACTCCATACCTACTTCTTTAAACATACCTTGGTTTAGTGGGAATTCCATTGGTTTTTTGTAGCCTGCAACAACTATTATTCTACCTTTCACACGTGCAGCTTCTATTAGCTTATTAGCAACAGGTTGCGCACCAGCACAGTCATACACCCAGTCAAAGCCGTAGCCCTCTGTTTTTTCTGTCTTTAATGCCTCAAGGTCTAGGTCTATAGCCGAGCGCACATCTATGCCCAGCTCTTTTGCAAGTGCAATACGCTTTTCATCTGGCTCTACAAGCACAACATTGTTACAGCCGAACTCTTTTAGCACTAGCACTGTGCTTATACCTATCATACCACCGCCATACACAACAGCGTTGTCGCCTGGCTTGTACCCAGTCTCACGCAAGGTGTGCACAGCAACTGCAACAGGCTCTACAATAGCTGCTGCTTCTAGCGACATACTATCTGGCACAGCAACAATTTTTTCTTCGTCCACAACAGCATACTCGCTCATACCACCATCATAGTCTATTCCCAGCAGACGCAGTGTATTACACACATGGCGGTCGCCTGTGTCACACATTCTACAGTGCCCACAGGAGATAATTGGGTTCACTGTAACTTTTGTACCTTTCTTGTGGTACTTAGTGTCATTTTGTAGCACACCGCTAAATTCATGCCCCATAATCAGTGGTGCTTTTGCGCGTGGGTGTGTGCCACCATATATGCCTAAGTCGCCTCCACATATTCCTGCAAAGCTAACTTTTATCAGACCTTGTCCCTCTTTTGCAACAGGTACAGCTACATCTTCTACTGCCAATTGTTTTGCGCCTTTATAGATAACACCTTTCATTGTAACACTCCTATATTTTTATTTATTCACTTTATAGAGTAGTGGCTCTCCATTTACCATTCTGCTAGATTCTTCTGCTACTTTTCGCTTTAGCTCCAGTGCAGATTCCTCCGAGTACCAAGCCATATGTGGGCTACAGAGAAAATTATCAAATGCAAACAAGCGTGAGTCAGGTGTCATAGGCTCTTTTTCTACAACATCAAGTGCTGCCCCCGCTATTTTCTTGTCACGTAGTGCCTCGTACAAGTCTTTCTCGTTTACTATCCCACCACGGGATACATTTATCATAATAGCTGTTTCTTTCATAGCATCAAACACTTTTGCATCTATAAGGTTGCGTGTGTTTTCGTCCAGTGGGGTATGCACAGATATAATATCCGAGGTTTTTATCAGAGTGTCGAAGTCCACCATAGTAGCCCCCTGTACCACATCACCCTCGTTATATCTAATATCATAACCTATTAGGTTTACATCAAAACCAGCCATACGCTTCGCAAAAGTCTTGCCTATCCTGCCCAGCCCTATAACACCCACTGTCTTTCCAGGTATACGGTACACTGGCATGGAGTGTATAAAGTTCCAGTCTGTAGTTTTTGTATAATTGTTCATAAGAGTAAGCTTGCGCATTAGCGACATCATAAAAGCTACTGCTTGGTCTGCTACTTCGTTCATACCATAGTCTGGCACATTGCACACACTAACACCAAAATCAGTTGCTGCTTGCAGGTCTATAGTATCCACACCCACACCATAGCGCACAATCTGCTTAATCTCTGGTGATAGTGCTTCTAATACACGTCTAGAAAAAGGTCCATACTGTGTTATAAAAACTTCTCCACCTTTACACTGCTCTATCAAATCGTCTTCTGTTTTACACTGTAGTAGCTCGTATGTAATGCCATGCTGTGCAAAAACTTTGTCCTCTTCATGAAAATTTGCATGGTCGCAGTCCGCAATAATAACTCTCATTTTCTATCCTCTCATATTTACAATTAAAATAAGTACTTAGCGCCCCTTTAGCTCACGCATAATATTTAGCCAGCGGTCATCACTCAGTATCTGTGTATAGTTATCCAGCGAGCTTTCTATATGCGAAACTATAGCACTTTCTGCTGCCTTGTAGTTGTTTTTTCTCAGTCCATCTATTATTAGCTCGTGCTCTTTTACTGTGTCTATATGACGCCCCGGTGTTATAATAGTTATACGACGTGGGCGCTGTGACTGTATAGTTACACGTCTTCTAATATCTACAAGGCGCGAGTTTTTGCAGTAGCCAATTAGTGTATCGTGGAATAGGTAATCCTGTGTAAAGTTCTCATCAAAATCACCCACTGCAACACTTGCCGCTATTGCTGCATTTATTCTCTCAAGCTCTGCTATTTCCTCCTGTGTTAGTCCACCATTCTTTACTATTATTTTTGCACTCATAGTTTCTATGGCTTCACGCACCTCTAGTATCTCTGCTATATCTGCAAGTGTCATAGTCTTTACAACAACTTTTGTTGCTGTACGCTCAAGCAATCCATATTCAATAAGCTTTAGTATAGCTTCTCTCACAGGTGTACGGCTAACAGAAAGCTCCTCAGCTATTGCAACTTCAGAAACCACATCTCCAGCTGCATATGTATAGTCATTTATTCGTTTTACGATAGCCGCTAGTATATCATCTACCAAATTACTTTTTAATCTAGGCATAATCATCTCTCTTTTCTTAATTACAACTGGGTTTTTTCAATCTTCACCCAGTCAAATGTTACACCAGTGCCGACGGCGCTACTTGGTGTCAAGAAACCATCTTTTACAGTCAATGGCTCTATAGTATAATTGTGTATTGGAAAGCTGTGGTACTCCACCATGCCCGAATTTTCCAGTGCACCAATAACATTTTTATGTAATTCCTGCATACCGTGCGAATTTACTTTTAGGCTCCTATCTGCCGCTAGTTTTGCGACATCAAAAAAGCCAGTAATACCGCATACGTTAGAACAATCAGGTATAGGCTCTTTTATTCTGCCGATATCCAGAGCCAGCTCGTGCTCATATTTTGTGTGCAAGTTCTCACCCATAGCAATGGGGATAGAAGTTGCTTGACCAATTTTTGCGTATCCAATATAGTCATCTGGGTTTGTTGGCTCTTCCAGCCAGAAAATATTAAATTCTTCTAGTTTTTTTGCCATTCGGATAGACTGCTCAACGCTCCATACCATATTTGCATCTACTGCAAACACTGCGTCATCACCGATGAGCTTACGTACAGCACGCACCCTTGCTATATCTTCGTCCTCGTTCTCTTTACCCAGCTTGATTTTTACTGCTGTGTGTCCATTAGAGATATGTTTTTCCAGATTTGCAAGTAGCTCTTTTTCTGTTAGCATTAAGTCTATTCCACCATAATATGTACGAACTTTTTCCTGCCTTGTGCCAAAAACATCTGCAAGCGCTCTGTTCTCTTGCTTTAGTTTTGCATCCCACAGTGCTATATCCAGTGCAGATATTGCAAAAGATGCAATGCCTCCACGTGCTACATAATGTATAGAACGGTTCATATACTCGTTCATTACTGCAAGGTCGCCAAGCTCCATACCCACTACCCGTGGCGCAAGGTCTGACTCCAGCATTTTTGCCACAGCGCCACCGCCTATACCACCTGTATATGTATAGCCAACACCCTGTACGCCCTCGCTTGTTGTAACAGTCGCTGTTATTAGCTCAAAGTTATCATGCTTACCATGCAGTGCATCTACCAGATTTTCCTCTAGTGGTAATTTATAGTAACCAACCTTGATGTTGGCAATCTTACTCATCTATTTAACCCCTTTATATAGCATTATAGACTATTATTTAGTAGTTGTAGTTCACATAAACCATTTTCTTTTGCAGATATCCCTCTAGTCCGTGTTTTCCATCTTCGCCACCTAGTCCGCTCTTTTTATATCCATTATGGAAACCATTTAGTAGCTCACCATTCTCACGGTTTATGTAAAGCTCGCCAAACTCTAGCTCGTGTGTTGCACGCATAATCTTCTTCGTGCTATCAGTAAATAGATATGCAGATAGTCCGTACTCACAGTCATTTGCACAGTCTATAGCTTCTTCTAGTGACGAAACTTTCATCATAGCCACCATTGGCCCAAAAATCTCTGTTTGCATAAGCACGTTTTTGTTATCTGTAACTTCTACTATTGTTGGGTAGAACCAGTTGCCTTTTTCCGATGGTTTTGCATCTGTTGTCATATCCAGTATAACTTTACCACCCTGTGCTACAGATTGCTCGCGCATTTCATGTAGCTTTTCTACCTCTACAGCGGACACTTTTGGCCCCAAGGTAGTTTTGTCATCAAACGGGTTGCCAACAACTGCTTTTTTTACATGAGCTAGGAACTTTTCTTTAAACTCATCATATACTGCCTCGTGTATATACATTCTCTCGTTGCAAGTACAGATTTGTCCACAGTTGGAAAACCTTGCAATATATGCACATTCTGCCGCTTTGTCGATATCTGCATCTTCCATTACTATGTACGGTGCTTTTCCACCCAGCTCCAGATGAACATCAACTACGTTATCAGCAGCAGCACGGAACACCTCCATGCCAGCGCCTGTGCTACCTGTTAGTGTTACTAGCTGTGTTATATCATTGCGTACAAGTGCATCGCCACACACCCTGCCAGAGCCTGTAATAAAGCTTAGTACACCACTTGGTATACTGCTCTTTTCTGCCACTAGCTCTGCAAAACGCATAACTGTTAGTGGTGTTTCACTTGGTGGTTTTAGTATCATTGTGTTACCACAAACAAGTGCGTTACCTATTTTTCTTGCTGCTAGCGCAAGAGGGAAGTTCCAAGCAACAATACCAACAACCACACCATATGGTACACGCTGTATCCATGCTGTTTCGTTCACTTTTTCGCTTGTGATGAAATCGCCCTCTATCCTGCGTGCAGACTGTGCTGCATATCGCAAGAAGCCTATAGAGCCATCAACCTCTCCACGTGCTTCGCTTATTATTTTACCGTGCTCTGTAGTAAGTAGCTGTGCAAGTTCTTCTTTATTCTCTGCAAGGATATCAGCAAGCTCATCGATATACACTGCTCTTTGTACTGCTGTCAGCCTCGCCCATTCTTTCTGTGCTTTTTTTGCAGCAAGTAGAGCTTTTTGTGCATCTTCTTTTGTGCCCTTGGGAACAGTTCCTACTATTTCACCATTATATGGGTTTAGAACATCTATTACCTCACCATTTGCTGCCTGACAAAGTGTGCCATCAATAAACATTTGAAAATTTTTCATCTATCAATATCCTCCATTTTAGTATACTACTTAACCTCTATTAAGTCTATTATAAAATACATAATCAATTAAGTCAATAGCTTTTTGTAATAATTTGCTGTATTTATCAATTTACTGGCATAGTAGTATTTTTTGCAAAATAGTATTGACAATAGTATATTTTATCCCTACAATGAAACTAAACTTAATTTATGAAAAGAGGGTTTATGACATGAAAATGAGCAGTGCAACAAAAAGAGCGATTGAGCGTGATTACTTCCAAAGCTCTGACTGGTTTTGTGATTTTAACGAGAAGAAACTAGAAGGCTTTGAGCCTGAAGAAGGTGTCCACCGCAGAGACCCTAGCAGTGTAATACTTGTAGATGACACATATTATGTGTACTATACTAAGTCATATGGCCCACATGTTGGCTTCAACACCGGTGACCTAGATGCAAAAGTTTTCCCTTGGGACTACTCCGAGGTTTGGTATGCAACATCAAAAGATGGCTATAAGTGGGAAGAACAGGCTGTTGCTGTAACAAGGGGTGAGCCTGGTGCTTATGATGATAGAAGTGTTTTTACACCGGAGGTTCTAAAGCACGAGGGTAACTTCTACATAGTTTACCAAACAGTACAGCACCCATATGTAAACAGGAGTTTTGAGAATATCGCAATAGCAAAATCCAGCTCACCATGTGGTCCTTTTGTGCGTTCCAAAGAGCCTATACTATGCCCCACTGGCGATGGTATATGGGAAGGCGAAGAAGACAACAGATTTTTAGTAACAAAAAAAGGTAGTTTTGATAGTCACAAAGTCCACGACCCACTGCTTTTCCACTACAATAATAAATTCTATCTATACTATAAAGGTGAGCCAATGGGCGAAGAAGTATTTATGGGTGGCAGAGAAACAAAATGGGGCGTTGCTATCGCAGATAAAATAGAAGGCCCATATGTACGCTCTGAGTATAACCCTGTTACAAACAGTGGCCACGAAACTTGCCTATGGAAATACCAAGATGGTATAGCAGCATTTTTGCGCACAGATGGCGTGGAGAAAAACACATTGCAGTTTGCAGAAGATGGTATAAACTTCGAGATAAAATCTGTTATAAAAGGTGGCCCTGAGGCTTCTGGTCCATTCCGCCCAGATGACATAGTAACCGACCCACTTGATGGGCTAAAATGGGGGCTTTCTCACGATATCTGCTGTAAATGGGGTCATATTATCCGCTTTGATATAGACACAAAACAGCGTGATATATTTAGGTCACGCAACAAGTACGAGTAAGTGATGAAAGTTACACTTATACGTCACGGAAAAACAGCTGGCAACCTAGAAAAGAGATATATCGGCACCACGGACGAAGAACTGTGCACACAGGGTATTGCCGAGCTAGTTCCCATTGACAATACACAAAAACAAGTGTATGTTAGCCCACTAATCCGCACACAACAAACAGCCACTATACTATATCCAAACGCTGAGCAAGTTGTCATAGATAATTTCAGGGAGATGGATTTTGGTATCTTCGAGGGCAAAAACTACATAGAGCTTGCCGATAATGCCGAGTACCGCACATGGGTGGACGGTGGCTGTATTGGCAAGTGCCCCTGTGGGGAAAGTCGTGGTGAGTTTATAGAGCGTTGCAAGACTGCTTTTGTAAATATCGCTACTCACTCGCAAGAAGATATTGTCATAATAGCCCACGGTGGTACTATTATGGCTATTTGTGCTACCCTTGCTGTGCCAGTTGCAGATTTTTATAGTTACCATATTGATAATGGTGCTAGGCTGGTGTTTGAATTTACTAATGGCATGCTAACTGCCCTACCACATAACTATAGCGCTATTCCTTGAAAGGAGCATACACAATGACAAACTTTTTGCTACCTCTTATGCTTGGGTACTTACTAGATATACTCATAGGCGACCCAGAGTGGCTATACAAAATAATCCCCCACCCCATTGTTATCATTGGTAAAATCATCTCACTTAGCGAGAAAAGTATGCGTGCTATTTTGGGGAGTGGCAAGCGACGAGAGCGTATAGCAGGTGCTTTTATGGTACTTATAGTTATTGCTATTGTATCTGGTGGTACTTATGGTATAATACTACTAGCAAATATGATAAACACTTGGCTGGGGCTGGCTGTTAGTACTCTGTTCTGTTTCCAAATACTCGCTACTAAGTCGCTAAAAGTCGCTAGCAAGGCAGTGTATAAGCAAGTAAAATACGGCTCACTAAACGATAGCAGAAGAGCTGTTTCTTATATAGTGGGTAGAGATACCAGCGAGCTAACACAGCAGGGTGTTATAAAAGCAACTGTGGAAACAGTAGCAGAGAATACAAACGACGGTGTAGTGGCGCCCATATTTTTCATTGTGCTAGGTGGCCCTGTGGCTGGTATGGTATACAAGGCGATAAACACTATGGATAGCATGGTGGGTTACAAAAATGATAAATATATGTACTTTGGCACTTTTGCAGCCAAGCTTGATGATGTAGCCAGCTACATACCTGCTAGGCTCTCTGCCCTACTTATGATTGTATCTTCTTTTTTACTAGGTTACAATAGCGATAGAGCGTATCGCATATGGCGCAGAGATAGGCGCAACCACAGCAGCCCAAACTCTGCACAGACGGAGTCCGTTGTGGCTGGTGCGCTTAATATCCAGCTCGCAGGAGATGCGTATTACTTTGGCAAGCTATACAAAAAACCAACAATAGGTGATAACGGTCGACCCATTACCCCAGAAGATATACTTCGTGTAAACCAGCTAATGGACCTTACCTCGCTACTCTGCATTTTCCTTGCATACCCAGTAAATAACTGGATAATAGATTTGATTGATATATTTATAGTATAATAAAGTTTACTAATGGGCGGCTTTTTGCCGCTCTCTTAATAGATTGGAGCATCAATATGAGTGATATTGTACACGGTGGTGATGTTGCTGGGTTTTTAGCAGAGTTTGGGACACAACCACTGGATTTTTCTGCAAATGTTAGCCCGCTAGGTCTGCCTATGGCAGTGCGTGAGGCCATTGTAAAAGCACTTGATACTGCCGATAGATACCCAGACCCACTATGTCGTGAGCTACGCAAGCACATAGCAGTGGCAGAGGGCATGGACGCAAATAATATCATCTGTGGCAATGGTGCAGCAGATATTATATTTAGGCTTGTGTATGCACTACACCCACGTGAGGCACTACTCGCTGTGCCTACTTTTGCAGAGTATGAGCAGGCGCTTAATGCTACAGATTGCCAGATTAGATACCATATGCTACAGCGTGCAAACAACTTTTTGCTGACTGATGATATACTGCACGATATTACACCGGAGCTTGATATATTGTTTATCTGCCAGCCAAATAACCCAACTGGGCAAGTTGTTAGCAGTGGGCTGATGCATGATATTATAAAGAGATGTACACTCACGGATACTTTCCTTGTAGTGGACGAGTGTTTTGTAAATTTCTTAGATGAGCCAGAGGAATACACAGTTAAGCAACATCTAGCGCAGTACAAAAATGTGCTAGTGCTAAAAGCATTTACAAAGATGTATGCCATGGCTGGTGTGCGTCTTGGGTATGGGCTATGCTATAACGAAGCACTGCTAAAAAAGATGTCGCTAATGGGTCAGCCATGGGGTGTATCCTCACTAGCGCAGGAGGCTGGTATAGCAGCCATTAAGCAAAAAAAATATGTGGAGCAAGTGAGGCGACTTATATCCACGGAAAAACAGTGGATGCTTACCGAGCTAAAAAAACTACGCCTATCCGTAATAGGCCATAGGGCGAACTATATATTCTTTGCCTGTAGTGACAATGAGCTAACTGCAAAAATGCGTGCTATAGGTGTAATGATACGTGATTGCTCTAACTACCGTGGGCTGGGCAGTGGTTATTACCGTGTGGCGGTACGTACGCATAGCGAGAACGAAATTCTACTAAATAAACTGGGGAGTGTGCTAGGATAATGGCAAAAATAATTATGGTGCAGGGCACTATGTCAAACGCAGGCAAGAGCCTTGTAACTGCTGGGCTTTGTAGAGTATTTATGCAAGACGGGTACAGGGTTGCCCCTTTCAAGAGCCAGAATATGGCGCTTAATAGCTATATCACCGATGACGGATATGAAATGGGACGTGCACAGGTAATGCAGGCAGAGGCGTGTGGCATCAAGCCAGATGTACGCATGAACCCTATTTTGCTAAAGCCTACAGGCGATGTAGGTAGCCAAGTAATAGTTAATGGCGAAGTTTTTGGCAATATGAAAGCTAGCGAGTATTTTAGAAGAAAAACCGAGTTTATACCACAGGTAAAGAGCGCCCTTGCATCTCTTGCAGAGGAATATGACATAATAGTTATAGAGGGTGCAGGTAGCCCAGCTGAGATTAACCTAAAATCACAAGATATAGTTAATATGGGTATGGCACGCATGGCAAATTCGCCTGTTTTGCTAGTCGGAGATATTGACAGGGGTGGTGTTTTCGCCTCTCTATATGGCACTGTAGCACTTTTGGAGCAAGATGAGCGAGATATGATAAAAGGTCTTATCATCAATAAATTCCGTGGCGACCCAGAGATACTACGCCCCGGCCTTGTTCAGCTAGAGGAGCTTGTGGACAAGCCTGTTTTGGGTGTCGTGCCATATCTACAAGTGGATATTGATGACGAGGACAGTCTTTCTGAGCGTTTTGACAAACGTGACTGCATAAGGCTTATAGACGTTGCTGTTATACGTCTACCACGCATATCAAATTTCACTGATTTCAACTCGCTAGAGCGCAATGAGTTTGTTTCTGTACGCTATGTTACCTCCACCGCAGAGCTTGGCAACCCAGACCTGATAATACTACCAGGTACCAAGAACACAATGTCAGATTTGCTATGGTTGCGCCAATGTGGGCTGGAGGCGCTTATTAAAAAGCAAGTGAGTGCAGGTACACCACTTGTAGGGATATGTGGTGGCTACCAAATGCTTGGCAAAAAGCTAAGCGACCCCGACAATGTAGAGGCTGGTGGAGAAATGCTAGGGCTGGGTCTGCTTGACTGCGAAACAGTGTTCGAAAGCTCTAAAGTAAGGACACGTGTAGATGGTAATGTTGGTAGTGTGGCTGGCTTTTTCGAGGGCTTATCGGGCAGTACATTCACAGGGTATGAAATACACATGGGCAGGACAAGTGGCACAGCACCACAGCTCGCAACACTGAGCACAGATGTTATAGATGGTGCTGTAAACGACAATGTTATGGGTAGTTATGTGCACGGTATTTTTGATGAAGGTAATCTATATGACAGGCTAGTGGCTATACTGCTTGGCAAAAAAGGTATCTCTGCCGAGCACGCAGAAAACCTAAGCCACGAAGACTACAAGAACCGTGAATATGACAAGCTTGCTCTGGGTATTCGCAACAATGTAGATATGAAAAAAATCTATGAGATACTGGAGGCTGGCTTGTAATGGAGGGATTGATACACCTATATTGTGGGGACAGCAAGGGTAAAACAACTGCGGCTATGGGGCTTGCTCTGCGTGCTTGCAACTACAACAAGCGCATTATGGTGGTGCAGTTCCTAAAAGATGGTACATCTGGCGAGATAAAAATGCTATCACAACAACCAAACGTAACCGTGGTTGCTGGCATGGTTGCTGATTGTTTTTTCTCATCTATGTCGGACGAGCAAAAGTCTGCTACACTGTCACTGCATAATGAGCACCTAGCAAAGGCACGTGCATTTGACGGTGATATACTTATACTTGATGAAGTTTGTGCGGCTTGCAAAAACGAAAGCATCGACATTGAGCAAGTCAGGCAGCTACTGGATAACAAACCCAGTCACCAAGAAATTATAATGACTGGGCGCAACCCACAGGATTTTATGCTAGAAAAAGCTGACTATATCACAGAAATGGTTCTCAGGCGTCACCCCTACCAACAAGGTATCTGCGCACGTGAGAGCATAGAGTACTAGGACGGGGTATATTATGACAAGAGAAGAACAGCGACTTTATTTGATAAAACACCTATTAGCAGAAAACCCACGATACGCCAAAGTAGAGATACCACAGAGTGCCACCGAGCAAAAGCAACTGCTACGCTCATTGTTCAACGTTCGCCCAGCAACACCAATAAGTAGCGACTTTCTTGATATACAGGACACCTATCTACAAGCAGAAATAGCAGATAATGGCATAGTAGATACAGCTGATTTATCACCCACTAGCCATAATAGCAAGCTATATCTGTGGCAGGGCGATATTACTAGGCTAAAGATTGGCGCAATTGTCAACGCTGCAAACAGTGCTTTGCTTGGGTGCTTTCAACCTTGTCACGCCTGTATTGACAATATAATTCACACACTTGCTGGTGTTCAACTACGCCTTGCATGTGATGAAATTATGGGAGTACAGGGACATGATGAGGCAACTGGACAAGCAAAAATCACATCTGCATACAACCTCCCCTGTGACTATGTTCTGCACACGGTGGGGCCTATTATTTCTGGCGAGCTAACTCAGCGTGATAAAGATTTGCTAGCTAATTGCTACCAGTCTTGTTTACAGCTCGCGTCACAGAATGGTATTAAGTCAATTGCTTTTTGCTGTATATCTACTGGTGTTTTTTCTTTCCCTCAGCAAGAAGCCGCAGAGGTAGCAGTGAGGACTGTGACAGATTTTCTACAAAACGATAGTGGCATTGGGCAGGTGGTGTTCAACGTTTTTACTGACAAAGACAAAAAAATTTACACAGAGCTTTTAATCTAACCAAGAATGAGAGGTGTTGTATATCAAAACTTTTTTACGCGTTACGCTAAAAATACTATATTACATATCGCTACTACTCTTTTTTCTGTGGGTATTTATGGGTGTTATGTCATACTCAACTGGGTTTTCTTTTATTCTTTCCACTTCATATGGTTGGGAGGCTGTGTTTGAGAGCCTCCTTGTATACTTAAGCGTTTTTTCAGCTATAATACCTGTTTTTCCTGTTATGGTGGTGGTTCTCATTATTAATTTTATAAAAAATATACGCAATAAAGAAAGTGCATACACAGATGACAGTAACTTTTTTAAAAAATTTGACCTATTTGTAGACTCTACAAAGTTTAGTGGTGGAATTTTGTTGGCTTTTGCTGTTATCGTAGCTGTTTCGCTGATTACTCTACCTCTTATAGAATAAGAAAGCATAGCTAGAACGAAAAACGCTTGCACAATGTAAATCATAAAATTGTGACATTGCTCCTTCCTAAACTATGTGTCTGCTGGTTGACAAAATATAATCTGTGTGCTAGAATTATGTCAAAGAAGAATATTTTTATCAAGGCTATGATAAGAAATAGTAAGTGATGTTATTGTTCCAGAGAGTGGGCGGTTGGTGCGAGCCCTAACAATGCTATGCTGAACCCATCTTTGAGCTATGTGTGAATTTATAAGCACATCGGTTTCCACCGTTATATGGAGTTTTGAGTGCAGATTTTTTCTGAATTTAGGTGGTACCACGGATTTTTATTCGCCCTAGATAGTTTATTGAGCTATCTAGGGCTTTTTT
>CAYJFF010000077.1:0-14014 GCA_964369345.1 uncultured Oscillospiraceae bacterium
GTTACTGGTGGAACTGTAACAGACGAGAATGGAAATCCTGTAGAAATATCACAGGGCAGAGGTGGCGGAGATAGGTCCAGAAGATAGAAATTTTTTGTGTCGCAAAAAAAGAGAGTTGATTTTTGCAAACCAGCTCTCTAAAAAGTGATGATTATTGTTTTTTTCAAGGTGAGAATTATATTATATCTATATCTGGTAGCTCAAAGTCATCTTCCAAATCTATGATATATTGTTGCAAAATCTTGTGCAGTCGCACTTTTTCCTCATAATAACATTGGTCGAAGCAAATATTTGCCATTTCGTATGGGTCCTCGTTTAAGTTAAATAACATGGCATCTGTATTTGGGAAACACACATACTTATAGCCGTCCATTGTTACAACAGCGCGCCACTGCTTGTTGATACTGTGTGGGTGTCGCTTTCTTACTATCTGTTGCAGGTATGCACTCTGTGGAATTTCAGCTGGGTTTTGCTTATACGACGCATCGTCTGTCTTTAGACACAGCGAAGAATAGTCGTACCCCTGCATAGTTTCTGGGACATCGATACCGCATAGCCCCAGAGTGGTGGGCGCGATATCTACGTGGTTTATAAGTGCTTTGCTGTCACCAGATTTCATATGATAATTACTGCCAACAGAGCTCACAATGAACGGTATACGAATACTTTCTTCCCATGGTGTAGACTTCTGCGATTGCCCATGTGAGCCATGCATATCACCGTGGTCGGACATAAACATTATGTAGGTATCCCTATCGATACCCATATCTTGCAAACTTCTCCGTAGCTTACCTATATTTGCATCTATGTTCTCTATCATTCCATAGTAACCAGCCAGTGTAAACTTAGCTTCGTCCGCCCACTTCCCAGGTGGGACATTCGCACGGAGCTTAATGTCATGCGGATTTTTATAGTATTTTGCAGTGCCAGTTTCATCATATGGTGTCACATATGGTGTGTGTGGTGGTTGTATGGACAAAACAGCGAAGAACGGCTGATATTCCTCATCATCACCCACGTGTGCACGTATGTGGTTAATGAAAATATCGTTAAGCGCATCTGTTTCATAACCACGTATTCTGGTAAATTCTTCGCAATCATTACCAAAAACATAAGACTCGTTCTGGTTATTGTTATTCTCATAACCCATAAAATAGTCAAATCCAGCACGGTTCTCTGGGGGTACATAATGCGTGACATGGTTGGAACCATCTAGGTGCCATTTACCTACCCAAGCGGTGTGGTAGCCATTGTCTTTTAAGGGTGATACTATAGTCTTTGCAGAGGGAGATAGCTGCATGGGTGTCTTGACTACGCCATTAACATGGGGGTACTGCCCAGTAAGCAAAGCGCCCCTAAAAGGACAGCACCAAGGCGCACCAGAGATAGCAGATGTAAAAGCAACACCCTCTCTCGCCATATTATCAAGGTTTGGTGTACGCACATTTGGGTCACCCATAAAGCCCATAGCTTGTGCACGCATTTGGTCCGTTATAACCCATATGATGTTTTTCTTTTTGTTACCGCCAAAGCTTCCTTTTGACATATTCATTCTCCTTTTAGCTCATATATAGACATCAGCCTGTGATAGATAGTATATGCCTGTTTACTTCTTCTCGCAAACTTAGCAAGTAACGAGATGACATGGGGTACTGTACGAATGATATTTTGTAGTTTAGCCCACTGTGTATAAGCTCTACTACAGTGTCACGGTCGGTCAAGCTCTCTAGCAATTTTAGTGCAGAGCAGTCATCAAACGCCTCTCGCAACACAGCAGAGCGCAGACTGCCCAAAACCTCGCCATCTTCGCCAGGGTATACTAAGAATGGGTCGCCAGAGCTAAATCCCATATCAGAATCTGTGTTTATAAATGGGTTTATAGGCTTGATAGAGAACTGCGAGTTGTAGAAATTATAGCCCCAGTGCAAAAATCCATCAATTTTGTACAGATACATTAGCACACCCATTATCCTGTTGCGAGAGCTGGGCATGGAGAAAAAACGGTTGGGTACATGTAGTTTCTGTGATATACAGTAATACACCCAGCGGCTCTCAAGCTCCAAATCCACAAAGTCTTCTATGTGGTTGTTTGATGGCACAGGCAGGTCCACAGCACCACTTTTATAAAGCTCCACATCACTCAGAGCGTCCATTACGGTATAGCCTTTTAGCATATCTTTTAGTACTGCTTTTGCAGCCATATATGCATCAATATTATATTTTCTAGGCTCATCGGACACATGGAAGATGAGTTTATTTTTATTATAGCCTCTCTGTGCAAAAAAAGACAGTAACTGGGGTATAAAACAGTACAAAAACTGCTCATATGCTGGGTCTGTAGCTGGGACGTGCCAGCCAAAAATTTTCTGCTGTACGCCATCAACATCTGCTACTATTTTGGGCGTTGCAGTTGCACCCCACTGTGTGAATAAATGCGATATCTCTATAAACTCTATATTATATTTATCCACCATATCGCACCAGCGTGCAAGTAGCTCGAAGTCGAACATATAGCTATCACCTGTTTTTGTCACCTTAACAAGCTGCGTTGTCAGGCGCTCGCCACCTATCTGCGTATCTAGCGGTGGGGTGAATATAGGCGTGTACAACATGTTTATACAGCATTCATCTGTTGCATACTTAACAAAGTTTTCTATATACTGCCAGTGTTTCTCCGAGAACACTTCTACATTATAGTAGTTTGCAAGGCAGTCTGTATATAGCCACTCTGTGTGCATAATATCGGATTTTGGCAGGGAGGCATTTGCTACTTTTATAGTTAGCTCCTGTTCATAACATATCTCGTCAGAAACCTCATCACCCTCTAGTAGTTTTACTTTTATTGATATGCGATACTCCCCTGCTGGTGCGGTCTGTATGGGCACATCAATAAACACCGACCTATATTGGCTGCATATTGGTCTTATGATACCATCAAATGGCAGTAGTAGGTCTGGGTACATACCCGGTGTGCTACGCAGATAATTTGTATCTACACTATACCCAGGCACATTGGAGGGGACGAGCTCTACTTTTCTCATAGTATATCCGTTTGGTGCACCCTCTATGGATATGCAAAATTTTCTTGTTGCTATCGGCATTGCAGTTTCGTGTAGGGTGTGTATTAGCTGAAAACGCACCGTGTCACCTCTTAGTGCTGTTATGCAGCTTTGTGATAGCTGTTTTGGTCGCTCATCTGCAAACACTTTTTCTAAAGAACTCGCAATAAAAAACTCATATTGAAACATAGTGCCTCCTGTGTAAGTCACTTTATTTTTATATACCCACAGCAATATAAAAAGTGGGCATGAGGTAATTATATACGTGAATGGTGGTGCTGTAAAGTGGCAATTGATTATTGCTCTGAGAGAATATTTACTTGTCAGAAAAACCTAACAAATGCAGTGCTCTATAGGTGTTAATATTGACTAAATGAAAAAGACGAATTAACCTAAAAATAAGATTGAAAATAGGCATTAATAAATAAATGATTAGGTGATTATACCAAATTTTATTATATAAATTAGCACAATGTAAAATATGTATAATGTGAGCTGATATGAAAAAGCTGTACCGAGCATAAAACTTGGTACAGCTTTTAAATAGATGTATAGATTGTTTAGACTTATAACCCAGCGCTAAATATATATTTCTCGCTGGCTGGGGATACTCTTGGTAAGTAGCTTACCGTTTCTATATTGGTATAGTATCTCGCTCTTTTTATTAAGTGCATTATAGAAATTATCAGCATCAAAAATCAAGAAATTAGCGCTGTTCCCAACCTTGATACCATAGTCATCGGCGATATTAAGTGTTTTAGCAGCATTGTGGGTGATGAGCTTGTAGCTGTTTAGGATTTCTTCATAACCCATCATCTGGCAAACATGAAGTCCCATATGCACCACATCTCTCATATTTCCATCACCCAGTGGATACCAGGGGTCAAAAATATCATCGTGCCCAAAAGAAACATTGTTACCGTTAGCCAGCAGCTCTTTAACCCTTGTCACACCACGTCTTTTGGGGTATGTGTCGAACCTACCTTGCAAATGTGTATTTACCAGTGGGTTTGCAACAAAGTTGATGTCACTCATAGCAAGTAGCCTAAATAGCTTTGATGTATATGCGTTGTTATAGCTGTGCATAGCTGTGGTGTGGCTGGCAGTAACCCTGTTTTTCAGCCCACTTTCTAACGCCCTACAAGCAAGAGTTTCTAGCCCTTTTGCCTCTGGGTCGTCAATCTCATCACAGTGCACATCTACTAGCTTATTGTACTTAACTGCAAGCTCTACACAGTAGTTAAGGCTCTCTACTGAGTATTCACGAGTGAACTCAAAATGTGGTATTGCACCCACAACATCTGCACCCATCTTTATGGAATTTTCTAGTAGCTCCTTGCCATTTGGGTAGCTGAGTATGCCCTCTTGTGGGAACGCAACTATCTGGATATCAACAAATTCTTTTAGCTCCTGCCTTAGCTCAATCATAGCTTCCATAGCAATAAGCTTGGGGTCGGTAACATCTACATGTGTCCTGATATGCTGTATGCCATTTGATATCTGCATTCTAACAGCTTGGTGCACACGCTCTTTTACATCTTCTTTTGTCAGCTTTTCTTTTCTCTTAGACCAACACTCGATACCCTCGAAAAGCGTGCCACTCATATTCCACACTGGGTCGCCAGCAGTGAGGCATGTATCCAAATGCACATGGCTCTCTATAAATGGTGGCATAATCATTTTATTTGTGCAGTCCAGCATTTCTTCGCCACTAATAGGTGCTATATTCTCGCCGATTTCAGTAAACTTGCCATTTTCTACTCTTATATCAGTCGCAGTTGCTTGGTTCTCTATAAATATATTTTTTATTAGCATTTTTGTCCTCCCGTATGTTATTGTTACTTGTTTAGTTTGCTTAGCGCAAAGTGAACTATGCAAGCAGATACCATTGCATTTATAGATGGAATACCCACAGGTAGCACAAGCCCCACTATAACGCCAACGATAACACCACCAATAGCGCTTATCCTAAACTCTTTTTCGCCACTGGCTAGGACATATGCTTTTTTATTCATGAAGTAATCCAGAATAATAATAGCGCCAATAGCAGGCAGAGAGGAGCCGAGGAAGGTTAAAAAACCTACGAAATTATTATATAGCCACATAGCAGAAACTGTGCCCAAGATACCTGCAAAGAGCGTCATTGTGCTACTTTTCTTGCCAGTGATATTGGATAGACCAAGACCCGCAGAGTACAGCGCGTTGTTGTTAGTTGTCCAGATATTTAGTAGCAAAACTACAATACCAAAGATTACAAGCCCCTGTGCTATCATTATGTCAAAAATATCTGGCACGCCTGTCACAGCGCCACCAACAGCACCAAACAGGAACATAAGCGAGTTGCCCAGTGTAAATGCGATAGCAGTTGTGCTCACAGCTATTGCAGGGCTTTTTGCAAACCTTGTAAAGTTTGGTGTTGCAGTACCACCGGACACAAAGCTACCAACAACTAGAGTTAGTGCAGTTACAAAGCTGATTGGATTTGCAGGTGTTTGGCTAAATACATTTTGGATACCGCCAGTTTCTGTAATTGCCATGCTCATAGATACTATACCCAGAACTGCAATTAGCGGGACAGAAATAGCACTGATGAGCGCAAGTCCTTTTATGCCGTAATATGCTGTTAGCGTCATGGCGATACCAGAAACAGCTATGAAAATATATGCATTTATCCCCAGTAGTGACGAAACAGGGATTGCAAACATAGCAACACCGACACCAAACCAGCCAGTTTGTGTAAAAATGATTAGCGCAGACGGTAGGTAGGAGCCTTTATTACCAAAAGCATGCCTAGCCATAAGGTCGATATTTAGGCTTGTCTTACTAGAGATATATGCCAAAAGAGCTGTGTAAGTACCAAGAATTATACTACCAAAAACTATAGCTAGTATAAAATCTTGCAGATTTAGCCCCAGACCCAAATTACCTCCTGTTGTCATACTTGCAGAGAAAAAAGTGAAACCTAGCATTACCACAAAAAGACTAAAAAAGCCTTTCTTGGCGCTATTCGGAACTGCGGACATAGAAAAATCGTTATCGTGTACTTGCGTGTTTGTTTGCTTGCTATCCATATACTTATTCCTTTCTTTTTTGTAAATCAAAGTATTATATCATAAAAAAATGTGCTTTACAACATTTGTAATTAGAAAATAAATCGCTTAATTATTATCTAATTTAACTATAGAAATTCACAATCAAAAGTTGATTTATAAGCTGTTTTGGAGTATACTGTACATTAATAGTTATGTTGACATAATTTGGCACAAGCAACAGGTTTTTTTCTTAATAATACCACAAAAAGGAGTACGAGATGTATACAGTAGAATATATATATTGTGATGATAGAAAACTACTGCAAATAGCAAATAGTGATACTTGCCTAATGCTACATATCAATATAGAGCGAGGTTTTACTATAGAGAAGTGGGCAGTTGGTGGTGTAGATTACATTGACTGTGATTTGGCTAGGGCAAAAAATGGCGCTACCTATGGCGTGCCGATACTATACCCCACACCTAATCGCATAAAAAATGATAAGTTTGTGTATGAGGGTGAGGAGTTTAATGCCACTATGCATGGCGCCCTACGCTACCATAATTTTGAGCCTGTAGAGGTTGATGTTAGGGCTGACGGCGTTAGCGTGACTGCAAAGGCGAGCTATGATAAAGATAGCAAGCTATATGTAGATTTTCCTTTTGCGTCTGTGTTCTCGGTTACACTGCGCATAACAGAAAGCTCACTGCACTGGGAGTTTAGCGTGGAAAACACAGGCGAGCAGAGTGTTCCGTATAGCCTTGCTCTACATCCGTTTTTTTGCAAACATGGCGAGAGCTTTATAAGCACCAATGCTAGTAGCGTTATGGAGATGACTGACGAAAAATACCCCACAGGCAATATGTGCGAGCTGGAAACGCTGGGTATAACAAGTGGTGAAAAAATGTCGGTAGAACAGCAAGAGCTAGACCATGTGTTTAGTATGCAGTTGCCACCTATAGCTACTATTCACTACCCAGAGATAGGCAAAAAAATAAACCTAACAGCTAGCAATGAGTTTGGGAAAATGGTTATATATACACCCAAAAACAAAGGCTGGTTTTGCGTAGAAAACCAAACATCTTCTACAGACTGCCACAACATGCACAATAACGGCTACGTGGCAGAGGCAAATCTGCAAATAGTAGCTGTGGGCGAAACTGCAAAATCATACATAAAATACACAGTGGTATAAACCTATAATAAAATTTTAATGCCGACAGTGAGCAAAAAGCTACTGCTTGGCGGAATGGAGAAAAGAAATGGCATTATCAACAAAGGGCGGACAATGGGTAGAACACAAAACAATAGACAAGCAGGTCGCATCTGAGGGTATAGAGCGACGAGTGCTTGCCTATTGTGATGAAATGATGTGTGTAGAAAATACTTTTGAGGCTGGCGCAGTAGGTGCGTTACATAGCCACCCACACACACAGATAACATATGTTGCAGAGGGTGTGTTTGAGTTCACTATAGGTGATGTAACCAAGACAGTGAGAAAAGGCGACACACTACTTAAACAAAACTCTGTGGTGCATGGCTGTGTCTGTGTAGAAAAAGGCATACTTGTAGATTTCTTCACACCTATGAGAGAAGATTTTGTATAAAGCTACTTTTCAGCCTCGTTTGGCTGGTTTTTATAGTACTGGTATGGGGTTGCACCATAGCGTGCCTTGAAAATCTTGATAAAATACTGGGTGGAATTATACCCGAGCTTTTCACCCACGTCTTTTATCGGCATACCGTCCTGTATTAGCTCTATGCTTTTCTTTAGTTTAAGGTCACGCACATACTCGATATAGCTCTGCCCCAGTAATTGCTTACAGGTTCGGCTTAGCGTGTCAGAGCGCATTCCAAACACGTCGGACATTACTTCAAGAGAGATATCGTTGAGTAGGTTGCTTGAAATATAGTCGATTAGCTGTTGTTTTAGCTCTGTATCTATTGTGTTATCACGCTGGCGAATATTCTGTAAATATACCTCGCATAGCTCACATATCAGGTCTTGGTACTCGTCTATATCCTGTATGTGTTTTTGGTGTTTGTGCAAGTCATAGCCAAATATAACCATAGTATCAAAATTGTTTTTCTGCACATGGTTATTAAACAGGCTTATTAGGTCACGCAGTATAATATGGCAATATTCTATAGTGTAGTTGCCGTTTTTTAGTGTGTCTATAAGTGCAGATACATTCCACTTGAAGTCGATATAATTCATAGAAGTCAGTGACTTTTCTATATTTGCAAATATCTTTATGAAACTACCCTTATCATTACGGTGGCTAATAGCTAGCGCGTGGTAGTCTAGGTGGTTTGTATGTGGGAAGATATACCTGTAGCTCTTTGTGTGCAGTGCAGTCTGGTACGCAGTGTGGAAAGTATCCCTGCCTACTGGCTGTGTTTCACCAGTGGCAAGCTTGCAATCTGGGTCAAAAGCTAGCAGAGCATCTGCCACCTGTGCAATGATAGTATCCTTGTTTGTGCTGTCAAAGAGTGCAATTACTAGCAAGCGGTTTATCTCCATAGATGTAACAAAAAGCTGGCAAGGCACCACGGACATTTTTTCCATCTGTCGCTGTATTTCACTCATATTAATAGTTGCAAATTTTTGCTTACTTATATCTGCTAGTATACAAGCTACGTTTTTGTGCTTGAAATGCTGGTGGATTTTTTCGTACTCCTCGCCTGCGTTCCTGCCCAAAATCAACGACCTGATGACGTTTCTGCGTATAATAGCCTCGGAAAACTCTGCTATATTCTCCAGTGCAGTTATTTTTTCTCTTACCATTTCCAGCGAGGTTTCTACACCGGTGCTACTATCTAGGTCTATGCCTGTAGTCTTTAGAGATGCTTTTACTTTTTTGTTATAACGCCTATCTGCTATAACAGTGATTATGAGTATGGATATAACATTGAATGAAAGCAGGGCGATATAGCTATTCATAAGGAAAGATGTATCTGGGTCGTATTTCTGGAAGAAAATATCATATGGAACATAGTAATAGTAGTCAAGGTCTAGGAGATTGCTTTGATAGTGGATTTTTACTAGCTCGTTATTTGCCTGTAGAGATGTGTCCAGCTCGCTAAAATTACTATAACTATCAGACATAACAGGTATCATATCATTACTACTTGCATAGATTACATCACCACTTGTCCTAGACATTACAAAAAGCCCATTATCCATATCGATATATGGTGTTAGATTTTTAGGGTCTATATGTAGTGCTATATAAATAGGTGGGTCATCAATGGCAATAGAACCAACTTTCATAACAAAGGTAATATATTTATCGCTTGTAGGGTACGAGTTGGCATCATATGGAAGAAAAGTATATGCGCTAGATGTGGCTATATACTGCGAATACCATGGTAAAAATGTGTCTATCTCCTCGCCTTTTATATCAAAGTGAAAGTTATTACTAGATGTTATAGCGACATTTGAGGCTTTGTAATAGATATCTACATTGCTCACAAACGAGTATGACTGTGTTATGGTTTGTAGGTTTGCGCTCATCTCTTTTATTATGCTGTAGTCGTTGTGGACATTGGCAAACTGTGGATATAGTAGCGAGTTTTCTACAGACAAAGGCTTGAAATATGCTATAGGAATATCCATAAGGCGCTGAAAAACAAAGGTGTCTATTGTAGAGAGTGACTCGCCCTGTATTTTTATCTGGTAGTCCTCAAAACTCTTCTGCATATTCTGCCTAGATGCACTATAGTAGAAAAGATAGCTGAATATGGACATAATAATAGCAAATATTAAATTGACAATGATAAGTGAGATAAACAGTGTGCGATATCGTTTTTGCTTTAATAATGGCTTATCCGAACTTTTTTTCATAGTATCGCTCATTGTTTCCACTCCTTTTTTGTAAAATTCATCAAAAGATATACTAATTCTATTGCAAAAAGCTGTTTTTGTCAAACTAAATTTACATAAACAATAATAAGGGGTCAGCCCTACCCGATAGCACAAAAATTTAGTCACCAAAATTCTTGCACAACCAGATAGAGCACCCCAATATTTGCTTTTAGAAATACCGATATTATGTTTTGTTTATAGTAGTGGTAAATATTATTCTTTTACTGAGCCCAGTGTCATGCCCTTTACAAAATATTTTTGCAAGAATGGGTACACGCTTACTATAGGGATAAGTGTAAGAACAAGTGCAGACATTTTCATAGTTTCGGTATGGATAACAACTTCTGATATATCCATATTTTCATCTATTTGGCCACTAGCCAGTATTTTCTGCAAAACATACTGTACTACATATAGTTTCTCATTAGTAACATACAGCATATTGTCCATCCATGCATTCCACTGAGAAACTGCGTACCACAATGAGATAGTAGCACAAACAGGCACAGAAATGGGTAGATACACAGAAAATAGGATTTTCATATTAGATGCACCATCAATTTTTGCAGCTTCTTCTAGCGAGTCAGGTATATTCATAAAGAAGTTCCTGGTGATGATAAGAGCAAAACCAGTAACAAGCATGGGCAGAATGTACACAAGGAAGTTATTCATAAGCCCAAGCCCTTTTATCAGCAAGTATGATGGGATAAGACCACCAGAGAAATACATGGTAAAAACAATAAACATCATTATACCACGGCGATATGGCAGATTACGTTTTGCTAGTGGATAAGCTGTAAGCACAGTAACAAGAACACTTGCAGCAGTGCCGATAACGGTCCTTGCTATTGTCACTAGGTAGCTGTTAAGGAATAGTGGGTCTGCTAGTATGGTACGATAACCAGAAAAGTCAAATTCTGTAGGGAATATATGTAGTCCAAAAGAGTTTACAACGTGTGAGGGACTCATAGATATAGTAATAACTTGCATAAATGGTAGGACTATCATTATGGCAAGGAAAGTGACAATAGTGTATGAGAATATGTCCACTCCCCAGTCCTCGAGGTTTCTTTTATACTTTTTTCCGCTCATAATAACTAACTCCTCCTTACCACAAAGCGTAATCGCTGGTCTTACGTGCAATATAGTTTGTTAACATAACTAGCGCAAAGGATATAATATTCTTGAATAATCCCACAGCAGTAGAGAAGCTAAATTGCATTTTTTCAATACCCATACGGTATACAAATGTGGATATTACATCGCCTACGCCCATGGTGGTGGGTGTTAGCAGGTTGTACACCTGTTGGAAACTATCGTTAAGTATCTTACCAGACTCCATAATACACATAACAGTGATAATAGGGATAAGTGCTGGTAGTGTAATGCTCAGTATCTTTCTCACTCTGCCTGCGCCATCTATAGATGCAGCCTCGTAGAGTGATGGGTCTATGCCTGTTACCGCAGCTAGGTATACAATAGAGCCCCAACCAACAGTTTTCCACATATCGGATAGTACAAGCACGGAACGGAAGTATTTTGGGTCTGCTATGAAGAAAATGGATTCGCCACCTAGCGAGGTTATTATTACATTGATGAAACCACGTGACGGTGACAGAAACTCCATGATAACGCCAGATACTATTACCCAAGAGATAAAGTGTGGTAGATAAGAAATAGACTGTACTATTTTCTTGAATTTAAGGTTGCCTATCTCGTTCAGTGCCAAACATAGTATAATGGGTGCAGGGAAACAAACAAGTAGTTTGTAGATGCTTATTATGATAGTATTTGCTAGTACGTCGCCAAAGAAAGGGTTTGTAAACAAAGCCTCGAAATGCTTTAGCCCTACAAACTCACTCTCGGCAATACCTTTTAGTGGGTAGTAATCCTGAAATGCAATTACAAGACCATACATGGGACCATATGAGAAAACCAAGAAAAATAGTAGCCCAGGTATAAGCATAAGGTAATATTCTTTGTGTAGACGTAGGTTGGTTAAAAAACTTTTTTTCTTTGTTAGAGTTTCCAGTGCTTTTTCTTTTTTTGCAATCATCAGATTACCTCCAATAGGTATTAATAGCTTCTAGTATAATGGAGCTATCCTTGGCTTAGCAGATAGCTCCACTTTGTTTATAAATATCAGCCTACTGCTGCTAGTCTTGCAGCGTATTCATCTTGTATACTCTTTTCTACTTCTAGTCCGCCAGCAGCGATAAATTCTTCTACATAAGTATCAAAATAATCCAGTGGTTTTTGACCAGTGATGATATCAAAGTAAGCTTGCTCTGTCAATGAATCCAGTGTGGATATTGTAGATGTGTACTCAGGAGTAGCAGGTGCGTTGTAACGGTAGTAGCCATGTGGTGCCATCTCTTTTTGGAACTCAAGTGTTGGGCCTTTTGTAGCTAGCTCTAGGTCCATAAAAGAGCCAAAGTTTACATTCATTATGCCAGCTTTACGAGCTTCATCACCATCAACAAGCCTTATGGGGCCACGGTCTGTCATTTCCCAGTGTTTATCCTCAATACCATAGCCAACCATTAGCGCATACTCATAGTTAGGGTCGCTGTAGCTTGCTTCTAGCATCTCAAAGAATGCATCAACTTTGCGTGGGTCTTCCCATGCTTTTGCAGTTAGGAATGTAAGTGCGCCATATTTTGCCCAAGCTTCTGTTCCAGAATGTCCATCAGGGCCTACCATAGCAGGGCCGATAGTAATTTCTGCATTAGGGTTGATTGCAAAAAACTCTTGTGCGCATACAGCATGGTTATCAGGGTCTGAGAAATCTGGGCCAGAGAAATAGTGAGAAACTTGTGCAGAAGTAGAGCCTATTCTACCATTCATAAATGAGTGGGATAGCCAGATGTAGCCACCGTGGTTCTCACCTGTGATGAATTCTTTATCCAAAATTCCCATTTCATACCATCTTGCCAAAACTTCTAGTGCATCTTTAGCCTCTGGGCGGATAGATGGGAAGAAAGGAACGTTGTCATCGCCTAGTTGTAGCTCCTCGATTTTTAGACCAGTGTTACCACCAGTAACAATACGCAAGCCAAAAGCGCCGAATACGTTTGCGAAGCTACGCTCTGCTATGCCTGCTGTGTCAGCCACACCGTTGCCGTCTGGGTCATCGTTTACAAATGCAGTAAGAACATCTTCATATTCTTCTAGAGTAGTTGGAACTTCTTTGCCTACAGCGTCTAGCCAGTCCTGTCTCCAGTATACTGCAAATGGGTTTACTGCCATTGGCTGTGCAACACCATAGTTTTTACCCTCATATACTAGCTGTGTCCAGAAAGAGCCATCATCATATTTTTTTACAGCCTCATAATAAGTAGGTGCTTTTTCTTTTATCATTTCTATAGGTAGCTCTGGGATAACACCACCCTCGATAAACTGTGCAACTATAGACATATCGCTTAGACGGATAACGTCTGGCATTTCACCACCAGCAATACGCGCAGCAAGTTGTTCGTTATACTTATTGCTGTCTAGCTCCCAAGCTTTTAGGTCTATGTTGAACTTATCTTCGATATACAGAACAATTTCACCGTTATCATCTACGGTAACATTGTTTGAGCCAAGTAGCCATTCCATAGTTACAGGTGGCTCATCTGCTGTAGATGTTTGGGAAGAAGTAGAAGCAGTTGGCTGTGAGCTACTAGGTGTAGATGTACTGGAAGTGCCACAACCAGCTAGAATTGCAACTGCAAGAAGTAAAGGTAGAACTCTTTTCTTAATCATAATTTCTCTCCTCATAATTTTATTTTGGTTTGGGTGAAAATACTTGTCTCGCCCCCAGTGTAGTTTTTGGAAGACACTATGTAGTGGTCGTTCCTAACTATGGGCTCATACTACCACAGACACGAATTTTCCGCAAGACAACAAAAATGTATAATGTTACTATTTTGTTGTGTAAATTTTATATAGTAAATGCACAAAAAACGCTGTTCATTTTTTATTAACAAATCAAAACTTATGGGTTTATGCACCTATTATACAAAATGTACATTGTTGGTAGAAAGAACAATAATACTGCGCCAATATAACA
>CAYJFF010000078.1:0-13614 GCA_964369345.1 uncultured Oscillospiraceae bacterium
TATATGATAATAGGTAGATACAACATAGATGTAAAAAGGTTTACAGTGGCAGTGCTGATATTAATTATGTTAATAGTCGGCGTAATAGTGGGCGTGGTGAGCCTTTTTACAGGTAGCGAAGAAGTGCCTGTGAGCTCAAGCTCGTCTTTAGTATCTTCGGTATCTGTGGTGTCGGTATCTGATGTACCACAGAGCATATCGGAGGAAAAAACACTAGCGCCATCTGTTATATCGCTACAAAATGCGGTAGCAGAGAACCCAGACACCGTTGCATGGCTAAATGCTACAGGAACTGACATAAATGCACAGGTAATGCAGAGCGATGACAATGAGTATTATCTAAAACATAATGAGAAAAAAGAAGAAAGTATCTGGGGTGCATATTTTGCGGATTTCTACTCAGATTTATCAGCTCCAAATCAGCTAGCACAAAACACTGTGATATACGGTCATTCTTCCGTAGAAGAAGACCCAGATGGCAACAAGTTTTCACAGTTATTCAAGTATATGGATATAGATTTTGTCAGGGAAAACCCATACATTTACCTAACAGTGGGTGAAGAGGAGCTTATATTTGAGATATTTGCAGTATTTCACACCCATATAGATTTTCATTATATAAACCCAGCGCCCTCAAGTACTGGGTTTGCACAGTATCTCAGCGATATACAGGCAAGAAACGAGTATATATTTGATGGTGAAGCAGTAACAGAGCAAGACAAGCTGCTAACACTTTCTGCATGTTCATATAGATATGATATCAATCAAACTGATAATCACAGGTATGCTATAGTTGCAAAGCTTGTGGAGCAGGAGCGTACTGATATAGATGTACAGCCGAACCCTAACCCACTTATACCTACTCCGTGAGGTAGTTTTTTGCTGTTGCTGTCTAGGGAGTAGGTTTTTACTTCAATATATAGCTTAACCCACCCCCAAAACAAAATTTAGTCACCTAGTACAGGGTAATCACAGGAGTAGAAATAAAAACATATTATCAAAGGAGCACAAATGGATAAGCTGAATATAAAATTAATGAGTGAGCAGGCAGTTGCGCCTAAGCTTGCAACGGACGGTAGCGCAGGGTATGACCTTGTGGCACTGATAGATGAGCCAGTAGAAGTGAAAATGGGCGAAGTGGTGCTTGTGCCAACAGGTATAGCCATAGAGCTACCGAAAGGAACAGCAGCGCTGATAATGGCGAGAAGTGGGCTAGGCATAAAATATGGTGTAGCGCCAGCAAATGCTGTGGGACTAATAGACAGTGATTATAGGGGAGAAATAAAGGTGGGTCTTACCTGCCACAAAACTGCTGGGTATACCATACAACCAGGTGAGCGCATAGCACAGATGGTAATAACACCAGTGCTTACACCCACACTTGAGATAGTGCAGGAACTTGAGGACTCTCAGCGTGGCGAGGGCGGATTTGGTTCTACAGGCAAGGCGTAGTAAGCTTGCGATTATATTTATAGCAAAAGGAGCATATCATATAAATGGAAATTATTCTTGCGAGCAAATCACCACGCAGGGTGGAGCTACTGGCTAAAATAACAAAGGATTTCTCGGTGATACCATCGGAAAAAGAAGAAACCTTTGCAGAGGGGACACCGCCACATACCGTGGTAGAGATGCTGGCACATCAAAAAGCTGATGACATACACTCACAGCATAAAAACAGCTGTGTTATAGGTGCAGATACCATAGTGGTCTGTGATGGAGAGATACTGGGCAAGCCGACAAACGAGCAAGATGCACGACGTATGCTAAGGAAAATATCGGGGAAAATACATACTGTGTATACTGGCGTGGCAGTTGTCACTGCAAATACTAGCAAGGTGTTTCACAACGCAACACAGGTGAAATTTTTACCGCTTAGTGACAGTAAAATAAACGAATACATAGCAAGTGGTGAGCCAATGGACAAAGCCGGTGCATATGGAATACAGGAGCGTGGCTCGCTGTTTGTAGAGAGCATATCTGGGGATTATTTCAGCGTTATGGGGCTACCAATATCACAACTGGCGCTTGCAATGGAAGAAATTGGGGTAAATACCTAAAAAAAACAGCAAAAAACACCTTGTAGCCTATCTGAAATGTAAACTATTTGATAATTATGCAAGTTAAGATTGACTTAATGCAAAACTCTGATAAAATAGTAATGGGTAATTATGATTTGAAATATATGGCTATTGGGGTCGGAATGGAGATAATATAGATGTTTGGTCGAAAAGATATTGGTATTGATTTGGGTACGGCAAATACCCTTATATATATGAAAGGCAAAGGCATAATTTTGCGTGAGCCATCTGTAGTAGCAGTAGATACACGTACAGATGCAGTTATACACGTAGGTAAAGAGGCTAAGGACCTAATAGGCAGAACACCTGGCTCTGTAATGGCTGTTCGTCCACTAAAAGACGGCGTTATTGCAGATTTTGACATTACAGCTAGTATGCTGAATATGTTTATTGACCGTGTAAAGGCAAAAGGGCTATTCAAGAAACCCAGAGTTATTATTTGTATACCAAGTGGCGTTACAGCGGTAGAGCGCAAAGCAGTGCGCGAGGCTGCTATACGTGCTGGTGGCAAGCAAGTGGTAATAGTAGAAGAACCAATGGCTGCGGCTATCGGTGTGGGACTACCAGTGACAGAAGCTATAGGTAGCATGGTAGTAGATATCGGCGGTGGCACAAGTGAGGTCGCTGTAATATCTATGGGTGGCATAGTTACTGCAAAGTCCGTACGTGTGGCAGGAGATAGCTTTGATAAGGCTATAATATCATATGTTAAGAAAAAGTTTAACTTGCTAATAGGTGAGCACACAGCAGAGCAGATAAAAAAAGAGATAGGCTCGGCGTATCCGTATGATGACGAGCAACCTATGGACGTAACAGGCCGTAACTTGCTAGACGGTTTCCCAAAAACAGTTGCTGTATGGCCAGAAGAAATACGAGAAGCAATGGCAGAGTCCATACACATGATACTGGACGCTGTACGCACAACACTGGAAAAAACACCACCTGAGCTATCTGCGGATATAGTAGATAGGGGTATCGTGCTTGCTGGTGGCGGTGCAAATATTAGAGGTCTTGATACTATTATAGCTATGGAAACAGGCATACCTGTAACTATAGCAGATGACCCACTGGACTGCGTAGCGCTGGGCACTGGCAAAATACTGGAGTCACAAAGACTGTACGACGCTACAATGCTGATGGAAGGCTATTGATAGAACGGATGTGACGATATGTTGGTAATAGCTATTATACTGGGCATATTAGCGTTTGCTTGCGCTGTTATGTCAGGCATGTTTGTGAAAAAGCGTATAGAAGTATCACTTGCAACATTCTATTGTGGGTTTGCGTTTATGGTACTATCACTACTTATGCTTTTAACATACAGGACAACGCTGATAGCCACACAGGACTTATCGACACTTACAGATAGCAACATTGCTATACAACTAATAGCTACAATAGTAGCGACACTGGGAATATCGGTGTACGGTTTACTCTTTGCAAACATAATCAAAAAAATAAAGAAATAACAACACTACCCCTTACCCGCAAAGGGTGGGGGTTTTTTTAAGAATATATGGAAAGGAGGGTGGATATGAAAGATTTTTTTAGTAGCCGTAAATTTACTGTGCTTGCGTGCATTTTTTGTATGCTAGTTGGTTTTTTTCTGCATAGCCTATATCTGGGCGAAACAGCTACAGCGTTTTCCAATATTTTTGGAGCTATGCTCTCTCCGTTATCCACGCTTTCCTCCATAATCAACCAGTCTACTGGTGGTGCTTTAGAGCCTCTTTTCAATGTATATGAGATGGAGGAAGAAATAGCACGGCTGGAAGAAGAAAATAGGCTGTTGACAGAGCAACTGGTGGAGTACAATATATTAAAGACAGAGAATGAGCAGTTCCGTGAGTTTTTGGAGATAAAAGAGCGTAACGAAGACTTTGTGTTTGAGCCAGCTACGGTTATAGCTAGGAGCCCAGATGCAAACTTTGGCACATTTATAATAAATGTGGGTAGCTATCACGATGTATCACCGAGGGACCCAGTTATAACACCGGAGGGGCTAGTGGGCATAGTAACACATGTAAGCTTTACTTACTCTGAGGTTTCTACAGTGCTGGACCCAGCTGTCAATATTAGCGTAATAAGTAACAGAACTCTGGACACAGGCGTTGTTAATGGAGATGTTGCACTTGCTAGCAACAATGAGTTCCAGCTAAGCTTTTTATCACGAGATAGTGGTATATCCGTGGGTGATATTATAACCACGTCTGGTGCTGGTGGTGCATTACCAGCAGGGCTTGTTGTGGGCACAGTAAAGAATATGGAAAGCGAAGTTTCTGGCTTGTCACTATATGGAATAATGGAGCCTGTGACAGATATAGATAGCATAAAAAGCGTTACAGTAATAAAAGACTATGCAGGGCAAGCAGTAGTGGAGTAATGGCAGTGCACAAGGGGTAGCATATGAGTAATACAAAATTTACAGTACTAAAATATATAGCATACACAGTGGTTGCCATACTGCTTATGGTAGTGCAGAACACGCCGGATTTCTTGGTGTTTTTTGGCGCTAAGGCACTGTGGGTAGCACCCATGGCTATAGCTGTTGCAGTTATAGAAAAAGAGACAGCTGGGGCTATATTTGGCGGTTTTTGTGGGATATTGTGCGATGTTTTTAGTAGTTATGTTTTTGGGTACTATACAGTGCTGTTATTTGTGTTTTGTATGTTCACGGGCGTGTTTTGCAAGAGCTTTATTCGCCCCACTATAATAAACAGCACAGTGTTTAGCTTTTTGTTTATACTATTTTCGCAGTGGCTGGGTTTTTCGTTTACCATGAGCATAAACCTAGGTGTAGGCGCGTGGTATTTCCTAGAGTTTTACACAAATATTATAGTCTACACTACCATAGTTGCACCACTAATTTTTTATATTGCTAGTAGCATAAACAAGTATACAGAAAAACGGATAAAGGCTATAATGGATAGTGCAAAACCGATAGCTAAACAGGCACAGTCAAGAGGTAAAACAAAATGAAGAAAACAGACTTATATAGGTACGGTGCCTTTGGTGTAGTTATTGTTTTGATAATAATAGGCTTTGTACAGCAGTTATCAATAATACAGCTAGCAGAAGGTGATTATTATAAATCCCTAGCCACTAAGGGCAGTGTGGCAGTACGCTCCATACCAGCGGTAAGGGGAGAGATTGTAGATAGATATGGCAACCCGTTCACCACAAACCGTGTAGGGTACGATGTTATTGTAGACAGGACATTCCTACCGTTTGGCGAGGAAAACGAGATACTTGTAGAGCTTATAGCCATAATGGAAAGTATGGACAATGTGTGGCACGATAGCTTGCCGATAAGCACTACCCAGCCTTTTGAGTTTACAGGCACGGACGCACAAGTAGCTAAGCTGAAAAATGACTTGGGTGTGGGTGAATATGCCTCAGCAGAGGAGTGCCTATATTGGCTGGCTAGCCCCACTTTTTATGATATAGCAATATATGATGACGAAACAGATGAGAAAATAGGCGAATATGATGCACTGACTATGCGCAAGATAGCAGGAATACGCTATGAGATGGTGCAGAATGCGTTCAGCCACCAGAATATATATGTGTTTGCAAGCGATGTAGGTGAGCACACACGCGATATTATAATGACAAACGCCTACCGACTACCGGGTGTGGATATGATGGAAAGCCCAGTGCGCGAGTATGTAGATGGAACACTAGCACCGCATATTTTGGGCATAACAGGTCCATTATATAAAGAGGATGTAGACAAGCTGAGCGAAGAGGGTGCTATGTGGTCTGCGGACAACCCAACAGGCTACAAAAATAACGAGTATATCGGCAAAAGTGGTATAGAGTACACATATGAAGATGTATTGCGTGGGACACCTGGAGAGAGGATAGTAACTTTTGATGCTAATGGCAAGGTGGTAGAGATGGAGGATACTGTTGCCCCAATACCTGGGAATACAGTAGTGCTCACACTAGATATGCAGTTGCAAATGGTTACCCAAGATGCTCTCGCAGACACTATAGCGATGTTTAATGCAGACCCCACACGTACGCACGAGAGTGGTAAAGATGCAGATGCAGGTGCTGTGGTAGTGCAACTGGTGGAAACAGGCGAGATACTTGCGATGGCAAACTACCCATCTTATGATATTTCCACATACCTAGAGGACTATGATGAGCTGAGCCAGCAAACCCCAGAGCCACTGCTTAACCGTGCCACAATGGGTGCATACAGGCCGGGTTCTATATTCAAGAGTGGTGTGGCACTTGCAGGGCTTGCAGAGGGTCTTGTGACAGCTACAGAAACGATAAACTGCACACATGTTTATGGCCGTTTCCCAGATGTTAATTTTACTTGTATGTACAACCATGGCCCTATAAATGTTGTAACAGCACTGCAAAAGAGCTGTAATATTTATTTTTATGAAACAGGCTGGCGGTTGGGTATAGACACCATGAACGACTATATGCTACAGCTAGGGCTTGGACAAAAAACGGGAATAGAAATACCAGAGGCAGTGGGTAGGCTATCTTCACCAGAGTTTACAGAGCTACTGGGTGGCACATGGACACCGGGCAACGTTGTGCAGTCGTCCATTGGCCAGCTAGATAATATGTTTACTCCTGTGCAGATATCCAGCTATGTTTCTACTATTGCAAACAAGGGTGAGCGAATGCAGACACATCTTGTAAGTGCTGTTAAGAGCTATGATTTTAAAGACACTATAGAAGAAACACAGCCACAAGTGGTAGAAACCGTAGATGCCACAGCCGAGGCTTTTGAAACTGTGCACGAGGGAATGGTAGCAGCGACGGCACTGGGTGGTACATCATATTATCAGTGGATGGGGTTTCCATACACGGTGGCATCAAAGACAGGTACGCCAGAGGGCACAACAACGCTTAGCTCTACATACATTTGCTATATACCAGCAGAGGACCCAGAGATAGCAATAACAGTAGTGCTAGAGAACGGCGGACAGGGATATACAGGTGCCCCAATAGCAAGGCTGATAGCAGAAGAATATTTTGCTACAAAAGACGAAAAAGAGTTGATAACCCCTTATTCAGAGCTGTTAGGATAACAGTTTTTGGTAATTTCATAAAATAATTATACAAATTAGTAAAAATACCTTACGAGTTGTTGTTAAAAGTGTAATATTTGTATAAAAATTAAAAAAAACATTTCCTTTTTTTGCTTTTTATGATAATATTATTCTAAGGATACTATGTGTTTTATACTTTCTGCTATTAATATACAAAATAAATATTGATACTGGGAGAGAGGTGGTAGCGTGGGACAGGTGTTCCTCATATCCTCGGGTAAGGGCGGTGTGGGAAAAAGCACAGTCTGCAAGCATATAGCAAATAGATTATCGTCGAGCAAAGTCTTGGTGATAGAGGCTTGTAGTGGCTACCGTTCTGTAGACCTTATGCTCAATGTAGCAGATAAAATAGTTTATGATATCAAAGATTTGCTAGAAAGACGTGTTAGTTTCCAGACTGCTGTTCTGCGGTGTCCGACAAATATAGATTTTTTGCCTGCAACACCGGACTGTGACTACAGCCCAGGAGAGCGGGAGCTTGCAAACCTGATAATAGCAACAAAACAAACCTATGATTTTACTATTATAGACTGCGCAGCTGGTTTTACAGACTGGCACAGGGTATTAGCACCACTGGTAGATGTAGCTGTGGTAGTAACTACCCCTAGCGACATTGCAGTGCGTGACGCTGCTCAAAATGCACTACAACTGCTTAAATCTGGCGCTAGAAAACAACGTCTTATAATAAACCGTATACCCAAAAAACCAGCACAGCTAAACATACCAGACCTTGACTATGCTATAGACACCATAGGTGCACAGCTACTGGGCGCAATACCAGAGTGCAAGGTGGAAAAACATATGCTCACGAGCACATCATTGTGGGCGATTGAGAATATAGCGGATAGGCTGTGTGGGCAAAGGGTGGAGTTACTTGTTAAATAACCAATATATATATTCAGAGCTTGAGAGGAGACAAATAATGAATGTTGCACTAATCGCACATGATGCGAAAAAAGAATTGATGGTACAATTTTGTATAGCATATTGTGGCATACTAAGCAGGCACAACCTATGTGCTACAGGCACTACAGGTAAGATGGTGTCGGAGGCTACAGGGCTGAGCATTGTACGTTTTATGGCAGGCACACAGGGTGGTGACCAACAAATAGCTAGCCGTATTTCATGTAATGAGATAGATTTGCTACTGTTTTTCCGTGACCCAATAGGCGCAAAAGCGTCAGAGCCAAACGAGGTAAATCTACTACGTCTATGTGATGTATACAATGTTCCAATCGCAACAAATATCGCAACAGGTGAGGCACTGATACACGCTCTTGAGCATGGTGACCTAGACTGGAGAGATATAGTAAACCCTAAATAATGTATGTGTTGATTATAGTAAGCACAACACCCACACAGTAAGTAGTGCGGGTGTTGTAGCTGTGTTTTATATTAATATCTATCAGAGAAAAGACGCAGTAGTGCGGTAGCTATATTATCAAGATAAATCTGTGTGCCTATAGGCGCACTTTTTACATATAATTGAGGAAATTACAACTATATAATATAATGTGCGGGGGTATAATATACATATATAGTTGGTGCATTAATATATAAGGAGAATGGATATGGCGTTACTAACAGAAAGACCAAAAGGCACGAAAGATATCTTGCCAAAAGACAGCGCAAAGTGGCAGTACCTAGAAAAAACACTGCTCTCCACTGCTGAGCTTTTTGGGTTTAGAGAAATAAGAGTACCTACATTTGAGCATACAGAGCTTTTCCAACGTTCGGTTGGTGATACAACTGACGTAGTAAACAAAGAAATGTACACTTTTATAGATAGAGGTGACAGGAGCATAACACTGCGCCCAGAGGGCACTGCTGGTGTTGCTAGAGCATGCATAGAAAACGGACTACTGGCAGAGGCACTACCGCTAAAGGTTAGCTATGCACAGTCTTTCTTCCGTTACGAGCAACCACAGAGTGGTCGTTTCCGTGAGTTCCACCAGTTTGGTGCGGAGATGTTCGGTGCTACACACCCAGTCAGCGATGCAGAGGTTATCTCCATGATAACAGAAATTTATGAGGTGCTAGGCATTAAAGGCGTGATGATAGAGCTTAACTCTATAGGTTGTCCAACTTGTAGAGCAAACTACCACAAAGCACTGATAGCATATTTTGAGGGACACAAAGAAACTCTTTGTGACACTTGCCACACTCGTCTAGAGAAAAACCCTATGCGTATACTGGACTGCAAGAGCAAAGTTTGTGGAAAAGTAGCAGACGGTGCACCATTGATGCTTGATTTTCTGTGTGAGGACTGCGACAGCCACTTTGCACAAGTAAAAGAAAAACTGGACCTGTGTGATGTACAGTATACAGTAAACCCAACAATAGTACGTGGACTGGACTACTACACACGCACAGTGTTTGAGTGTGTGTATACAGAGCCAGACGGAACACGTATAATATGCGGTGGCGGTGGCAGATATGCGAGCTTGCTATCCAAGCTAGGTGGCCCAGACCAAGAGGGCATAGGCTTTGCTATGGGGCTAGAGCGCCTGCTAATGGTTATGGAAAAAACAGGTTGCGACTTCCCACCAGAGAACACCTGTGATGTATTCGTTGTTTCTATGGGTGATGCAGCAGTAGAAAAAGCATTTGTTATGGCTACAGAGCTACGCAGAGAGGGTTTCTATGCACAGTGCGACCTTATGGGGCGCTCACTGCGTGCACAGATGAAATATGCAAACAAGATTGGTGCTAAATATACTATAGTAGTAGGTGATAGCGAGCTAGAAACAGGCAAAGCTACACTAAAAAGTATGTTTGGTGACAACCACGCAGAGATACCACTGGGTGATGGATTTACTGATGCAGTATATGACCAAATCTTAAAAACAGCATACCTGAATATGGAATCAGCAGCAGAAGAAATATAAATAAAATAAATTGTTTTGGAGGAAATATGAACAACTACATTATTATCACTGACTCTTCCTGTGACTTGCCAGCAGAATACCTGAAAGAAAACAAGGTTAAGTCACTACAACTTGGTTTCCAACTAGATGGAAAGATTTATCAAGATGGCGATGCAGCAATAACGCCAAAACAGTTCTATGAAGCATTGCGTGGTGGTAAATCTGCAACAACATCACAGGTAACAGTTGGCACTTTCGAGGAAACTTTCCTAGGCTACCTAGAAAATGATATTGATATACTATATATCGGCTTTTCTTCTGGCCTTAGTGGTACATTTGGTAGTGGTTCAGTAGCTGCTAGAGAGCTTAGTGAGCGTTACCCAGATAGGAAAATATACACAGTGGATACATTGGCAGCTTCTCTGGGCCAGGGTCTTATAGTTTACAAGGCTGTAGAGATGAAAAAAGCTGGTGCATCTATAGAAGAAGTGCGTGACTGGGTAGAGGCTAACAAAACCAAAGTTGCACATATGATAATAGTTAATGACCTTATGCACCTACACCGTGGTGGCAGGTTGTCAAAAACATCTGCTATTGCAGGCTCTATGCTAGGTATCAAACCTGGGCTGATAGTGGATAATGAAGGCAAGCTTGCTACAGCTGCAAAGCTACGTGGCAGGAAAAAAGCTCTACACTGGTTGCTAGATGAAATGGTAGCACGTGTGGGCAATGAAAAACCAGAGATAGTTACTATCTGCCATGGCGATAGCCTAGAAGATGCAGAGTACTTAAAAGACATAGTAAAAGAGAAATTTGGCGTTGATAACTTTATACTAAGACATCTAGGCCCTGTTATAGGCGCACACGCTGGCCCTGGAACAGTGGGACTATTCTTTATAGGCAAACAACGTTAATAATAACGAGAGGATACTTATTTTTATGGCTGAGAATATGAATGGATTAAAAAGAACGCATTACTGTGCAAACACAACATCGGAGCTAATAGGCAAGGAAGTTGTAGTTTGTGGCTGGGTGCAAAAAATACGTGACAAAGGTATGCTAGTTTTTGTGGACTTGCGTGACAGAACAGGCATTGTACAGCTTGCTTTTGACGACCAGACAGAAACAACACTGCGCGAAAAAGCACAGACTGTAAGAAGTGAATTTGTGCTTATGGCAAAGGGCGTAGTGCGTACACGTGAGAGCATTAACCGTGACCTTGCAAATGGTGATGTAGAGGTATATGTAAGTGACTTGCGTATACTAGCAAAGGCAGAAACACCACCTTTTGAGATTACAGACCAAACAAATGTAAAAGAAGAACTGCGTCTGCGCTACAGATACCTAGACTTGCGCCGTCGTGAGATGCAAGACGCTATAATGCTAAGACACAAGATTGTAAAAGTGGCTAGGGACTACTATGACAATAATAATTTCCTAGAAGTAGAAACACCTACTATGATAAAATCTACACCTGAGGGTGCTCGTGACTACCTAATACCATCACGCGTGCAGCCCGGCTCTTTCTTCGCACTGCCACAGTCACCACAGCTATACAAACAACTGTTGATGCTATCTGGTTTTGATAGATACATGCAGATTGCACGTTGCTATCGTGACGAGGACTTGCGTGCGGACCGTCAACCTGAGTTCACACAGATAGACCTTGAGATGTCATTTGTAGATGCAGATGATGTTATGTCAGTAAACGAAGGCTTTATAAAGCACGTATTCAAAGAGGCGATGGGACTAGAGGTAGAAACACCATTCCCAAGAATGAAATACAAAGATGCAATGGACGACTATGGTAGCGATAAGCCAGATATCCGTTTCGAGATGAAACTATGCGACCTAAGCGATGTGCTAAGTGGCACAGAGTTCAAAGTATTCGCTGGTGCTATAGCTGACGGTGGCTCCGTGCGTGCTATCGTGGCAAAAAATGTTGCAGACAAGCTATCACGCAAAGAGATAGACAAGCTTGTTGACTTTGTAAAAACATACCGTGCAAAAGGCCTTGCGTATACAAGGTTTACTACAGAGGCGAGGACATCATCATTCGAGAAATTCCTACAACCAGAGGAAGTAGCAGCTATTGATAGCAAGCTAGGTGTAGAAGTTGGCGACGTTGTATTTATAGTTGCAGACAAAAATGATGTTGTATATGACAGTCTGGGCGCACTACGTTGCCACCTAGCAGAAAAACTAGGTCTTATAGAAAAAGATGTATTCAAGATGCTGTGGGTTACAGAGTTCCCATTGTTTGAATATGACGAGGACAACAACAGATATGTTGCTAAGCACCACCCATTCACCTCACCAATGCTAGAGGACTGCGACAAAATAACAGCAGACCCTGCAAACTGCCGCGCTATTGCATACGACCTTGTTATGAATGGCTACGAGATAGGCGGTGGCTCTATTAGGATAAACGACCCAGATTTGCAAAAGCGTATGTTTAACGCACTAGGCTTTAGTGATGAAGTAGCACAGGAGCGCTTTGGTTTCTTGCTTGATGCGTTCAAGTATGGCGCACCACCACATGGTGGTCTAGCGTTCGGTCTGGATAGGCTAGTAATGGTAATGCTGCAAAAGAGCAACATAAAAGAAGTTATTGCATTCCCAAAAGTGCAGAACTCCAGCGAGCTAATGACAGGCTGCCCAAGCCCAGTAGAGGACAAAAATCTTGCTGAGCTTAGCATAGCAGTAGTAGATACAAACGAATAATTAAAAGCTAACAAAATATGCGGTGTGTACTGGTTTTTTCATGCACCGCATATCATTTTAGCAATAAACTGGCAAATTAAATAAAATTTGTTACTAAAACAGCATGTTAATCTACGTAATGCTGTATTGTAATTGCGTAATCTATGTGATATACTAGATACATAAATCAGTAATGATTACTAATATTAATTTTAAAATAACTAGGAGGATTTCAAAATGAAAAAATTTGTCTGTAAGGTATGTGGTTACGTTCACGAGGGAGAGGAAGCTCCAGAGAAATGTCCAATTTGTAAAGTAGGTCCAGATAAGTTCGAGGTTATGGATGGCGAGAGAGCTTGGGCTGCTGAGCACGTTATCGGTGTAGCAAATGGTGTTGACCCACGTGTAATCGAGGGGCTAAGAATGAATTTTGAGGGCGAGTGCACAGAGGTTGGTATGTACCTAGCTATGGCACGTGCTGCACACCGTGAGGGTTACCCAGAGGTTGGCATGTACTACGAGAAAGCAGCTTGGGAAGAGGCAGAGCATGCTTGCAAATTTGCAGAGCTACTAGGCGAAGTTGTTAGTGCTTCTACTAAGAAAAACCTAGAGATGCGTGTAGATGCTGAGAACGGTGCAACAGCTGGTAAAGTTGAGCTTGCTAAACTAGCAAAAGAACTAAATCTAGATGCTATCCACGACACAGTACACGAGATGGCTAAAGACGAGGCTCGTCATGGTAAAGCTTTCGAAGGTCTACTAAACAGATACTTCAAATAATAATCATTATCAATCACAAACACCCTATCAGCATTGCTGGTGGGGTGTTTCTTGTCGGGCAGCCCCGACAGGCACTCCACCACCCATAGATTAAGCAGAGAA
>CAYJFF010000079.1:0-13547 GCA_964369345.1 uncultured Oscillospiraceae bacterium
CTTACAGTAGCTCCACAATTCTATAGAAAGTTAGTGCGCGAAAAGAGCACAAACATCAGCTAGTAATGTTTATGCTCTTAGTTTGTTATTATTTATAACCCCTAGCCACTAGGTTTTTATAGCTTGTTTCTATTGCAGTAAAAGGACTACCAATGCAATTATCTTGCTCTACAAGTGCATACTTTGTTTTGCCGTGTTCAGCAAGCATTTTTAGCAATGGGTCAAAGTTAATATTACCCTCATAGATAGGTGCCATAACTGGTTGGCCATTTACAACAGCCATATCTTTAAGGTGAATACAGGGAACTCTGTCCTTTAGTCGCTCAAACCAAGCATATACATCACAACCTGCATTCTGTACCCAATATGTATCCAGAGTAAATCCCATTAACTCTGCGGGGAAACCCTCGATAAGCGAATCAATTATACGTTTGCCGTTCATTTTTTCAAACTCAAAAGCATGATTGTGGTACATAAACAGTTTGCCAGCATCTGCTATTTTCTCAGCTACTGGTGTATATTCCTTGATAAAGTTTTGTATAAAAGCGGGGTCACGGTATTTGCCGGGCATAGAACCAATCCCGATATAGTCAGCGCCAAGAATATTATGTTCTTCTATTACTTGGTCCGTTTCACTCAACAGTCTGTCCTGCTTTGTGTGTGTCAAAACAATTTCCAGCTGACAGGCATCACATATAGCACGCAGTTTCTTAGGATTTATTTCACCAATTCCAGAAATCTGTACAGTAGTATATCCAATCTCAGCAGCTTTGTTAAGTGTAAACTCTATGTCACTTTCGGTTTTCATAAAATCACGCATGGTAAATGTTTGCAATCCAATTTTCATAATTTTTATGCCCCTTATTTAGTTTTAGAATTATTCTTTTACAGCACCAATTGTGTATTCTGTTACTACATTGCCATTAACGATATGGTTAGCAACTATTTGTGCAACTTTCTCAGGTGTCATTTTTACATATGTAACTTTCTCTTTGCCAGGCTCTGTTACTTCCACAACAGGCTCAAACTGACAGATGCCGATACATCCTGTTTGTCCAATAGTTACGTTTTGGATATTACGTTTAGAAACTTCGTCAGTAAATGCTTGTAGAATTGGGCGTGCACCTGCTGCGATACCACAAGTAGCCATACCAACAACAACGCGGATGTTACCCTCGTCATTAGCACGTATACCCATATTGCCTTTCATCTTTTCTCTTAGTTCCTGTAGTTCTGCTAAACTCTTCATTTAGAAAATCCTCCATTTTTTAAAATATAATATTATCAGGCGATAACAAGATAGCCCTATTCGGACGGCTTGGTTTCTGCCATTCCTTCGTTTATATACTCACCAATATAGCTGATAACCTGTGGTGTGTCAAGCGGTAACCCCTCTAGAACTTCTTTGAAAGCACGTGTGTCTGCAACAAAAACAGCGCTACCATATTTATATGTGTATACAAAATCTATGTGCGTGTTGCACTGTATTAGGCTACACATAGTAGCTGAGATATCCCCAAGTGGCATTCTGTCAATATGAGTCAGCCCAAAAACCGTGCGAAGTTTGGTGCCCACACCAACAGTAGAGTCGATAGTAAGACTACCACCGGACATCTCTGCCGCCATTTTAAGAAAAGGGACACCTAGCCCCACTTTGCGCGTTGTACGTGTTGTAAAAAAAGGGTCAGTCACAGATTTTAGCTGTTCTGCTGTCATTCCACAGCCGTTATCTATTATATCGATAGAGAGTAAATCTTGCGAGGGTTGCTCCTCTATGATAATCTCAATCAAGCTTGCGTTTGCACGCACGGAGTTCTGTGCAATATCCAGTATATTAAGCGATAGTTCCTGCATATAGTAGTTACCTCCGAGAAAAATTGACAAGAAAAGCGAAAATTGCTCGCGTTGATATCATTATATCAGATAAGATAGATAAAGTCTATGCTTTTTTATAAAAATTGTGGGATTATTTTACTTGCAGAATATTACTAAAAGTGATAAAATAAATAAAGATTACCTTTTGGTAAACTTGTTAAAAATGCAACGAAAATTAATAAAAAAGTGGTGTAATGCTACGAGAATGGAGATTTATATGAAAATAGCTGAGATTAAAGAAATACTAGGCGCAGAGCTTTTTTGTCCAGATGTTATCCCAGACCGTGAAGTCCTGAGTGGTTGTGGTAGCGACCTTATGAGTGATGTACTAGCTTTTGCAAAAGAGAGTGGTGTGGTGCTAACTGGGCTTGTGAATGCACAAGTAGTGCGCACAGCAGAGATGATGGATGCTGTATGTGTTGTTTTTGTACGTGGTAAACAGCCTGATGAAGCTATACTGGAGCTTGCACGTGAAAAAGATATAACAATACTAACTACAGACTACCCAATGTTTGTTGCCTGTGGAAAGCTATATGCTAAAGGGCTAAAAGGGGGAGTTAAGGCAGATGAGTGATGCTATAAAGCTTGACTACCAAGTAGATGGTACTAATTTTTCCAGAGCTGGGGAAGCATCTGGCGATGTAAAGCGAACACTAAAAAAACTAGGCGTTTCTGCCGATATAGTGCGCAAGGTAGCAATTGCTATGTATGAGGGCGAGATTAACATGGTAATACATGGTGGTGGTGGCGAAATAAGCGTGGAGATATCACCCGAGGCTGTTGATATGGCGCTGGTGGACCACGGCAAGGGTATAGCAGATATAGAGCTTGCTATGCAGGAGGGCTATTCTACAGCAACAGAAACCATACGTAATCTTGGTTTTGGTGCTGGTATGGGGCTACCAAATATCAAGAAAAATACAGATGAAATGCAAATTATCAGTGCTTTGGGAGAGGGTACAACGTTGAATTTGAAAGTTCTTATAAAAAAATAAACAGAAATGTTATTACATAAGCTGTTTGGGAGGTGTTGTAAATCATGAGTTCCAAGGCTTTTTTTCACTCGGTTACGCTGGACCGAGATAGATGTCATGGTTGCATAAACTGTGTCAAGCGTTGCCCCACAGAGGCTATACGTGTAAGAGATGGTAAAGCAAAAATAATAGCCGAGCGTTGCATAGACTGTGGTGAATGTATACGCACTTGTCCACACCATGCAAAACAAGCAACATTTGACGCTTTTTCTGCAATAAATGACTTTGAGTACAAAATAGCACTGCCAGCGCCAGCACTCTATGGGCAGTTTAATAATCTTAGTGATATTAACATAGTGCTCAATGCACTGCTGAAAATTGGTTTTGATGATGTCTTTGAGGTATCACGTGCAGCGGAGATTGTGACTGACGCAACACATAAATATATGGCAAGGCAAGATATATCTTTGCCTGTTATTAGCTCTGCCTGTCCTGTGGTGGTACGCCTGATAAGGGTGAAATATCCACAGCTGATAAAACATTTATTACCGTTACACTCACCAATGGAGCTAGCGGCAAGGCTGGCAAAAGAAGAAGCCCACAAAAAAACAGGAATACCTATAGAGAAGATAGGTGCTATATTTATTAGCCCATGTCCCGCAAAAGTGACTGCTGTAAAAATGGCACTAGGCTCTGAGAAAAGCTCTGTGGACGCTGTGTTTGCTATCAGGGACGTATACCCACGCCTACTTAATGTGATGAGCAAAGAAGAAGACAGGCGACCAATTTGCAAGACTGGTAGTTTGGGTGTTAGCTGGGGTAGCAGTGGGGGAGAGGCAGAGGCAACACGCAGAGAGAGATACCTTGCAGCCGATGGCATAGAGAATGTTATACGTGTGCTAGAGGACCTAGAAGACGAGAAGTTCTACGACCTAGATTTTGTGGAATTTAATGCCTGTTCTGGTGGCTGTGTTGGTGGTGTGCTAACTGTAGAAAACCCATATGTTGCAAATGCTAAACTAAAGCGTATAAGAAAAACTCTGGCTCCGTACAAAAACAAGCTAGATACTGCACAGGACGAGATGAGTTTTACTTGGGAAGTGCCTGTTGAGTACGAGCCTGTAATGGAGCTGGATAGAGATATGTCTGTGGCTATGGAAAAGCTAAAGAAAATGCGTGAGATAGAGGCACGCCTATATGGTATGGACTGTGGGTCGTGTGGTGCACCATCATGTAAGGCGCTAGCAGAGGATATTGTGCGTGGTTTTTCTTCCGAGGAAGCTTGTATATATAAGATACGTGAAGAAATGCGCGCTATAACAAAGGGTCTTACTCATTTGCAGAGTTTTATGCCAAAAGCTACACGTGATATAGACGAATAGTTATAAAGAGCTATTGCAAAATGGCATTCGTGCCTTGCGAAGAAAGGAATGGTGGTTTTTATGACAGTAAGGGAGATTGCAGGAGCTGCAAACTTTGATATATTAACAGAAACCGATGCGCTAGAGCGTGATGTTACTGATGTGTATTGTTGTGATTTACTGAGCTTTGTTATGGGACGAGCACCGGCAGATGGTGCTTGGGTGACAGTTATGGGTAATGTGAATGCTATGGCGGTGGCACTACTGGCAGATACTGCCTGTATGGTGCTAGCAGAGAATGCACAGCTAGACGAGGAGGCACACGCACGCGCCCTGCAAAATGATATAGCTGTTCTACGTAGCACAAAACCCATATTTGAAACAGCACTCGAGATTTCGGAGCTGATAAAGAAATGCTAAAGATAGCCTATGACCTACATATACACTCTTGCCTCTCGCCATGTGGCAATGATGATATGTCAGTCAATAACATAATGAATATGTCGCTGATAAAGGAGTTAGGCGTTATTGCGCTAACTGACCATAATAGTTGCAAAAACTGTCCTGCTCTTTTCGAGGCAGCAGCAGATAGTGGCTTGTGGGTAATAGCAGGTATGGAGCTAACCACATCGGAGGAGATACATATGGTGTGTCTTTTTCCCACACTGGACGCAGCTATGGAGTTTGACAAATATGTATATGACAAGCTTGCAGACGTTAAAAATCGTGACGATATCTTCGGCTCACAGCTAATACTTGATAGCAAGGATAACATGGTAGGCAAGGTAGAAAAACTGCTTATTGGTGCTACAAGCATATCTGTTGACGCACTGCCAAAGCTCGTAAAAGAATATGGTGGTATATGCTACCCAGCCCATATAGACCGCACAAGTGATAGTATGCTACAAACTTTTGGCTATATACCTCCAGAGTATGGCTTTGCGGCTCTGGAAGTACGTGAGCCTGATAAGTTCTTTGCAAAAAAAGAGAACGGAATATATATGCGTGACTATAAGATAATAAAAAGCTCCGATGCGCATTATCTGGAAAATATATCGGAGCCCGAGAATTTTCTGGAGATTGAGCCTTTTGACTTCAGCTCCCTTGTGGCTGCTATTGGCTCTTGAAATACAGCGGAATAGTGACAGATGAAAAAGTAAAAGACCTTGCAATTACATGGTAGTAGTTGCAAGGTCTTTTATCTTTAATTATTTGCAGTCGCTTTTTGTCTCGTTTGTTGTGCTTGTGCTTTTCTTGTTGCTACCACAATCTTTTGTATTAGTTGTGCCAGTGCTTTTGTTTGTGGTGTTCTTACAATCTTTTTTAGACATAGTGTTCACCTCCATGAAATTAACAATACATCAATATCACGGGATATTTTGCTTGCAATATTATTTTGTATCGCCAGTAATATTATTACAAGACACGGTGATGATATACATATAAAAAAATTAATTTTCTATGTCTATGATACTTTCGTCATCTTCTGTAGGAGTGCCAGCAACTATAGGTGAGGGTTTGCCAAGAAAGTTTGTGTTTAAGTTTTCTGCACGCTTAACTCTCTCCCAAACAAGAGTGTAGATGACTGCGCCCAGTGGTATAAATAGTACCATACCTACAAGGCCCATTAGGTTGCTACCAAGTGTTACACAAACAAGTACCCACATTGGTGGTAGTCCCATGGAGCTACCGACTACTTTAGGATAAATGACGTTAGCTTCGAATAGTTGTAGCACTAGGTAAACTGCTGCAAACCATATTATAACGGATGGGTCCTCCACCAATACTAGGAAAGCTGCGATACCGAAACCAATAAAACCACCAAAGTATGGAATTATGGAGGCAATACCGATTATAAAGCTGTTTAGTAGAGCGTGTGGAAAACCAAGCACAGTAAGTGCAATAAAGAACATTACAATATTTATAAGTGCTTCTGTACACTGGCCAGAGATGAATTTTGCAAATGTATCATGTACTAATGATAGTATTTTTGTTGCTTTTTCTATTTTAGGGCGGGATACAAAAGTAGCAAAAAGCCTATCTGTACGCTCTGCAAGGCTCTCTTTTATTGCTAGTAGGTACAGCGAGAATATAAGAGCTAGTATAAATGTCATAGTAGTGTTGAACAGCGAGCCAACAACAGTTACTAAAGAGCCGAGAATTGCAGATACACCTGTTTGAACTATGGATATAGCCTCATTTATGATAGTTTGCCAGTTAAGATCCATTTCGCCCAAATAAACAGCTATTTCTGGGTATTGCACCGATAATTGGTTTATCCAAGCAGTAAGGTCGTTTATAGCAGGCTCTACACTATTGCCCAGAGAAACCACACTGGACCATAGCTGTGGCGCTACCAGTAGCATAAACGAAGAAAATGCGATGAGCACAAGCAGTATCGTAACTACCATAGAAATAGGTCGTGCTGCTTTTTTCATTTTGTCTGTGGCATTTTTGAATAATAATTTTTCTATTGCTCTCATAGGCAAGTTGATAAGAAATGCTATTACTATACCAACAATAAAAGGGGAGAGAACAGTATAAATGAATGTAAGCACAACCCCTACCAGTGAAAAATTGTGCAGTGCCCAATAAAAAGTAATAAGTATAGCCGTGCCCCAAAAGAGCGATTTTGGTTTTATGTTTTTTATTTCCATATTTTTCCTTTCCTTGTGCTGGTTACAGCATCATTCTTGCACATTTATATACATCACCACAGCCCATAGTTATTACTAGGTCACCACTGGCGGTATTGTCTTTTATATACTGTGCTACTTCCGCAAAACTATCTAGGCACACACAGCCATCTATTTTTTCTGCCAAATCCTGAGAGCTAATACCAGTTGTGTTTTCTTCTCTGCCACCCATGATAGGTGTAAGCACTACTCTGTCTGCTATTGTGAGTGCCTGTGCAAACTCAGCCAAAAACTTCTCTGTACGAGAGTAGGTAAATGGCTGGAACACTGCCCATACTCTGCTAAAATTTTGTTCTTTTGCAGTTTTTAGTGTTGCGATAATCTCTGTATGGTGGTGCGCGTAGTCATCCACTATTATAGCACCACTAGAGCAATCACCAACTTTTTCAAATCTCCTACCAGCACCATAAAATTCAGACAAGTTCTTTGTTATATCCTCCAGCGACACACCCTGTGTATATGCAACAGCGACTGCTGCAACAGAGTTTATAACATTGTGCATACCTGGGACGTTTAGCGTGATTTCTGTGAGTTTCTTGCCATTGTGCATAAGGTCGTAGTAGCGAGTAAAGCCATCACCCCTACGCAGGTTCTCAATGTAAAAGTCATTAGCACTGGTAAAGCCAAAACTTATTTTCTCTGTAGTAATGTTATTCATAGCAGTGCAGGTGTTGGCATCATCACCATTATAGAATGTAAGCTTTGACATATTACAAAACTGCACATATGACTTAAACACATTGTCCATAGTGCCAAAGTACTCCATATGGTCGTTATCTATGTTTATCACAACAGATATATCTGGGTGGGTGGAAAGAAAGTGGTCTTTAAACTCACAAGCCTCATACACAAAGGTATCAGATTTTGCAAAAATGCCGTATCCGTTTATTGCCTTTAGTTTACCGCCTATCACGGCAGATGGTTCTTTGCCTGCACCATGTAGTATTTGTACTAGCATAGAAGTTATGGTAGTTTTTCCGTGGGTGCCACATATACCTATAGCGTTGCTGTACTCGCCAGAAATAGCACCAAGTACCTCTGCTCGTTCATAGCAGGGGATACCAAGCTCCTGTGCGCGTGCAAGCTCGACGTTATTATTTAGTAGAGCAGCAGTATACATAAGCATATCTGCACCTTCTACATTTTTTGCATCATGCCCTATTTTTACATCAATACCCATTTCTCTCTCTAGGTTTACTATGTCCCCCTCGTTATTGTCACTACCTGTTATATGGTAGCCGACAGAGTGCAGTATCTGGACAATGGGGAACATACCTGCACCGCCAATGCCTACACAGTGTATGTGCTTATTCCCCCCGCTTAATGGTAAGTTTAATGTCATTATATTCCTCCAAAACTTGCAACAGTTAATAATATATATCTTATTATATTAGTATTATACATAATACGTTACTTTATTGTATATCTAAACTAATAATAGCACATTTTATCATAAAATAGCAAGTTGAACTTGCATATATTTACAATATATAGATAATTTTACCAATAAAAGTACAATATATACGTAGAATAAATGATTTGTATATATATGTATTGAATTTGTTCTGCTAATATGATAATATAATCTGTAATGTGTTATTAGGTATATATTTTGGATAGCAAAAAACTGCTATTAAATAGATTGTTTTTGGGAGAAGTTAAATGAATCATTATAAACCAAACTCAAAAGTTTCTACAACTATTAGTATCCTTTGTGTATCTGTTATTATAGCGCTACTGGCAAACTGGTTTAGGTTCTCTGCCGAGGAAGCTATTATTAATACTACGCTTAGCGAGATGGAAGAAATAGGCATACAGCAAGAGTATGCTGTAGAAAGAGAAATTGTAGGAGCGAAAGAGGCGCTACATCTACTTGCTGAGCATATAGCAAAGAACGATGTACCAGACGATGATATAATAGATTTTTTAAACTCACAGTCACAGACAAATGGGTTTGATAGCTTATATTATCTTGACCTAGATGGAAGCGGGGTTTCTGTTGATAATAAAAAAGTAGATTACTCACAAGCGGAAACTTTTATATATGCTATGGAAAATGATTTTGCTATATCAAAACCACATGTAGAGCCTGATACACAAAATTTACTCCTAGATATTTATGTGCCTGTAACAAAAGATGGCGAAGTTATTGCGGTGCTACTTAGCGAAGTTGTAATGGATAGTTTCTTTGATAGATACTTGGAGGAAACCGCAGGCAAAGGCGATATATTCATCGTAGATAATAAGCTGAACTTGATATTTTCCACTAACAAAGAGTACATGGTAGGGCAAGAAGTTCTAGATAGTGATGTAGAATTGCTAGGCTATGAAAATATGACAAAAGCACAAGCTGACGTGGAAGAAATGGAGAATGGTGGGTTTTACTATAGATATAATGATGTGGACAAGGTAATGGTATATATGCCCATAGAGATGACGGAGTGGGCACTAGCCATAAATGTGGAAGCTGATGTAATTAATAGTGAAATAGCATCAGCAGTAGCACAGCTAAACTATATCTGTATAATGATTTACTGGTTCCTGATAGTTCTGATAGTTTACACATCATACTACCATATACGCTCCATAAAACTACTAGAAAAAACAGCATATTATGATAATCTCACAGACTTACCAAATGCAGCAAAACTAAAAAAAGAGATGAAGCGTATACTATCTAACAACAGAAACAAGCTATTTACAGTAGTTAAGTTTGATATAGAGAATTTTAAGGTTATTAACGAGATATTTGGTTTTCATGTAGGCGATGAAGTGCTAAAAATACCAAAGAGTGTAATGGCGCAGCAAAACACACCCAACCTAATAGTAGCGAAAATTGGTATTGATGAATACATGATATTTGGACCTACAGATTTCCTAGGAAATATAGAGAAAAGAACAAAAACTTATGAAGCGCACTATAAAAAGCTGCTGCCAGAGATTGGTGACTATAATATCTTGTTTAAATATGGCAGATACAATATAGTGCTAGCAGAAACTGATGTAGATGACATAATAAACAAAGTAACGCTTGCGCATAATATGGCAAAGTCTAGAAAAGATTTGCCTATATGTGACTATGATGAAAAATATAGGAACAAGTTACTGCGTGATGCAGATATTACAAACAAAATGCGAGCAGCTCTTGCAAATGGGGAGTTTTCTGTTTACCTACAGCCGAAGTTTGATATAAATAGCGAAGAACTTATCGGTGCAGAATCTCTTGTGCGTTGGGTGGAGTTGGATGGTGCGTTAGTATTCCCTAACGAATTTATACCATTGTTTGAGAAAAATGGCTTTATAGTAGAGCTTGACTGCTATGTGCTAGAAAATACCTGTGCTACTATCAAGAGTTGGATGGATGCAGGGTTTGGTGGGCTGACAGTATCGGTAAATTTATCACGAGTGAACCTAACTAACCCGCTTATAGTAGAGCATATTACAAAGATTGTGGATAAATACAATGTGCCACATGAGTATATAGAAATAGAGCTTACAGAATCAGCTACTATAGAGCAAGAAGAAGCGTTGGATTTATTGTATGTAAAACTACATGAGGGTGGTTTTAAAACATCTATTGATGACTTTGGCGCTGGGTATTCATCACTTTCTATGCTTAAGAACCTTAATGTAGATACGCTGAAGCTGGATAAGAGCTTTTTTGCAGGTGGTAAGTTTGTAAGGCGAGATGATATGCTAATAGATGGTATAGTAAAGCTTGCGCATAGTTTGGGTATGTATGTTGTGGCAGAGGGCATAGAAACAGCAGAACAAGTAGAGCTACTAAAGTCTATGAACTGCGATGCTGTACAAGGATATTTCTACGCAAAGCCTATGCCTATGCAGGAGTTTGAAGAAACGTATAGCCAGGCTATGCGAAACAACTTGTTAAACGAAGATAAATCACTGGATGTAATACGTAGTATCAACGATGCTAAATTTGCAAATACGTTTGTACCATGTGGTATAGTAGTGGCAGAAATGGATGAATATTTTACTATTACAGAAGCGAATGATGAGTACTTTAAGATAGTGAATTTCACTAAAGAAGACGTACGTGATTTGTTTGATAATCGTGGTATATTGCTTATACATCCAGACGACCGTGAGCGTGTACAGGTTTATTTTGCACAGAGCATAAAAAAAGATATGTATGCTCAGATGAGCTTTGTATGTAGGGTGCTCGATAAGCTTGATGGATACAAAATAGTTAAGTTTATTGGTAAAGTGTCAATAAACGAAAATGGAATACACAGGTTATATGTATCTTTTACAGATATAACTTCGTACATTATGGTCGTAAGCGACTTGCTACAAGACGGGGATATTGACACAATTATTGATAGGCTATCTAGTGACACTACATCTATGGATACATAAAATTTGTTATATGGACATGAAAAAACAGGGGGAATATTCCCCCTGTTTTTGTGCGCTGATATTAGTTTTATTCGATTGGTAAACCGTTCATTTTTAGAAAACTTAGCTTGTCCATGTATCCACGTTGGAACACAATTTTACCATCTACAATATGGAAGAAACCACAACCTCTAAAGCCTTTGGGGTCTTTCCACTCCATTATAGCCCACTCGCCATCTTCAAAAATGTTTTCTGGTATACACTCCATCTCTGCAGTTGCAAACTCGCCCACAAACATGTTGTATATAGCCTCTTTACCTACTACGGGGTCTGCTACCACCTGGTGGTTAATAGCATCTTCTGTATAAAGGTCTGCTAGTGCCTGTGCATCTGCGCTATTGAATGTATCTATCCATTTTAGTAGTGTTTCTTTTGGTGTCATTGTTCTGTCTCCTTTATTTTTAAAATAGTGATAACTGGTTTATTATAGCACTTTTCATATCTTTGTTGGTGATAAGTGCTTTTTTATTTATTTCGCCCACCAGTAGTGGGGATAGGGGGTTGTGCTTTTCTATATTTGTCACTGCCAAGCTATCGTTTTGTAGTGCGTAGCAATAAGAACAGCCATTACCACAGCAGTTATATGTGCCGATATCTACACTCTCAATACACAGGCACTCTGTACGCTGGTTTTTATCCTTAGTATCAATGACTTTACACCCTAGAATACCCTCGATAATATCACTATCGATACAAGCACCATGACGTATACCGTGTTGTTCTAGGTTGTATTTTTCTGCACAGGTGTATATGTCCATGTTGTTTTTCTTGGCAATAGCAGAAAAAATCTCTGCTATTTTATAAACATTTGCAAGTGTCAAAGTACTGGTAGGGTCTTTGCCCATACGCCTAGCGACAGACTTGTAGTTGTCCACAAAGCTAATAACACATCTGTTGGTATACCCACTAAGACGGCTTGCTATATAGGCAAATCTCTCGCTGTGGTAGTCAATGCTATGGTGTGTGTCTATTATAATAGGGTCATAGCGCCACACCATACGGTGGCTACCTAGTTGCCTGCTCAATGCTACAAAGCTGTCTATAAGCACTTCTTTGTCAGGGAGATTGCGCTCCATTTCTGTGCCATATGGTGTTAGTGTAAACTCAAAATAATAAGGATAGCCCATACTGTCTATTTGTGGTAAATACTCCATAAAAGGTAGTGGATTTTTTGTCCAAAAAACAATGATATCCACAGTCTGTGGGTTAAGGACTGCCTTGCTATAACGATGTGCGTTGTATGGGTTGGGGATAAGCACATAACCGTCTTTTAGCCTGTTTACAAACCACTTCCCAAAAAAAGATGGTATATCACACCGCCTACTTGCACTTACTATCAATATCATCACCACTATTCTGTAAAAGCTACAACTCTAGCATATCATAATTGCTGATGATTTTCAAGCATACTTTTATTTAAACAGCCATATGCTCACAGCCATAATGAGCATGCCCAGAACACACCAGTTTATAGTCACTTTGTGCTCACCGCACGCCTCTGCACTGGGGAGTAGCTCCTCTATGGATATATAAACCATAATACCAGCAACAGAGGTGAATAGTAGTCCGTATACTAAGTCGTTTATAAATGGCATGAGCAGGGAGTAGCCTATAATAGCACCCACTGGCTCTGCAAGACCAGATGCAAAAGAGTAAAAAAACGCTTTTTTCTTGCTACCAGTAGCATAGTAAATAGGCACAGAAACAGCGATACCTTCTGGGATATTGTGCAGTGCAATAGCGACTACAAGCGGGATAGCAACCTCTGGCGAATATAGTGCAGAAACAAAAGTTGCAAGCCCCTCTGGAAAATTATGTATACCTATTGCCAGTGCAGTAAAGAGCCCAGTACGCAGTAGTTTCTTCTTGCTTAGGTTGCTACATTTATTATGGTTGCACGCTGTGGCTAGTTTTTCCTCTGGCATTGCCTGGGGCAGACATTTGTTTAGCAACATCATTAGTGCTATCCCACCAAAAAAACCGAGCATAGAAACTAGCCAGCCATCTCGTTCACCATAAAACCCATATAGCGAGTAGAGACCTTTGTAGAAAATTTCTATCATAGCGACATAAATCATAACGCCAGCAGAGAACCCAAGGCTACTTGCCAAAAAGCGCTTGCTTGGTTTACCAGAGAAAAATGCTATAGCACTACCTATACCCGTGGACAGCCCAGCAAAAAGTGTAAGCGAAAAAGCAAAGATTATATCATTCATACTAAT
>CAYJFF010000080.1:0-9807 GCA_964369345.1 uncultured Oscillospiraceae bacterium
AAAATCCCCCACCGAACTAAACAGCTCAGTGGGGGATTGCTTATTGCTATAAAAGAGATTATTTCATCATAGAAGCAACTTCGTCAGCGAAGTTATCTTCTTTTTTCTCAATACCCTCGCCTTTTTCAAAGCGAACATATTTAGAAATCTCTATTGTAGTACCAAGTTTTTTGCCAACAGACTCAAGAAGAGTAGCAACATTTTGCTTGTCATCTTTAACGTAAGGCATGTTAACTAGGCAGTTTTCTTTGTAGTACTTGTTGATTTTACCCTCAACCATTTTCACTTTTACTTGCTCAGGTTTGCTAGATAGGTTAGCATCATTAGCAATTTGTGCAAGAAGAATGTTTTTCTCATGCTCGATAACTTCTGCAGGAACAGCAGCTTCGTTTAGGTAAGCAGGAGGTAGAGCAGCAATTTGCATAGCTAGGTCGCGTGCCATCTCAACGAACTCGTCAGATGTAGCAACAGAAGTGTCTGCAACTGCGAAATCAACCATAACGCCGATACGTCCGCCAGCATGAACATAAGTAGCAACAGTGCCACCCTCATATCTCTCGAAACGACGAACTTTCATGTTCTCACCTATAACTAGGATAAGCTCACGTAGCTCTTCTTCTACAGTTGTTGTTTTGCCAACTAGTGCAGTAGCTAGTAGCGCATCTAGGTCAGCTGGGTTTGCAGCAATAACAGTTTTTGCAACATCGTTTACAAAAGCCATAAATTTATCGTTTTTAGCAACGAAGTCTGTCTCTGCATTTACTTCTACAACAGCGCCAACGCCGTTCTCTACAAGAGCAATAACAGCACCCTCAGCAGCAATTCTGCCTGCTTTTTTCTCGGAAGCTGCTAGGCCTTTTTTACGTAGTAGCTCTACAGCACTTTCCATATCGCCATTAGCTTCTGTTAGTGCTTTTTTGCAGTCCATCATGCCGCAACTTGTTCTCTCACGCAATGCTTTTACATCAGCAGCGGTAAAGTTAGCCATTTTTAGTTCCTCCAATATATATTATAATTATTCTGCGTCAGCAGCTTCAGCCTCAGCCTCAGCAGCGCCTTGCATACCTTGTCTACCCTCTATAATAGCATCAGCCATAGCGCCAGAGATTAGTTTTACAGCGCGGATAGCATCATCGTTACCAGGGATAACGTAGTCTATTTCGTCTGGGTCACAGTTTGTGTCAACTATAGCAACAATGGGGATACCAAGTTTTTTAGCTTCTGCAACAGCAATACGCTCTTTTCTTGGGTCAACTATAAATAGCGCGCCTGGTAGGTCGTGCATATCTTTAATACCGCCTAGGAATTTCTCCAGCTTCTCTATCTCTAGCATTAGTTTAGCTGCTTCTTTCTTAGTTAGACGGTCAAATGTGCCATCTTCTTGCATTTTTTGTAGTTGCTCTAGACGTTGAATTCTTCTACGAATAGTTTTGAAGTTTGTCATCATACCGCCAAGCCATCTAGCGTTTACAAAGTGAGCTTCTGCTCTCTCTGCTTCTTCTTTGATAGAATCGCCAGCTTGTTTCTTTGTTCCTACAAAAAGAACACTTTTGCCTTGTGCGCTTACTTCACGGATAAACATGTACGCATCTTCTAGTTTTCTTACAGTTTTCTGAAGATCGATAATGTAGATACCGTTTCTTTCTGTGAAGATGTAAGGTGCCATTTTAGGGTTCCATCTTCTTGTTTGGTGTCCGAAGTGAACACCTGCTTCCAACAGTTGTTTCATGGATACTACTGCCATAATAAAATCCTCCTTTGGTTTTCAACCTCCGCCTTATCTTTTGATATAATACACAAACTGATTACTCAGCACCGAGCGTATAGATAAGTGCGTGCGTTTTGCCGTATCATCATAACACATTGACCACAAAATTGCAAGTGTTATGTATCGTTATTCCAATTTTCTATATTTTTCTGCTAATACATAGATATAGCCCACAGTTTTTGGCTATATTGCTATGTAGCACTACCAAATTATGGGCTAAGCTGGCTATGTTTATTCCGATGTTAGTGTCATTACTATACCATTTGGCAGGCAGGCAGCAGTGTCAAACTCATGTGTTTGCCAGCCAGCATGTATGCAGACTTTGTCTGGACAGTCTGAGTCTGTAAAGCGTATTGCATTGTCTTTTACCTCAAAATACACTGGTTTTTCTGTGATATCTATGATGTCAAAGCTCTGCTCCTGTGATAAATCCACTCTCATTATTTCTTGTCCATTTTCTGTAATCACAGCCACTATGCCGTCCGTCTTGCGTGGCATTAGCACAAATACTGCACACACTGCAACTATCACACCCAGCAGAGCATATAGAGCGTATATCACCTTTTTGCTATCTTTCACCATTTTCTCCCAATCCGCCTATTTTATACGTGTCCCAATACCAGCATATACTCTGTGTACCTCGCTTGCTACTTTTGCAAGCTCTATGCTCAGCCTGCCCACATTTTCTCTATGTGCGCGCTCGGTTTTGTCTATCGGCACTAGCCCCAGTCCCACCTCGCAGCAAATAACAACATCTTTGCTCGCCAGTATATTAAGACACTCTGCCACATTTTGTATATCCCATTCCTCCACACCATAGATAACAGGTGCGCCAGATTTTATATCACTACCAAAACAAGTATTATCATACCCAAACTTCTCGGATACATACTCACGTTTACCGCTTGCATATCCACCAATTACAAGTTTCATATAACCCCCATAATGTACTGCCCAACAAATATACCCAGTAGCATAGCAAGCTCTATCTTTTGTAGCAAGCTACCTGCTAGGTCGCCTGTTATTCCGCCAAAGGTTTTCATCGCCATTCTGTACCACATTAGGTAGCATATCACTGCAAATAGTAGCATAGTGCCACCAACAATGGGTGCAAAGAATATAAGCACAGTAAATAGCACTATAGCCACTGTGGATAGGAATATCACTACACGTTTTTTTGCTGCAAGCTCTGCGAAGTCATGCACCATTCCACTGGATTTTGCAGATGGCATTTTTGCCACGCTACAGCCAGAAAAACAGCGAGAGAGCACAAAAGTAGCCGCTATATACAGCGCTATTGCAGGTGTTAGCGTAATTTGCGTTGCTATAGCAAGGTAGATGAGCAAGTAGCAAGCTAGCGATATTACACCAAATGCGCCAATGTGTGGGTCGGATAAAATCTCTATCTTTTTCTCCCTGCTTGCGTGACTAGAGAGAGCGTCGGCTGTGTCACAGTATCCATCAAGATGTATTCCCCCAGAAACAATTATAGGAATGAGCGTTACCCCAGTGCCCCAAAAAAATGCAGAAGTATCCAGCATGCCACACAGCAAACACCATAGATAAATACACAAGCCTATCACAGCGCCCACAGCAGGGAACGCAAAGAACATATACCTTGTGTTTTTCTCGCTCCATGGGAACTGTGGCATAGGGATTATAGAAAAAATAGAGAACGCAACAGCAATAGTTTTTAATATACTCATAAAGTCCTCCGATTATTTTTGTGTAGGTGCTAGTTTGTGATGTATTGGTATACCACACACAACCTCTACCACGCTATGTGCACTGCTCGCAATACCTTTGTTTATCTGCCCCAGTAGTGCTATATACTCTATCATCTCTGGCAAGTATCTACAGCCATCTTGGAAAATATCACTGCTCACAATAACCAGCTCACTGCATTTTTCTTGTAGCGATAGTATCTCACCCAGCAGTCTTTTTGCAAGGTCTGCCTTGTCTGTGTTCTCTGAGAACAGCTCGTTTGCTAGCAAGTTTCCCACGCACTCCAACAATACTGCACTGCTCGGTGGTAGTTCCACCTGTGCTATATCTGTATATTTCTCCACGGTGGTAAAACCCTTACCCTCACGCAGTTTTAGGTGGCGTGCTATACGCTCCTTGCCATCACTGCCAAAGGGCTGCATGGTGGCTAGGTACACTGCCTGTGCACCACTTTTTACTATTATACTCTCTGCATATTCGCTCTTGCCACTTGCGCTACCGCCTATTACCAATGTAATCATATACGCTCCTTATGTAAGTGGCTGGTACGCCTCTATCTCCATACCATCAAATGTTATGCTATCTGCATATACACGCATTGCCATATCTATAAGTGGTACAACAGCAACTGCACCACTGCCCTCACCCAGACGCATTTTACCTGCTATTATAGCTTCTTTTCCCAGTAGGTCCAGCAGTGCTTTGCCAGCAGGCTCCGCTGTCACATGGCTAGCTAGTAAGTAGCCAGTTACATCTGGGCATAATATCTGTGCGCACCTTGCCGCAACACTTGCTATCAGCCCGTCTATTAGGCATGGTATCTTTGCGGCTGCACAGCCTATAGCCAGCCCTGCCATACCGCATATGTCCAGACCACCTATTTTGCTCAGCATGTCTATTGCGTCATTTTTGTTTGGCTTGTTGGCAAATATAGCACGCTCTATTACTGCACGTTTACGCAATATGCCGTCATTGCTAAGACCTGCACCTGCACCTGTTACTTCTATCACTGGTTTGTCCAGTAACACACTAGCAAGCGCACTGGAGGTAGTGGTGTTGCCTATACCCATCTCACCCATAGCAAGCATGCTGTATCCACTGTGTTGCAGTGCTATAGCGATATTTATACCTACTTCTATTGCGTCTACTGCCTGTTTCCTTGTCATGGCAGGGCCTTTTGCAATATTTCCTGTGCCATTCATTATTTTTCTTTGCAGTATACCCTCGCTGGTGACATCTTCTTTTATGCCAATATCCACGGGGAAGATATCTATTTTTGCATAACGTGCCATCTTACACATGCCAGTGGAGTGTGTAGCAAGGCTCCTTGCCACTGCCGCAGTAACGTGTTGCCCTGTTTGCGTAACACCCTCTGCCACCACACCATTATCTGCACAAAAAACTACCACAGCACGCCTATCAATGTTTGGCTGTGTCGTGTGCATCGCACCACAAATATCTACAACAGCACTTTGTAGCAGACCCAGACTATCCAGTGGCATAGCCAAGCTGTGGAAAGCCTCCAGTGCTTTTTCTGTTATTTCTTGGTTTATTGGTTCTATCGCCATAATAGCTTGCTCTAAATTCATAACAGCCTCCCAAAAGTCAATATTTATAGTATATCACGCTCGTTATTAAATTCAAGTCTATTTTCTGTGTTCTCGCGGTGTTTTCCCATATTTTTTCATAAAAACTCTGTTGAAATATGATAAATTATTAAAACCACAATCCAGCGCTATTGCAAGTATCTTTTTATCTGTATTTATAAGCATGCTAGCTGCTTTTTCTAGCCTATAGTCGTTTAGGTAATCTACAAATGTTGTGTTCATATGCTCCTTGAAAAAACGCATAAAGTGTGACTGGCTAAAACCTACCGCAGTTGCTATATCGCCTATGCTTACATTGCTCTGGTAGTTGCCACCCACATAGTCTATAATCTCCTTTATCTTGGATATTACCATGGTTTTTTCTTTGTGTGTGGAGGTGCTGGTATTGGAGAACAGCACAGCAAAGAGTGCAAAAAGCTCGCTCTTTATATATAGCTCATAGCACTTATCTTTTTTCTCGTTTAGCTCGTCCAGTTTTTTTATATGTGATATCACTTCTGTATAAAATGGTATTTTTGTACTAATATATACAGGTAGCACTTGTCTGTGCTCCTCCAGTGGCAAAAAGTAACGTTTGTGCGTTACATCCTCCCTATGGCTCTTTAGTAGCGTTGTGGTAAAGAATATATTTTCATACTCCATCCTGTTATCACCGCACTGCTCTATAGAGTGTATAGCGCCTGGATGTATAAATACTATATCACCACTATCCACCCTATATTCCTCAAAATCTACACGCACCACACCACAGCCAGATGTAATAACGATAATCTCTATATCACTATGCCAGTGGGGCACAACCATACGAAAATCATCCGGTATTGTGCAGATATATGTGTTGTAACCGAAAGTATCTGTATGTAGTTTGTTCTCAAAAAGCTCATTGTATATCATTTTATACCTCTTGTCTGCGACTTATAACATTAAATATGATAGTAATTTATACAAATTTTCGCACCAAAATACTATTATGTAACTCATATGATAGTATTGTACTATATTTTGTGTTTATATTACAAGTAATTTTTTGCGTTTATTAGTATAATTCGATTGTAAGGGCGACACTTTTATAATTAACACACAAAACAGCTATATAGAATGGAGTATTACTATGATAAAAGAAAAAATACTAAAATACACAGGTAAACCAATTGCAAATTGTAGCGACAGCGAGCTATATATAGCACTGCTAGAAGTTACAAAAGAGCTATCCATGGCACGTACAAAAGAAACAAGCGAGAAGAAAAAGCTATACTATGTATCTTCTGAGTTCCTAATAGGCAAGCTACTTTCCAACAACCTTATCAATCTGGGTGTTTATGCACAAGCAAAAGAGCTACTAGCAGAGAGTGGCAAGGACATCACCAAGATAGAGGCAATAGAGCCTGAGCCATCTCTGGGTAATGGTGGACTGGGCAGACTGGCAGCGTGTTTCCTAGACTCCATGGCTACACTGGGGCTTAATGCAGACGGTGTTGGCCTAAACTATCACTTTGGGCTATTCAAGCAAGTATTTGCAAAAAATGTGCAAACAGAAACACCAAACCCATGGATTGAGAAAAAAAGCTGGCTAGTACCGACTGATTTTACAGCTACTGTAGATTTTAGGAAAATGACTGTACAGGCAAAAATGTATGATATCCTAGTAACAGGCTACGAAAACCGCACAAACAAACTACATCTTTTTGATATAGACACTGTAGATGAGAGCATTGTGACAAAGGGTATAAGCTTTGATAAAGAGAAAATAGCAAAAAACCTAACACTTTTCCTATACCCAGATGACAGCGACGAGGCTGGACACAAACTGCGTATATATCAGCAGTATTTCATGGTGTCCTGTGGTGCACAGCTAATACTACAAGAAGCAAAAGAGCGTGGCTGTAAACTAACAGACCTGCACGAGTATGTTTCTATACAAATTAACGACACCCACCCAAGCATGATAATACCAGAGCTTGTAAGGCTGCTAACTGCACAGGGTATAGGCTTTGAGCAAGCTGCGGATATAGTAAGCAAAACTTGTGCATACACAAACCATACTATACTTTCCGAGGCACTGGAAAAATGGCCACTAGCATACCTAGAAGATATAGTGCCACAGCTAGTGCAGATAATAAAGAAACTAGATGAAATGGTGCGTGCAAAATATACTAACGAGAAAGTATATATAATAGATGCGCAAAAGCGTGTGCACATGGCACATATAGATATGCATTATGGATATAGCATAAACGGTGTTGCTGCACTGCATACGGATATACTAAAAAATAGCGAGCTTGCACATTTTGCAGAGATATACCCAGATAAATTTAATAACAAAACTAATGGCATTACTTTCCGTAGGTGGCTAGTACACTGCAACCCCAAACTAACAGCACTGCTGACAGAGAAAATAGGTGCGGGTTTTATAAAAGACGCTACCGAGCTTGACAAATTTATAGACTGCATAGACACAGACACACTAAAAGCTCTTATGGATATCAAGCACGATAACAAGAAAAACCTTGCAAACTACCTGAAAGAAACACAGGGTATCACCATTAACCCAGACTCTATATTTGATATACAGATAAAGCGTTTGCACGAGTATAAACGCCAGCAGATGAATGCGCTATATATCATACACAAGTATTTGGAGATAAAAAAAGGTAAGCTACCAAAACGCCCTATAACTATTATTTTTGGTGCAAAAGCAGCCCCTGCATACACAATAGCAAAAGATATCATACACCTAATACTATGCTTATCCAAGCTAATAGCAGCAGACAAGGTAGTTTCTCAACATCTTAATGTTGTAATGGTGGAAAACTATAATGTAACACTTGCCGAAAAGCTAATACCTGCTTGTGATGTATCCGAGCAAATCTCACTTGCATCAAAAGAGGCGAGCGGCACAGGCAATATGAAGCTAATGCTTAATGGCGCTATTACTCTGGGAACAATGGACGGTGCAAATGTCGAGATTGCAGACCTTGTAGGAGAGGACAATATATATACATTTGGTAGGTCTAGCGAGTTTGTTATAGAGCTATATGATAGCAAATGCTATGGCTCTACAAGGATTATGGAGCAGTGCCCATATATAAATGAGCTTGTGCATTTTATAGTAGAAGACGAGCTTATGGCTATAGGTAACGAGGCACAGCTTGTGCGACTATACAAGGATATACTGAAAAAAGACTGGTTTATGGCTCTGCTTGATTTGCAAGAGTATATAGACACAAAAGACGCTATGTTCCGTGACTATGAGGACCAAGAAGCATGGGCGAAAATGGCAGCTATCAATATTGCAAAAGCTGGTTTCTTTTCTTCGGATAGAACAATAGCACAGTACAACGACGATATATGGCAACTAAAATAATATAAAGCATACTACCCCCATATCTGGCTGAGACGGCTGGATATGGGGGTTTTTGCATAAATGTGAATATTTTGTAAAAACAAAAATACTACTTGACACATAATACTATGCAATGTATAATATAACACATAGGAGGGTGTTATGGATATACAACTTAAAAAAGGACTATTGGAAATCTGTGTTCTTGTGAGCCTAAAAGAACACGACTCATACGGCTATCAAATAGTAAAAGACATCTCCGCTATGGTAGAAATAACTGAATCTACACTTTACCCGATATTAAAGCGACTAGAGGGCAGCGGCGCTGTGGTTACTTATTCGGTAGAACATAACGGACGGCTAAGAAAATACTATAGGATAACCCCACTCGGGCACCAGAGAATAATAGATTTTCTCAACGAATGGCAGGACGTAATGAAAGTTTATGACTATATTAAAGGAGGTTACACAGGTGACTAAAAGTGAATTTTTATCCCAGCTGGACAATTTGCTACAGGGAATGGATATAAAAGAGAGAGAAAAAACCATCAAATATTATGACGAGATGATTGATGACTACATCGAGGACGGTGTATCTGAGCAAGAGGCAACGCAAAGCCTTGGCGATGTATCTATAATTGCAAGAGATATTCTGGACGACTACCGCTCAAAAGGCTCTTTTGTCCCACCAAAAAATGACCCCAACCATATGGTTAATGTTTTGATAGCACTGCTTATTTTGCTAGGCTCACCTGTCTGGGTGCCTATAATACTAACAGTTTTTATACTGTTACTCACATTGTTTTTCTTGCTGTTTATTCCGCTTATTATTCTGGGTGCAGTGCTAGTATCAGTGGTTTTTGCACTGTTTATTATACCTTTTACAAGCCTAGACTTTCTATCTATTCTGTGCCTTGCTGGGCTTATCTCGCTGACTATGGGTCTTGTGCTATTGCTGATACCCGTATACAAAAAACTGCTAGAGAAAATAAGCAGTGGAACAGAAAAGCTGTACAAAAAATTATTTAAAAAGAACAAAAGACATATCAAGAAAAAGGGTGAATAAACCACCTGTTGTTCCACAAACTGTAGTGGATTTTGAAAGATGAATTTATGTGTCGATAGTGGCTATAAAACCACTTATATCGGCGGAATGGAGAATGATTTATGAAAAAAATTGCATTTACACTAATAGCTGTCGGACTTAGCCTGATGATAATATCTATGACTGCTGCGGCTTTTTCTGGCAAGGTTTGGTACTCTGTGCCTTTTAAGTACGTAGGCGAAGGTGAAGTTACTGTTGTTTCACCTAAAACTGACAACACTGTCACTCCTAATGAAGATAACACTGTCACTCCTAATGA
>CAYJFF010000080.1:9907-13241 GCA_964369345.1 uncultured Oscillospiraceae bacterium
AACACTGTCACTCCTAATGAAGATAACACTGTCACTCCTAATGAGGAGAACACCGTTACACCTAATGGCGAGATGATAACATACAAATCTAGCGAGTATCTGCCACTGGTTATAGATGCTGATGTTGGTGATGTTAATATAGTTGTCGGTAGTGAGCTTTCTGCCTCTTATGATAATTATTATTTCAAAAGCGATACAAGTGGTGGCGAGTTCAAAATAAGTAGTACTGGGGTTTCTCTTGGTGGTTTAAGACTTGATAATGATGATGTAGAAGTAAATATCATCATACCTGCCGACTACAACAATTCTATCGAGATTGATGCTGATGTAGGTAATATCGAGATATCTGACCTGATTGCATTTACAGATGTTGACATAGATGCAAATGTTGGTAATGTAGAGCTTAGTTACATCACTGCAAATAATCTTAATGTAAAAACCGATGTCGGCAATGCAGAGCTTGAAGATATTGTTGTTGCTGGTAATCTTGATGTTCAAACCAATTTGGGTGCTAGCTCTATAGATGATGTTACTGCACACACTATTGATGTTAGTGCTAATATGGGAACTATCGAGTTTACTGCAGATTATCTACACAACTATGATGTTACTACAAACAGCAGGACTTCTTTCAAGGCTGAAAATGGTGAGCAGTCTATTTCGCTGAAAACAGATGTGGGTGTTATTGAGGTTGGCAAATAATTTTTTATAATGATTGGAGATAATCGTGGTAGAACAAAAAGTAGCTAAAGGTAGTTCATATTTATTGCTTGGCATAGTTGTTTTCGTCTCGTTTCTGTTGATTGATGCTGTTATTCAGCTAACTTTTGGTTTCATATTCGGTAGCACATTCATGGAGTGGGACTACCAGATACAGGTATTATCGAGAATTTTGCCTGCTGTTTCCTGGGTAATTTTATTTTTAGTCGCTAGTAACATGAGTACAAATAAACTAAATTTTAATTTTTTCCATCCAAGCGAAAAAGTAACGCTAAAAAACTACTTAATAGCAACATTCTTTTTAATTATTGCTATCTCTTTTAATTATGCCAGTTGGGGAGATTTCAAGCTATTAATAGAGTATAATAACGCTGGCACAATTGGATTTTTTGCACAACATATATACTATTTTGCAGAAATTATTATTGTCACAACCTTGGTTGTGCTATTCCAAAAAATGTGTGAAGCTTGGTTTAAAAACACAGCTATTCCGTATGGTGGCATTGCAGTTGCAATAACATGGGGACTTGCACATATATTTACTCAAAATAGTATTGCAGTTGGCTTGCTGGCGTTCGTATATGGAATAGGCTTTGGCTCAACATACTTGATACTAAAAAGAAACTATAAACTTACCACTATATTTTTATTTTTAATGTTTGTACTGTAACTCTTTTATAAGAGAATAAAACCTAAAACAACCACTGCGTAGACGTTTTGTGCTACACGGTGGTTGTTTTTTTGTGAATATCGCAACATTCGACAAATTTTTTAAGCTTTTTGGCTTATTCTAAAATATATAGAACAAACCACAGAAAGGAGCATTATTTTGCCAGTGAGAAGAATAAACAAGGATAATGAAGTAATTTTCCGCCTAATAGGGGAGCTTGACCACCACAATATAACCGAGATAAGGGACGAAATAGATAGCTTTACATATAGCCACCACCCACGCCAGCTTGTGCTTGATTTTGGCGGTGTAGAGTTTATGGATAGCTCTGGAATTGGGCTTGTGCTGGGTCGCTATAGGCTTATGAAAGAGCTTGAGGGCAAGCTTACTCTTAGCAATATGCCAGCACACATAAAAAAGGTTATGCGACTTGCAGGTATAGAAAATCTAGCGATTGATGTAAGGGAGGGTGAGTGAATATGACTACCAAAAACAAAATGCGTGTTGTTTTCCCAGCAAAGTCTATCAATGAGAGCTTTTCTCGAATGGTGATAGCCGCTTTTGCAGCAGGGGTGGACCCCACAGTGGACGAGCTATGTGACATAAAAACAGCAGTTTCCGAGGCTGTTACAAACTCCATTGTGCACGGATATGCCGACAAGAGTGGTGATATCATTATCAGCTGTACACTTGATAGCGCAAACGTACTTAAAGTAAAAATACAGGATAAAGGCTGTGGTATAGCCAATGTAGAGGAGGCTATGCAACCACTTTTTACTACATCTACATCTGGTGAGAGGGCAGGGCTGGGCTTTGCTGTAATGATGGAGCTAATGGATAAAATCCGTGTGCGTTCTAGTATTGGCAAGGGTACAACGGTAACTCTAATTAAAAAACTATCCACTAAACAATAATTTTATGGGGGTGGCATATGTCTAGTATCGCAGAAAAAGAAAAGCCTTTCGGCATAATTGCGGAAGATAATCTAGGTCTTGTGCACTCCTGTGCCAATCGTTTCCGTGGGCGTGGTATCGAGTATGATGACCTTTTTCAGGCAGGCTGTATGGGGCTTGTCAAGGCTACTAAATGCTTTGACACCGAGCGTGGCGTGATGTTCTCTACCTATGCTGTGCCTGTAATTTTAGGGGAAATTCGGCGGTTGTTCCGTGATGGTGGCACTGTAAAGGTAAGCCGTAGCATAAAAGAGCTAGGGCTAAAAGCCATGCGTGCAAAAGAGGCGCTGAGCACTAGGCTAGGCTATGAGCCAACTGTATCACAGATTGCAGAGCACCTAGGCTGCTCCCAAGAAGAAGTAACACAGGCTATATCCGCCACTACACCACCGCTCTCTCTCACCCAAAAGGACGACGAAGGTGGGAACGGGGGACAGCTTGACCTGCCCACAGACAGCCACGAGGAAAAGCTATCGGATTTGTACTCACTACAGCACCTACTAACCACACTAGATGAGCGTGACCGCTTGCTAATTTACTGTAGGTACTACAAGGAGCTAACACAGAGCAAGACTGCAAAAATACTGGATATGACACAGGTGCAGGTATCTAGGCGAGAAAAAAAGATACTGGAGCAACTGCGTGGCAAGCTATTATAGCACCGTGTAGCGTGAGCCACTCCAGCACATTTTGACACTTTTAGACTGCATTTTTCTCTTTTCTTTCGAGGGTTTTTTTCTCTTTTCTTTTTGGAGACAAAAAGAAACAAAAATCAAGATAGTTATTGTGATAGACACTTCCACAACATAAGCTTTGAGCTAGTAATATTCTTTATCCGCTCACTTGCTTGTGGGGTGGAAACCACAATTAGTGAGCTTGTATGCAAGAAACATAAACTCACTGTACAAATAACACTATGTTAGTCGATAAGAACCACACAGCGTGCCGCTGTGGCATTCCACCACCCATACTTTATGCAGTGAATAATTCT
>CAYJFF010000081.1:0-13064 GCA_964369345.1 uncultured Oscillospiraceae bacterium
GATATCATCGTCTCTGTCGTCTAGGTCGTCATCATTATCGTCGATATCATCGTCTTTGTCATCTAGGTCGTCGATATCATCATCTCTATCGTCTAGGTCGTCGTTATCGTCGTCCATGTCGTCATCTTTCTCACTCTCGGAGTAAACAACTTCGCCAGTAACTGCATCAATGTAGTATTTGTACTCTATACCATTGCTCTCAAACTCAACTTCATAAACCATTTTACCATCTTCGTAGTCAAGCTCGATTTCTTTGTCAGTTAGCTCGCCAGCATTAGCGTGGGCTGTAGCTAATTTCTCTGCCTCTGTCTCACCAATATATGCTTTTTCGCTTGGTGTGCCTGTTGTTGTGATATTTGTTACTGTTTCGCCAGCTAGTGCTTTTAGCTCTGTGATAGATAGCTCTGCTAGGTCATCAAAATCGTCATCTTCATACTTTACATTAGATGCTATCATATCGCTAATAAGCTGTGCTTTACCAACGGATATGCCATTAGTTGCAGCTATGTGGCTGTACTCATCATCAGCACCATCTACAAGAGGCTGTATAATAACAGCACCGTCAAATCCACTGTTTGAAAGTATGCCAGAAACTGTGTTGTTCACTTGCTCTTGTATCTCTGCCTCTTTGCTATCGTCTTCTGTGTCTATGCTTATTAGTACAGAGTTTGTAATATCATTAAGGTATCCGTTTGATATCATAGAGCCAAGTATCGCATTTAGTGCAACATCAACATCAACACCAGTCAAATCCATATTAGCAAGAACGTCTTTAGCCTCTTGGTTATATGTTTCTACTTCTCTTACTTCGTTTTTCGCATTTAGCTCTATTTCCATACTTGGGTTTACGTCTAGTGCTAGTCTTGTGCTTGTTGTATAGTTTGTGTTATAGAAATCATAGCCGAATACAGAGCCTGTTACTACTACTGCTATAGCAGCTGCTGCCGCTATCCAGCGTGGTGCGCTGTTTCTTTTCTTAATCTGTGTCATATCAATCACTTTACCTTTCTCTCGGTGGCAATCAGCTAAGATACTAGGTAAAACGTTAGGTGTAGCGTTTTTGAAAGCTTCACTTATTCTGTTTTCTATTTCGCGCTCAGTCATGATTGCTCATCCCCTTCCGTTAATAAATCTTTCAGTTTCTTTAGCGCCCTATTATATTTTGAGAGAACTGTAGGTAGTCGCATATCCATTATTTCTGCTATTTCTCGGTGTTTAAAACCGGATACTGCGTGTAATATTACTATTTGTCGTTCTTCATCACTTAGCCTTTTCATACATTCCGAAAGCACCATTTTATCCTCGGTAGACACTTCTGGTTTAGATTCCATATAGCGTTCCCAATCTTCTTCTGGTATGTCAGAGCCTTTTTTACGCTCGCGTAATTTTTGCAAGCACAGGTTCTTTGCTATTGTTATTATCCACGCCATCGGTTTACCGTTGGAGCGATACTTAGCGGCTGATGAATATATACTTACATAACAGTCGTGCAGTACATCTTCTGCGTCCTGTGAATTCTTCAAAACAGAAAGGGCAAAGGCGTATACAGAACTACTTGTTTTGTTATAAAGCTCTGAGAGAGCCTCTGTATCCTCTTTCCCAATTTGGTATAGACAATTGTCCAAATACTCTGTATTTGCATCTGCTTTAAGTTCACTAACTGACGTCAAGCTAAGAACTAGCATTTGCTCACCCCTTTCATATAGTTAATGCAGATGACCCCCTTTTTATTGCAAGGAAATCAAACTTTTTTTCTAAATTTACTAATTTTTTTAAATTTTGCTCATAAAACGGCATAAACAGTAGGTTTGTAGAAAATAAAAAAATGAAATATCTTATGCAAACCTAGTAGTTTTTGCGGTTTGTGGCTGCTTTTTGTATAATAACACGACGAAACCGCGTAGCATAAAAGTAGTAAAATACTCATATCTACACGGTTCTTCTCGTATATTAGCTAAAGTATTGGTCTATATCCTCTTGGGACAGCTCGGTATCATCATAAGCACGTTCTACATTATAGTCAATGAGATACTCTCTGTCATTTAGCTTGTTAATGTTATCATCAAGTGCTATGTCTTCACCTGTAATTATCATATTCATGACCTCTGATGCAAACACACCAAGCTGAGAATAATCCTTGCTAAGTGCAAAAATAACTTCACCCTCGTCCATTAACTGGCGTGTGGTATCGTCATAGTCAGTGATAACCATTAGCGCACGTGGCTTCATCCAGTTATACTGTGGGTCGTAGAAATAGTCAAGAACATCGCTAGCGTTGGAGCTGTTATCAAAAATTATCAACTCTGTGCCAGCAGCAACCATAGGCCTTGATGACTCACGAGCATCCAGTGTGCCAGCGTCTATTCTCTCGTCCACTGCATGTGTATAGGTGATATCATAGGAAGTTAGTAGTTCCTCGTAGCTAGCCCATATTTCGTCGCTACCTATGCTAGTCTGTGTTAGGGTAGAGTAGGTAATATCGGTTTCTGTAGTCAAGAAATTTATTGGGACAGTGGGGTGGTAGAATATCTTAGCTGTTTCTTCTGCCAGTAGCTCCACAAACGATGCCTCATCAAAGCCGATAAAGTATAGGTTAGTGTATTCCTCTAGCTGTGCAAGCTCTGGCTGTTCACCAAAAAACAGTGCAGGTATGCCAGCAGTACCTATTTTGTCTAGAATTAGCTCTGTATAGTCAGCGTCATATAGCTCTACCACTAAGTAGCTATAACCTTCGGATATCATTTTATCCAGAATTTCTAGCTGCAAGTCTGGGTCGCCAATGCTGTCGCTTGTGTGTACATTTAGCTGCTCGTCCGGTATATTTTTCTCTATGCTAGTTATAACACGGTTTGTGTCGCTGTCGGCTGTTTTCTTTACTACAATACCCAGTGTAGGCAAAATTTCCTCCACAGGCTCTGCTTGTTCCACCGCAATGTCGGACTCGGGCTGCATGACAGCGGCTGTTGCCACCATGGCTGCTGGTGCGATAATAGTTTCTCTTGCACTACCTACAAACTCCTGCGGTATGGTGTTCTGCCCTATATAAGCAAAGAGCAGGATAGCAAGTGCAATGTATACAAAAAAGTGTTTCATAGTTTCCTTACTCCGTCGCATAGTACGACGATATTTATATTAGTTGTCTAGTAAATGGCGTAATAACACCATTCTTTTACTAAGTAATTCTAGCATAAATCTGCTTTTTACACAACTATATAATTGTAAATTTTTATTAATGGAAAAAATTACTACATATATTATATCTGGCTACAAAAAAGAAAAACGCGGATTGTAAGTTTTCACCACAACCCGCGTCTTATACTTTAAAGGAAATTAGCCCTCAGCAATTGCATTTACTGGACAGGCACCTGTGCAAGCACCACAAGAAATGCAAGCATCAGCATCAATGTTGTATTGGCTATCACCAGCAGCGATAGCGTTTACTGGACATTCACCCTCACAAGAACCACAAGAAATGCAATCAGCAGAAATAACGTATGCCATAATTTTTTACCTCCTATTATAATAATTGTTCACCACACAATAGGCATTAGCTAGAATAGCAATACTCTATTTAGTGATAATGACATAATATATTCTATCACATTACAAAAATAAATCAACAGTTTTTTTGTAAATTTAGAATAAGCTAGTGTTTTTTTACTATTATGCCAAAAGAATAACAATATTATTCATCTCTTTGTAAGCAACTCTTATATAGACGCTCTATAAGAAAGCTACCAACAGGTGCTGTGATGAGGATTGCTACGACAGCAACAGTAAGGACTATATCGCCACTAGCAAAACCCATAGCGAGTGGTATTCCACCTATAGCTGCCTGCACAGTGGCCTTTGGTAGGTATGATACAGCAACAAATAAACGCTCTTTGCTAGTTAGGTTTGTTTTTAGCATACAGAGAAAAACACCAGCAAAACGCCATACTAGCGCTATGAATATAAGAACTGCCGACATAATGCCTGCACCATATGCGTAGCTGATATTAACACTTGCGCCCACAAGCACAAACAGCATAATCTCTGCACCCACCCATAGCTTGGATAGTTTTTGTGATAGCCGTGTAGAAACTTGTGGAGATTTTATTTTCATAGTAGCGCCCAGTGCCATAACAGCCAGTAGCCCAGAAAAAGCAATAGCCCCAGTTGCTATATCTTCTATTGCCACAAGCACAAAAGCTAGGGAGAGTATTATAAGTATCTTGGCGCTGTCACGCATATGGAATTTACGCCAAAATAGGCATAACACCAGCCCCAACACCACACCACCCAGTAGCCCTAGTATTATAGAAGAGGGTATCTGCAAGAAATTACTAGCGTCTATTGTGCCTGTCTGCACAAGACCCGTAACCACGGTGAAAAGCACTATGACAAATATATCATCAACAGCTGCACCAGCCATTACCATCTGTGTTATAGATTTATCGTTGCCATAGCCCTCCTCCGATATTTTTAGCATCTTGGGGACTATAACAGCTGGGGAAACTGCCGCAAGCACAGTAGCCATCAGCAGTGCATCTAGGTGGCTAATTCCCAGCAATATAGGCGCGAATACAACCACAGCTATTATCTCTACCATAGCTGGTAAAAAGCACATCAATATTGCAGCACGGCCTACCTTGCGTAGCTTGTCTATATCTAGGTTAAACCCAGCACGTGCCAATATTATAATTAGTGCTATCTGCCTTAGTTCTGCAGATATGCCCAGTATCTTTTCATCAAGCAAATCTAGTGCAAAAGGGCCAAGCAGTATACCTGTTATTAGCATACCTAGTAGGCTGGGGAGCTTTAATAGCTCAAAAACCTTACCCAGTGCCATACCCACCAAAAATACAAGTGCTAGTGAAAGTATCATTATTGGTACTATCTCCTTTTATATATAATATAGATATTGTAGCACAGTATAGCATTTAGTTACAAGCAATATGGGTGCGCAATCAATAATCTAGCAATAATATATAAAAAAGTGTTTGTAAGTATTGTAATTATGGCTATTTTTTGATATAATGCCATTATATATCAAATTGGATAGGAAAGGTGTGATGTAATAGTGAAAAGATTACTAATACCAGTGATATTGCTACTGGTCTGGGTGATTATGAATGACGGTGCAACTCCGATAAATATTGCAGCGGGGATACTGGTGTGCATTGCCAGTATTATTATAACAAATTTTATGCTTGGGTATAACTACATAGATGCTTTCTCACTACCCCTGCTAAAACTTATTAAATATGTAGGCTTTATGCTTGTGGCAATATATGTATCTGGCATACAGGCGACTTGTATGATAATCACTGGTAAAATACAGCCAGATTTTGTAGAGTGCCAGATTGATAAGAGGGTAAAAAGTCCGTTCCTACATAATGTTATCGCATCATCTATAACCTTGACACCTGGCACTATAACAGTGGAAAACAAAGACGGATTACTAACAGTGCTATGCCTACATAGGCGTGCAGATGACCCACCACCATCTGCACAGTTTGAGCCACAGATAATAAAAATACAAGAGAGCTTGGATACTGAAAAAGAGAGTGTGGGGGTGTGAGAAATGTTTATTGATATCGTAGTAATTATACTGCTGGCATCTGCCATAGCTAGTGGCTTGCGCATTATAATAGGGCCATCACTATGGGATAGGCTGCTTGGTTTTTCTCTTGTTTGCAGTAAGATAATAATTATTATTATACTATACTCATATACAGAGGGGCAGTCGTTTTATCTAGATATCAGCCTTGTTATTGCCATGCTTGGCTTTGTTGGCACTACATCTATTTCTACATTCTTGCGTAAAAATAAGTAAAGGAGGGGGCACTTATGCATATTATAGGCTACATTTGTATAGGGATTGGGCTATTTTTTGTCATTATGGGGCTTGTGGGCATTTATCGTTTCCATAATTTCTATGCACGTCTTTTGTCTGCGGCAGATATAGACACAGTGGGGCTTATTACTATACTCATAGGCGTGGCGTGCCTGAGTGGTATAAACTGGTTCACACTAAAAGTATTGCTGATACTGGTACTGCTACTAATAGTAAACCCTATAGTTACCTCCTCCATTGCGGCATCTGCTTTTTTCTCTGGCTACAAGCTGAAAAAAAAGGAGGACGACGCAGATGGTTGATAAAGTCATTTTTCTTATGATGATAGCCATTGCTATATTTATGCTGATAAGCCATAATCTAAAACGTATTATAGTAGCGCTGGGGTTGTTTTCCCTACTTGCGGCTTTTTGCTACCTGATATACCACGCACCAGATGTGGCAGTGGCAGAGGCTGTAATAGGCAGTGCGTTATCAACGATATTATACATAGTAGCGCTAAAAAAACACCGTACATTTTATGTCTATTTCACAGCAGAAAAAAACAGCAACAAGAGCGATGTTCAGCTACGTGCAGATATGGAAGATGTGGTGTCCAAGATAATGCAGTACTGTGCAGAGCACGACCTAGAGGCACAGGCTGTTTTTACATGGGATAGCCCAGAGAGTATAGCAGATGAGCATCTATACGATATAATATTGCAAGGTGGCGATAACAAAGTAACCGTATATGGCTCTGAGGTGGAAAAGCATGTAGTGGCTATAAAAGGCTTACTTATGCGGAATTTCAGCAAAGAGCGGCTTGCTTTTTCTGTGCTAAATGAGGAGGACGTAACATGAGAGTACTGCGTAACACAGGTATGCTACTTGCGCTATTTGCAGGTATAGTAACGCTGTTTTTGTCCACCGACACAGCAAGGAACTTGCAACCACAGCTATATGCAATGGTACTAGAAAACTATGTACCACAGACAGGCGCGCAAAACTCGGTAGCGTCTATATATCTAAACTACCGCGTCTTTGACACGATATTCGAGGCACTTATGCTACTTGTGAGTGTTATGGGTGTTATACATTTTTCTCGTCACGAGCATGGTGATGAGCACGAAATGCCACAACTACCACCACAGAATTTTCATCTAGGGGCTAAAAGTAGTGTAGCAATAGTAATCCCTATGATAATAATGCTGGGCATATACCTGATTGTAAATGGGCATAACACACCTGGTGGTGGGTTTCAGGGTGGGGCGGCGCTGTCATCTGCATTTATATGTGTATACCTTATACGCCCAGAAAAAGTCATCAATTTTTACTCGTATGAGCGTATGGAAAAATATTTGTTCATTCTCATAGCACTAACAGCACTGGTGTTTGCTGTGTCAAATTTATATCTATCATACCCAGAGTACAATATAGCATATCTACTGGTTATGAATATACTCATAGGGCTAAAAGTATTTTGTGGGCTGACAATAGTGTTCTACAGGTTTGTGCACTATGAGGATACATAAAAAATAGGAGGGTTACTATGCACTTGCTAACAGGGGAGAACGTGTCTATTATACTGTTTTTTATAGGGCTTGCAGGGATATTTAGTAGTAGACGAATACTAAAAACTATAATATCTATAGGTATCATGGAGGTGTCCGCGGTTATGTTTTTTCTTACTATGTACGCAACACCACAGGATACCGTGCCCATAGGTGTCACCGAGGGCGCAATAGCAGACCCACTACCACAAGCACTGATGATAACTGCTATAGTTATAGGTGTGGCAGTTACTGCCATAGCACTGTGTATGTTTATTAACCTATACCACCTATACGGTACATCGGACTGGGAAGCAATACACAAAAAAAGGATGGAACAACTATAATGCTTTTAATCTACTTTATAGTAATACCGATACTCGCAGGTGTTTTTATATATGCAATACCGAAAGTACCACTGCGTAGCTTGATATGTATCATAGAGACAGCGCTTTTTGCACATTTCTTGTTTGTCTTTGGGGATATAGCGCACAATGGTGTCATACATAATATACTGGGTGCAGATAACGGCATACTGGGTATAGTGCTAATAGCCGATAGGCTGAGTATAGCGCTAGTTGGCGTGGCTATATTGCTGTTTTTCCTGTCTTTTTTATACACAATGTGCGAGAGTTTCTTTGATAAGAAATTTGCTATGCTGTTTTTTATACTACAGGGGCTACTCTGCGGTATATTCTTGACGGATGACCTCTTTAACATATACGTGTTACTGGAGGTGGCGACAATAGTTGTAGCTATACTTATTATGTATAAGCGAGATAGTCGCTCTATGTATGACGGTATGGTGTACCTGTTGTCACAGGTGGTGTGTATGGTTTTTTATCTTTTTGGCATAGGTTATATGTACAAGATATTTGGCGTGCTGTCCATAGAAAAGATAAGAACTATGATACCACAAGCAGACCCACAAAGCTTGGTGCTACCATTTGCTTTTATTATGACTGCATTGTGCCTAAAAAGTGCATTTTTCCCACTTTTTAGCTGGTTGCCACACGCACATGGTACACCGTCGGCACCATCATCTGTTTCTGCAATACTATCTGGGCTGTATGTAAAAAATGGCATATACCTGTTCTATGTCTTTGCAAATTTATTCTACCCTGCCATAGATTACACACAGTTTTTTACAGTGATAGCAGCGCTATCTGCAATACTGGGTTTTGTACTGGCACTAGCACAGCGGGATATCAAGCTGATACTGGCGTACCACACTGTCTCGCAGTTGGGACTTATAGCACTGGGGCTGTGTGTGGACAATGTCATATCCCACTATGGCGCACTGTACCACATAATAAACCACGCACTGTTCAAGTCACTGCTGTTCTTATGTGCTGGTATGATTATCAAGCAGTACAAGACACGCAATATCCGTGAGATACATGGTGTGATGAAAACTATGCCATTAACAGGTATAGCAACACTGCTAGGTGTTCTGGGCATAACGGGCGCACCGTTATTCAATGGTAGCATATCCAAGTATTTTATGCAGTATGGTGCAAAAGGTACGGAGATAGATGTGCTTATCACAATAATAAATATAGGCACTATACTGTCTTTTACAAAGTATTCGCAGATGTTATGGGGCAAGGCAGAAACACCAAAAAAGCAACATACTCCCAAATATATAGTTACGCTGTTTTTGGGTGCACTGTGCATATTGGGCGGTGTGTGTGGTGTGGCTGTAATGAATATAATATTCGACACATCGCTTGCTATAGACAGTGGCTTGTACCTAGAAAAAACAGTGATATACATAGTGACTGTCATAGGCGCATACTTTGCATATAAACTGATAATCTCTCGCAGTGCTTGGCTGTACAAAATTAGCAAAGTCACGCTGAATTTTCAGCATATGATACTGTGTATGATACTATTTTTCATAAGTGTGGTAGTAACGATGTCACTACAATTTGTAGCGTAAAATATTTTGCATATTTACGAAAATCTTTCTTGTAATTCTTATATTATGTGGTACAATAAAAATATATAGATTGTGTTCGGCAAATAGAAAGGGATAGTGGAGTATGAAATATCAGCTAACAGATGACTTGTTAACAGGGAATAGTGCTATAGACACACAGCATAAAGAGCTAATAGACATAATAAATGACTTAATGGACGCATGTGCAAAGGGTGAGGGTAGACCGAAAATTACAGAAACACTGAACTTCTTGGAGGGATATGTAGCTAAACATTTTACTGATGAAGAAAAGTTACAAGAAGATAGTGCATACCCAGCTATTGCCACACACAAAGCTTTTCACGAGAAATATAAAACCGAGCTGACTTTACTGGCTAATAGGCTAAAGACCGAAGGTGCAACTATAAAGATACTAGCAGACACAAACCTTATGGTGAGCAGGCTGATTACCCATATACGCATAGAAGACAAAAAAGTAGCAATACATTTACAATAATAGATAACAAAATAAAAGGACTTGCGAAACTAAATGTGTAATTTAGCTTGGCAAGTCCTTTATTTTTATTTTAGTTGCGGTAGGTGTCTATAACATCTTTTATATGCTCTTTGATGAGTGTTTCTGCTGTGGTTCTACCGTTGTTTGCAAGTACTCGCTCTTTTTGATTTGGGAAAAACTGGCTGATTAACCCAAAAGGCAGACTGGCAGAGTTTATATTTGTTATTAGGCGTGATATAGCAGAGATAATCTCGCTGTCCTCTAGGTAATATCGGCAACGGTCGGACAGGCTGTATTTACGTGCATATGCTATTTCTTGCTCTGTTCCGTGATAGTATTTTTTCCAATACTTTGGCTCTTGCATTAGACTTTGCTCCATGATAGCAGAGAAATTGGAGTAACCGCCCTGTGGTGCAAAAGCATACAATGTACGCTCCATAGACTCTAGCGAGAACAATGCCTCGCGCAGTGCGAATGTCAGTGCTGGGCCTACTTTTAGTATAGCGATACCGTCACTGCTCATTTCTGACAAAGCGGTTTTTGCCTGATAGTCAGTGGAGTGACCCTCTAGCACCATATTGTCCATAGTTTTTGCGTATGATATAAGCTCTTTTGCAGCATCTCTGTTATACTGTATTATTGTGTTGTCGGCAAATTCCACACCAGGCTGTACAACAACAGCAATTACACGTTTCCACGCATCTTCTAGCCCCTGTGCAGCAAACGCTTTTCTGAAAGTTTCAACAGTCGCTTGCAAATCTTGTGGAGTAGTAACAGCAAGCTCGTCCTCGTTCTCTGTAGCACCACCAGGGATGGGCACTTCGCTACCTATTACATATACTGGCTCTGCGCCTTTTGTTGCATTAGCCTCTGCAACAGCACAAAGACGAGCAGCACGAGCAGCAATAGTTTCATCTGGTAGACGCTCAGTCTGTGAGTCATCAGCAACACGCATACTGGTATCTAAATGTATCTTGGAAAAACCAGCCTTGACATATGCCGCTATTAGGTCCTCTGCCTTTTGCATAGCCTCGCTCTCTGGCAAATCTGTCCAAGTAAGTGGCCCTAGGTGGTCACCACCAAGCATTAGTAGCTCTGGTTTTAGCCCCACTTTCTCTGCTATCTTCTTTGCATATGTAACAAAATCTGCTGGTTGCATACCTGTATAACCACCAAACTGGTTAACTTGGTTTGCAGTGGCTTCTATAAGCACCATTTCGTCATTGTCCCTACCAATCTCCATAGCAGCCTCGATTACCTTGTTATTTGCGCTACAAATGGAGCAGATAGCCATATTATTGCCGTTCTTTTGCTCTGAGATAAGTTGCTTGAAATAAGTTGCTGTGTTCATCAAATTCACCTCATAATTATTCTGTCGATATAACGACTATTACAAAAAACGCAACGTTACGTTTTTATAAAAAAGAAAAATGCAGTGTTTCTGCGATTGAACGAGTTGATATCAGTGCAAATTTCACCAATAAAACGAAACGTTATGTTTATAGAATAGTATAATTACATTTACTTGTCAATAGGCATTTTAACTATTTTACAAGTTTGTATAAAAAACTTTGCGTTGCACTTCTATCATTTTACTAAAATTTATTAGCTTTTTTAGACATTATCGTGTTTGACAAAAATGTGTGCTAGGTGTATAATTTTTAGTAAATTGACAAAAAACAGACCGAATTACTCGTTGTTTTATCTAAAGCTACAGAATGTATAGCTAATAAATTAACTGGAGGCAATAAACTATGAGCAAAAAACCGAATATTATCTTTATACTAACGGATGACCAAGGTGCGTGGGCTATGCACTGTGCAGGGAATAGCGACATATTGACACCAAACCTTGATATGCTGGCGAAAGACGGTGTGCGTTATGAGAATTTTTTCTGTGCGTGTCCTGTGTGCTCACCAGCAAGGGCGAGCATAGTAACAGGGCGTATGCCATCTGCTCATGGTGTGCATGATTGGCTGAAAAAAGGCAACCTAAACCCAGACGATTTCCCATATATGGCAGGGCACGAGCACTTTAAAGAAGCAGATAAGCCTATAGAGTACCTAGAGGGTCAAAAGACATATATTGAGCACCTATCAGAGAATGGATATAGATGTGCGCTGAGTGGTAAATGGCATCTTGGAAACAATGTGCAGAAGAAAAATGGTTTTGACAAATGGTTTGTGCTACCAACAGGTGGCGGAAGCTACTACCACCACGAAGTTTTTGAGAATGGTGAGTTCCGTGGAAATGATGGTAATTACCTAACAGATACAATAGCGGACAAAGCAATAGAGTTTATTGATGAGTACGAAAAAGGTGACACACCATATTATGTGAGCATGCACTTTACAGCACCACACACACCATGGGACGAGAAAAACCACCCTAAGGAGTATTTAGACCTGTACCGTGAGTGCGAGTTTAACTCTGTGCCCAACTTGCCAATACATAAAAACCAGATAAACAGTGCCCCAGCGCCAAAAGACCTAGAGCACAGGCAGAGAAACCTGCGTGGATACTTTGCGGCTATAACAGCACTTGATGCAAATGTGGGTAGAGTGATAGAGAAGCTAAAAGAGCTGGGTACGTATGATGACACGGTAATTATATTCTCTGGTGATAACGGAATGAACATGGGACACCACGGTGTATGGGGCAAGGGTAATGGTACCTACCCACCGAATATGTTCGAGGAAGCTATAAAAATACCATTTATAATAAAAGCACCATTTATCAAAGAAAGCAACAGAGTTGAGCATGCTCTGCGCTCTCATATAGATATATTTGGCACAATGCTAGAGATAGCAGGGGCAGAGTATATACCACAGCCAGAGCAAGCTGGTATGAGCTTCTACAAGGAGCTAACAGGCGAGAGCAAGGGCGAGAGCGACAGGGTGTTTATCTGTGATGAATATGCAATAGTGCATATGATACGCACAAAAACACAGAAATACATAAAGAACCACGAAAGTGGCGAGGAGATATTCTTCGACCTTGTGAGCGACCCTGATGAATGTGTAAACGAGATAGAAAACCCCAAGTACGCACAGGATATAGCGGAGCTAAGAAAAACAATGCAAGACTGGTTTGATTGCTACAGGCTAGAAAAGTTTGACGGGCGATACCTAAAAATATCTGGCAAGGGGCAAGTAGACCTATGCTATAAAGAGAATGCGTTTGATTTGGGTGTAACTTATAGAAACGAAACAAAATAATTTATCTTTGGAGGGATTTTTATAATGAGCAAAAAGAATT
>CAYJFF010000082.1:0-12922 GCA_964369345.1 uncultured Oscillospiraceae bacterium
TATCAATGAGAAAAAAAGCAGAAAAATCAACTGAAGAAAAAGAGATTAAATCTCTGCGTCAAAATGAAAAAATATTATGTTACATGGGTGTTCTTCCTGTATTTATTTTCGGTGCAATTAATATTTCAATGTATATTACTGCTATTAACAATGCTAATGGTGAAATTAGTGCAGTGATGAATAATAATATTGTAGTTTTTTCTGTCAATATCGCCCTTGCCATTATTTTAATACTTACAGGCAATATAATGCCAAAATTTAAACAAAATGCGGTAATAGGCGTTAGAACAAAGTGGACTTTAAAAAGTGAAGTTGTTTGGGCAAAGACAAATCGTGCTTTAGGTAGAATGTTTGTTGTTATGGGATTTATATTGGCGATTATTAATGCTTTTAGTGTAGAAATAGCTGGCCTTTCTATGATAGCTATGCTTTTGCTCAGCACTATTTTTGTGATTGGGTATTCTAAAAAAGTCTATAACAATTTAAAAGAATAATTTTCATATCACCAAACTAATAATAAAATAATTCTAATAAGTTTAACAGCTGTGCCAGTTCAATTTGGTACAGCTTATATTTTTGTCTACAAGCCCACTATACCCCAGTTAATACTTGCATTAGGATATGTTCATGCAACGCTCGTTTAATATAATTGTATTCAAAATTAGTTGGAGAGGAGCGACAGTGATAAACTCTATAAAATGCGCAAAAATACTCAACTGAAAATATATCAGCTGAGTATTTTGAAGTGTGGTATATATTGCTTTCGTGTAGATGTTTATTCTTATGACTGCTTGTCTAGTTAATTGCTATCCACATTATCGGGTTTATTTTTCATTTTCACTATAAATACTCACTTGCTCCCATCAGTGCGCCCGTTGAATATAATCTGCCGATTTGTCCCATACAAGGTGGGGGATACACGCAGTACCGAATTTCCAACATTGTACCCATGTTTTATATTAATGCGTATAGGCGGTGCTAGCTCCTCGTCCATATCAAAGTTGATAATCCCAATGGTCACAGCCAGCATCGCGGTGTATGCAGATATCCATTACGATTACTCGATGAATTTGTTATCTCAAATGGATTTTCGACAGAGTAGTCGTGTGGCAGTGTCACCGCTGTAAAAAGCATCATATTCCTTGAAAAGCCTATGTTGCGGTCTACATCTATCACTGTATATTCCCAGTTGCTATTAGAATTACATTTTTTATATTTTCCACCCCATATTTAGTCTAATCTGAAGACCTGCCTTAACATTGGCTGTGCACCTGTTTCGGGATCCATCTCCATTATTAGCACATCTTTCATATATTCATTCCACCTAGCAACAATGTCGCTTTCTGATTGTAGTTTTGCTGCATAGTCTATACCTTTTTCACACTCATAGTAGCCAAACAGCGTATTATTTACATTCCATATAGTGTAGTTGCATACTCCTGCTGATTTTAGTATTTCTACCAGCTCCTGCCATATCTCGTCGTGACGGCGTATGTACTCGTCCTTTTTACCATCTATTATCTTTGCAGTCCATGCATATCTTTCCATCTTTAATTCCTCGTATAGTATAAAAGTAGTAGTTTTTAGAGTTCCTCTCCAAGAACTTCATAAAAATGCTATAATGTTTTTATGTGGGTGGTAGCTTTTAGGGTGCCAATGTAGTGTGCTATACACCTTCGCTTACTACTTAAACATGTCGCATCTATCTTTAATCTCGATAGTAAAACTGTACTCGCCCGAAGGCAACACCCGTTCCACATTATCCGTCAGTGTAACATATGCAGTGGCATCAAATGGAACTATAATATCATATTTAATCGAGTTTCCGACATATTCCCATGACGAGCTGTACTCACCAGATGGCGAATTGTAGCTACAATTCACTTTGCCCAGTCGTCTGTCAGGCAGTGGCTTTATTATCATGCTCTTGCATCCAAATATGTCCTCGTGCAGTTTTATACCTGCGACGTATCTGTATAGCCATTCTTTGACCGCACCATATGCATAGTGGTTTAGGCTATTCATTCCCAAAGGATTCATACTACCATCAGGTAGCACCGAGTCCCATCGCTCCCATACAGTGGTAGCACCCATCTTGACCTCATACAGCCATCCAGGCAGTTCCTCACGCAGAAACAAATTATATGCGTCCTCAGTATAGTCATTATCGGTTAGAGCACTACACAAAAAAGGAGTTCCACAAAATCCTGTTTCCAACTTCATATCATTTAGTCTTAGTTGCTCTGCCAAATCCTTTGCTACACGCTCTTTGCCCTTGCCCTCAACTATATTCAGCTGCAAAGAAAGCACCTTAGCCGTCTGGGTACTGATAGCACACCTGCCCGATGGTGTAAAATATTCTTTTTTTATAGCTTCTTTAATCTCGTTATGCAGATTCAGATAATACTGCTCATCGCTTTTTTTACCCAATACCCCTGCTGCTTTAGCGGTTAGCAGTGCGGAATGGGCATACCATACCGAAGCTACAAAGTACTCATCTGTACCGCCAAACGAAGCACCTGGCTTACGAAAGTTATCAAGTGCCAACCAGTCTGCAAAGTGAAACCCTGTCTGCCATAGACGCTTACTGTCACTTTTATCATCCACAGATTTTATGTAGTTTACCCAGCCTGTCATAGCAGGATAATGCTTTTCAAGCAATTTGATATCTCCATAGTAGCGGTAGATATTCCACGGCAATACAGTAGCCACATCACCCCATGCGCAAGAGCTGTGCTTATTTAGTATAAAGTCACTGCGGTTACCCTTTATCAGTGGTACAACAAACGGCACTCCACCACCTAGCTGCTCCTGCTCTAGCATTAGGTCTTTCATATATTTTGCATAGAAAGCACAGCAATCCATATTGTATAGTGCAGTAGGGGAGAATATCTGGGTATCTCCCGTCCAGCCAAGACGCTCATCACGCTGTGGGCAGTCGGTGGGCAGGTCTAGAAAATTACCTTTTTGCCCCCACAAAATGTTGGATATTAGCTTATTTACCAGCTCGTTGCCTGTTGCTATACAACCTGTTATATCCATATCAGTATACAGCGCGTATGCCCTAAACGACTTCAAGTCTTGCACATTCACCGCTCCGCTCACCTTAACATACCTAAAACCAAAAAAGGTAAACCTAGGTCGAAAATGCTGTGTATCACCGTTTGATATATAGCTATACTCCGCTTTGGCAGTACGTAGGTTTGCATTATAAAAACAGCCATTTTGCAGTATCTCACCGTATTGTAGTGTTATACTATCACCACTTTGTAGTAGTAAGTCGCCCTCTACCCAGCCTGTTATATTCTGCCCAAAGTCTATTACAAGCTCATCTTTTGGTGTAGTTATTATCACTCCCTCAAGTACCTCGTGTTTTTTTACAGGAGGTCTTATTCTGTCGCTGATTTTCACATTACACAGAACTACCTTTGCAGGCACAAAGGCGTCATTAACTACTATATTAGCAAAATCTGCAATCTCTAGTCTTGCATCAAATATTTCACCGTCGTATATGTCAGTGGACACTACAGGGCTTTGCATACAGTGCCAATGGCTGTCCGATACTATTATTTCTTTGTCGACATGTATTTCGCAAGCAAACATCAGCCTGTCACCATACGAAAAATTGGCATCAGCAAACCAGCTCATTCTGCTACCATACCACGAGTTCCCCATTGATACGACGATGGTATTTTCCCCCTGTGTCAGGTAGTGTGAGATATCATAGGTCTGTGATTGTTGCCATAAATCAAAGCTATAAAACCCAGGGTCTAGGTAATCCTCTGACACTCTTTTTCCGTTGCAGTATATCTCATAACCACCCTTAGACGCTATGTATAGCCGTGCGCCTTCTATGCTCTTCACATCAAATTTTCGCACAAAGTATGGCGGTTGGTCAAAGGTTGCGGTTATCCATTCAGCTGTCCACGTCTCATCTTTTTTGCCAGTTTCAAAGAATGACACCCCCTCTGCGACATTGCCATCTATCGACTGCACAATCGCCTTCCAGTAGTAGCGTTTTCGGCACTCAGTGGCTATGGGTAGCACAAAGCCTATACCCTCGATTGTTGGATCATCACCACTGTCAAATATAATGTTTTCAAACTTGCTATCGAGTGCAACCTGTATTCGGCTGTGCCTTTTCATCTCACCTATTGCTACTACTTTCCACGAAAGGACTATATCGTCTGTTTCATATCCAACAGGCTCCCTAATATGATTTGCCTGCATAGCTACGATTTCCAATGTATCATCACTCCTATATCCGTTTTACTTTAACTATAAGCCTATTAACATAATTGTCAATGCAAAATATGTACTTATTATGTGCCGTCAGTGATAATTTTTACTATCGTCTTGGTACTACCATCGGAAAAGTGTATTATTGCTTGCCAGCGTGCCTCTCCCTCAATATTTTCGACTGATGACTGCCTCCAATTTGAGATAGCATTCACCAAAAACGGCTCGTCGTATGCGGTATAGACATGCTCATCATTTCGATAAAACTCTACGTAATCAATACGCTCAGGATACAGGCTAGCAAGGCGCACCCAGCGCTGATTTTCGGTGGTAGTGGTCGCCTCCAACCCTTGCAAATACTCGGTTTCTCCTATGGCAACATCTATACCTAGCTCGATAGCCATACGTGAGGCGAAAAATTTATCCTCACCATCCAGTACACCCCAGTATGTGGGGACTTCCTGCTTGGTGGCATTGTTGTAGTAGCCCCACGACACTCCTTCGTTCATACATACACGCATATTGCCGATATCCTGTGAATCTTCATTTGAGATGATAGGTTTACCTGTGTTCAGCGACTTTGCTCGCTTTATCTTCTCATATAGTTGGCCTCGGGTTAGTCTGTTGCCGTGGATAAACAGGCAGTCGGAGTTTACTAGTATCTTCTCGGAAAAATGCACTCCCATTCCACTACAACCAACTATCATACCACCAGATTCACGGCGAGCTAGCTCCATTAGCTCGCACATTCCCTCGTCGGTGTAAATAATAGGGTGTACCTTAAAGTTACCCTCAGCATTTTCGTTTGCCACCTCTATGATAATATTGCTAAAACCCTTGTCACGCAGCCAGTTAGAGATAATCTTGGTTGCGTTGATTATGCCGTTGTCATCTTTAATCCGCCTAGCCTGTGCCCCGTAAAAATAGCTGATGATAACCACCATACCAAGCTCATCGGCAGCGTTTATTAGGCGTTCCAGCCTAGCTAGGTAACGAGCATCAATGGTGCTACCATCCTCGCCAAATGGATTACAGCATATGGTGTCGTTAGTCATAGTAAAACATGGTCCGCCACCCTGTAGTCCCACCGTAAAGGCACGCAGTCCATAACTGTACCACTCGGGTAGCGCCTCTATCAGCTTGTCGGTATTCTGCTCTGCGTCCCATCTATCTACGCCATAGCGTGCAAATCGATGTGGGTTAATACTATCATCAAATATTCCTTGTATAAATCGAGCATTCATCAGCAGTCCGTGTTTGTCGGGGTTACTGTTTGGTAGTTCGCTATATGTAAGCTTATCATTTATGTAAAATTTATTACCGTTTATTGATACTTTTGTTTTCATATCAGCTACCCGAAACTTCGATATTAAACCTAGTAACGTGAGCAAGTGACTTTATACCATCTTTTTCTACCATGATGTTCAGGTCATGCACAGTACCATCAGTGGTTATGATAGGATATTCCTCACCTGCATTAGCAAAGGTTATTACCGTAGTCATAAATGGATTGTAGCTTGTTGTGCTAGCTATCGCTTCCTCGTAAAAATCTGTACAACAGATGCTCTGTCTGTAGGCTATGTTATACCGCTTTTCATCGCTTATCTTCACGTCCACCCGCTGAGGATATACAAAGCTTAGTCTGCACTTATTGCCATACTTTTGCCCTATTATCTCAATAGATTTGTCATCTACTACAAACCGATTACCCTTCTTGGTATGCATCATAAATTCATAGAACTGTTCTTCCTCTTTTGCACGTTCTACCTGCATATCATCACGTATTATCAGATAAGGTATAGGCTCTTTTACAAATATAATATTGCGTCGTGCCATACCTAGTAGTGTGGAGGGGGTGTATACATAACTATGCGTCGTGTCGCATACTACAAACAGACTGTCTTTTTTATCTTCGACTGTCAGTATCTCACCACGGCTGACACCTTTGGGTTGTCCTATGCCGTTTATCATCATTATGTTGTGCGACCTGTCCTCGTTTGTGTCTTTGCCTACATCTACCAAAAAATCTTCCCCTAAACCATAGATATTAAACCCACCCTTGTCGGCGTGGTTGTGTCCGCTATGGTCGTTATATCCGCAGGTTATCGATAGGTAGATAGCCCTCTCGTCCTCCCAAGCGGTACGTGTCATCACCCTACCACACTCGAAAATCTGGGTAAGAGGAGTGCCACACTCGACAGGACTTTTGGGGATTACCGCTGTGTTTGCAAACATATATATGAATGGATACACAAATCCACCCTTCATATTGGAGGGATAATGGCTAAAATACTCACCATTAGCACGCTCGTGTTGCCATATCAGGTACATACCAGCGGCGTTGTCATGGCGATTCATATAATATAGCTGTGGTAGTAAATTCATATCACTTCCGTGGTCGTTTAACTTTAGGCATTCACCAGGGGTAGGTAGCATATGTGCTATGAACTGATTTGCCAGTGCCGGTTTATCCAGTAGCTGTATACCTGTAATTTCTTTGTACGCTTCACAGAAAATTACGCATGTTTGCATACCATAGTTGTGATAGGATAGGCTCTCTGGGATATATCCTGTTTCGTCGGAAGCGAATTTAATATATCCTTTAACTCTATCAAGCCCATGTGATAGCCATTCTTCGTTTTCAAGAATCATACCACATATGCCAAGTGCGCCATAATGCACACAATTGTGATTGCAGGAGGTAACGGATTTTGAAGGAAGTCCCCATGTGCTATCCTCGGTATGTAGCCAGTGTGCAAGCTCGGTAATTATCTTTTCGGCAGATAGCCTTTGGTTTTCGTTTAACTGGTCATACAGCAGGCTATACGACACCGAGATTGCTAGGGCAGCATCTCCGATGGCAAGATGATGGTTCATTTTAAAGTAAAAATCAAAGCCAGCCTCGACCGCCTCCATAAACATTTTTATGGCTTTTGAGAGATATCTTTCTTCGCTTGTAGCAACCCATGTAGTGTATAGTGCACCTACCTTACCACCGATGGTGCGAGCTGTATAGCCCAAAGGATTTTGCAGGTATGTGTTGTCAGGGACAGCTAGTAGGTCATCACTTACTTCAAGCATCTTATCATATGCTTCCTGTAGCCAAACTAGCGTTGCAGTCTTTTCTCGTATTTCGTCACACAGATTTTCTCTGGCAAATATTTTCCTCATAAATGTACCCTCCTATACTCTTAAAAGAAATTGGGACACAAAGCAGTGCCCCAATTTCGCTGTTATTTTCAAATTAGATTAGTGCATCATATGCTGCTTGTTTAATTTCAACCATCTGATCTACACGCATTGCGCTTAGGGTATCTAAATAGTCATTCCAGCTTTCGTCCAAATCCAGCTCACCTGTGATAACTTTACCTACATATGTTTTAACATATGCACTTACATCAGCTTCAATAGCCGCAACTGTCTTGGTGTCTGCATCATTATATCTAAGGATTGGGAAGAAACCATTAGATGCTGCACGAATATACTCCATCTCCTCGTTTACTATCATCTGCACGGTATCGGTAGAACCTCCATTATATATTGCGGGTTTTATACTTGGAATCATTCCAATACCTTGTAGACCTGCTTTTTGGCGCATACTAAGCACGCTCTCGCCCTCTGGTACTATCCACTCATACTGGGTTTTTGCATCATCGATATATTGATAGTTGACACCCTCAACACCCATCCATGTTTCCAAGCTAGCCTCTTCAGTATATAGCTGGTCTGCCCACTCCATTATCAGAGCTGGGTTTGTAGCCTTATTTGTAATAGACAACGCACTAGTCACGTTTACACCGGAAGCCTCATAAAAAATATCATCATAGAAAGGACGTATAGAGGTAAAGTTCTCAGCATATGTGCCTGTGTATGTTGTAGGGCTGGCACCACCTGTACAGCCTGTAACATCTCCACCTTTACCTATAGCCTGTGCCTGTGCCACTGTCTGTACAAATGCATTGTTATCCAGTAGACCTTCTTGGAACAGTCTGGTAGTGTAACGTATAGTTTCTTTGAATCCTTCGGTAGTTCTGGCATCGCTTAGTATATCGTTTTCCATAACGGTAATAGAAGTCTTATCAACTTTATATCCTGTAATCGGCATCCAACCTATAACAAAGTTCATCGGATCCCATGACAGCATAATGGGAATTTCGTCATTTGGGTCACCATTGCCGTTTGCATCTTGATCTTTAAATGCTTTCAGCACGTTGTATAACTCCTCCGAGTTGGTAGGCATTTCTAGATCTAGGTTATCCATCCATGTTTGGTTCAACCATGTTGGGAAGAAAGAGGTAGAACCAGGGTCTATAGATGGCAGCATATATATATTACCATCTAGCGAAGTTATGTTTTGGGCAACAACATCGTTTTCAGCCATATAAGCAGATAGGTTTGGTGCATCGCTTGCGATTAGGTCGTTAAGTGGAATAAGTATACCCTCCAAACCATATTTGTCAGTGTTAGCAGCACTAAAGAATTGGCTCATTTTAAAGAACACGTCTGGGTACTGGTTGGTGGAAAGCATCAACGCCACACGCTCGTTAATGACGTTACGGTCAAGTGAAGTAACTTCAAAGTTATACTTGCCATCCTGTAGTAGTTTCTCAAACTGTACGCAGTCCTCGGCAGGTATTTCGCCATTGATAACGCTTACCATCGTTATAGGCTCGGAAACAGCCTGAACATCTGGGGTGCCTGTGGAATTAGATGTGCTTGTCGGAGTGGACGAACTTGACTGTTCGCCACAGCCTACAGCTATTGTGGACAGCATAATCGCTGCCAGTATTGCTGAAATAATACGTTTGTTCATATTGATATCCTCTTTCGTTTTATTTGTATTAAAGCAAAGCAAAAAACTTTGCTGTTAAACCGATAGTTGCAAGTCCTTTGTTTTATAGATAGGATAGTAATTATCAACCCTTTACCGCACCTATCATTACACCTTTTACAAAGAATTTCTGCACAAATGGGTATGCGCATAGTGCCGGTACCGTCGAGATAATTATAATTCCATATTTCATCATCTCAGCACGACGTGTCATTTCTATTATCTCCTCTGGAGATAGTGATTCCATCAGCGATTCGTTAAAAGAATTGTTGATAAGTATATTTCGTAGGAATAACTGTAATGGGTATAGCTCGGTGTCGTTTATGTATATCAGCGCATTGAAAAAACCATTCCAGTGCGACATAGCATAGTAAAGAGCTATTACCGCAATAACAGGCTTTGAGAGAGGTAGCACAATCTTCCATAGATACTGCCATGTGTTTGCACCGTCCAGTTCTGCCGCCTCTTGTAGCGATTCTGGTATGCTGTTTTGGTAGTATGTTTTCATAATAATTACATTATAAAACGAGATAGCAGTAGGTAGAAGTAGAGACCACACTGTATTTACCATACCAAGCTGCAAAACAACTAGATAGATAGGTATTAGTCCTCCACTGAAGTACATTGTTATCATAAATATTGTTATAAAAAAGTTTTTCATTACAAAATCTTTTCGCGATAGTGGGTATGCAGCAAAGATTGACAGTATTACATTTATAATAGTGCCCACTACGGTGTAAAATATGGTGTTTCGATACCCTATCCATATATCCCTGTAATTAAATATCTCTACATAGCTTTCTAGGTTGAATCCTTTAGGTAAAAGCACAACCTCTCCATTAAGTACAGCAGTTGGGTCGCTAACCGAAGCAATTACAACAAACCAGAGTGGCCATGTGAAAATCAGCAGTAGAATTATCATTATTATTATGTTGCATATATCAAATATACCGTCTTGGTCGAATACAAATTTTTTTCTCTTGTCCATAATGTTGTTCCTCCTCTACATTTACCATAAGCTAGTTTTTGCTACTGCTTTTGCAAGCTTGTTTACCGAAAGTAACAAAACAATGTTTACAAGAGAATTAAATAATCCTATTGCAGTCGAAAATCCATAGTCGTTATTAATAAGTCCCACACGATAAACATAGGTAGAAATAACATCAGACGTTTCCATATTCATAGAGTTTTGTAGTAGAAATACTTTTTCAAAACCTACGCTCATTATCTGCCCAACTCTAAGTATAAACAGGGTCACAATAGTTGGTAGTATCGTTGGCAGGTCAATGTGTATTATGCGCTGTATCTTAGTGGCACCGTCCATAAAAGCTGCCTCGTGCATCTCGTAATCTACACCAGCAAGTGCAGCTATATAGATAATAGCGCCCCATCCCATATTCTGCCAAGCACCCGAAAAGACGTACACTGTTTTGAACCAATCTGGGTCAGCCATAAACCGTACCGACTCCATGCCAAAAAAGTTCAAAATGATATTTACAATACCTGTGTCGGGGTGCAGGAATATTACAATCATACCGCACATAGCTACCATAGATATAAAATGTGGTGCATAAGACACCATCTGGAGTGTCTTTTTTAGCTTGTCATTGACAATATAGTTTAGAAGTAAGGCAAATATAATAGGCATAGGAAATCCTACTAGCAGACTATATAGACTAATTCCAATGGTATTGCCCAGCAATGTTTTCCAGTTGTACCCACTAAAAAACCTAACAAAATTATCAAAACCTATCCAAGGGCTATCCAGGATACCTAGACTAACTGAATAATCTTTAAAAGCAAGTGTTACACCATACATAGGCCAATAATGAAATATAATATAGTATGCAAGTACGGGCACCATCATTAGATAGAGAATATAGTTTTTCTTTAAATCTCTTTTTAGACGGTCACCAAAAGTTCTTTGGTATGATGGTTTGTGTGTTTTAGTTTTCATATAAGTCTTCCTATCTGTAAAATAGTTTTGTAAAATCTTCCGATTAACCTATGTCTGTATTATATTTGTATTTTTTGCAATACTCAATAGACATAATTATTAAAATACGACTAGCAGTTAATTTTGTATACAAAAAAGTAATACTTGGCAAAAATAATAGTAAAATAGCGATAATATATAGACCCAATTAACGTGTGCAGAAAATTGTCTATACGTAACAATGTATAATAAATTCATATGTTTACTGACATTAACCGCACAGGGTCGATTAGTCTCAAGGACTCTATCGGCATAAAGACCGAAAACGTATCTTGTTTTTTGTATACAGGTGTGTTGCCACCTCCGTGTAGCACGTCTTGTAACCTTTTTTCTAAGGTGTTACCTTTCGTATTTTGGGTTTATAAAACTACCAGTACAGCTCCCAGTCCCTGCTAAGTCTTGTCAGTGCCTCCATATAGAAATAGTCGCCCCATCCACTGCATTCATCTACACCACGGTCATCATGCTCGTTAAACTCTGAACTACGGCAGTATGTACCGTGTAGCAGTAGTCCGTTTGACTTTGAAAAATCAGACGCACCACACAGCTCGACCAGTGCTCCGAGTATCTTCTTGGCACAGCTTGTATAGTACTCTGCCTTGTCTTTTGGCAAGAACTTCGCCATCTCGAGCATACCACACACAGCAATAGCCGCTGCTGAGGAGTCCCAAGGCTCATCACTGCCTGTGGTAAAGTGGAAGTCCCAGTATGGTACTAGATTTTCTGGTAGATGCTCGATAAAGAAATCAGTCACCTGCTCGAACAGCGGTATATAATCTGGGTTTGGATTTTGCTTGTATGCAAGCGCTATACCATACACACCCCAGCTCTGCCCACGGCTCCAAGCAGAGTTTGAGTCATACCCCTGCGCTGTTACTCCACGTAGCGGTGCGCCTGTTTCCATATCAAAGAAATATGTATGGTGAGTAGAACCGTCAGGACGGATAATGACATCTAGTGCGGTATCACAGTGTGCCTTTGCCGCTTGTGAGTAACTCTCATCGCCTGTCTGCTCGGTTGCCCAGTATAATAGGGGTAGGTTCATCATACAGTCAATAATCATACGGTAGTTGTTCGGTGCGCCAATCTTGCCCCACGCCTGTAAAAACTGCCCTTTCTCGTGAAATCTCATTCGTAGGAAATCTGCTGCTATAAGTGCTGCTTTTTTTGCATTCTCGCTACCTGTCAGCTTGTGTGCTGAGATACAGGAAAGTGTGTACAGAAAGCCCATATCGTGCGTGTCAGTATAGATTTTGTTCTCCATACGGTACAGAAAATTCTCTACAAGATTCAGCCCTGCCGTCTTGAACTGTTCCTCACCTGTTAGCTCATAGGCAAGCCACAGCTCACCTGGCCAAAATCCAGTCGTCCAGCCTACATTCTCGCCTATCTCATAGAAATTGTTTGTACTGCATGCAGTCATTACTGCATTTCCAAATTTCGGTATATTCTGCCTTGTCTGTGAAACTGTATTTTGCATCGCTGTTGCTAGTTGCTCATTTGAAATTTCGGGTTTATTTAATATTTTTTTGTTCATCTCAGCTCTCCTTAGTCGTTATATCCAATCAGTGTTTCGTCAAACCACTCACAGGTAATATCTTGAGTAATCAACCCACTGTCAGGGCTTTCTGGCAGCTCTGCTTTGGGGAAATAGCACCACTCTCCGTCTTTGCACAGGGCGGTTACCCCATCGCTCTCTAGGTGCTCCATTAGCTTTAGCTTTAGTTCCTGCTGAATTTCGCTGAGCGACGGTACACCTGCTAAGTTACGTGTTTCGTTGTCGGTTTTTTTGTCAAACAAGAACTCCTTTTGGTCTGGCACTGAATAAATGTACTTGTAGTACTCATCGGTTATCA
>CAYJFF010000083.1:0-12607 GCA_964369345.1 uncultured Oscillospiraceae bacterium
CTTATTGGGTAAGATTACCCTAACTTTTGACATTCCAATGAAGATTATACCACTTTAAAGTATAGTTTTCAATAGATTTCGCACCTTATTTGCTAAGCACTGAGCTATAAAACTGACATATTTGATAGCAGTACTAAGTTTTTAGTGCTCTATACGAAAAAACTATTGCACTTGAAAATATTTAGTAATATAATATACTTACTACACATCTTTTGTGTGGGTAATTGCAAAATAGATTACTTTTGAAAATATATTATATTTAGGAGATAGAAAATGACTATAACAGAAGCAGTTAACAGCTTTAAAAAATATCAAAAGAAATTGCACGCATATGGACACGCTATGGCAATGCTACGTTATGACTCAAAAACTTGTATGCCAAAAGGTGCATCGGCAAATCTGGGAGTAACTCTCTCTATACTGGGTGAGGAGATTTACAAGCTAAGAACATCACAGGAGCTTTCTGATACACTAGAAGTATTAAAAGAAAACAAAGCAGAGCTGGACGCACAGACCCAGAAAGAGCTTGAAAAAATACTAAAAAGCAAAGAGCGTACAGAAAAAATACCGATGGAAGAATTTGTAGAGTATCAAGTTCTGCGCAATGCTGCACAACAAGCATGGCACGAGGCAAAAGAAAAAAGTGACTACGAAATTTTCAAGCCTTTCCTAGAAAAGATAATTGCTTTTAGGAAAAAATTTGTAAAATACTATGAGCCAGATACAGAGAACATATACAACACTATGCTGGATGGCTATGAGGAAGGTCTGACAGTGGATATTCTAGACGACTACTTCTCGAAACTGCGCGCAGACTTAGTTCCGATTATCCACAAAATCGGCGAAGCACCTATGCCACAGTATGGATTTATGTCGCTTAATTACCCAGTGGAAACCCAAAGAAAGCTAGCTAGCTACTTGATGGATATACTAACAATAGATAAAAACCACTGCACAATTGGCGAGGTTGAGCACCCGTTTTGTACAAATTTTGGCAAGGCAGATGTGCGTGTAACTACTAACTACCACGAAAATAGCTTGGTAAGTAGTTTTTATAGCGTGATACATGAGTGTGGGCATGCCCTCTACGAGCTTAATATGGGTGATGACCTTGATTATTCTGTGCTAGCCTCTGGCACAAGCATGGGTATACATGAGTCGCAGTCACGTTTTTGGGAGAATGTAGTAGGTCGTTCAGAGGAATTCTGCGAGCTGGTATTCCCCAAATTAATAGAGCTATTCCCAGAGCAATTACACGGAGTAACACCACAGGATTTCTACAAAGCTATCAATACTGTTAGCCCAAGCCTGATTAGGATAGAGGCTGACGAGCTAACATATTCTATGCATGTTATGGTACGTTATGAGATAGAAAAAGCTATATTTACAGGTGATATCACCGTAGATGAACTGCCTAGCCTATGGAACAAGCTGTATAAAGACTACCTAGGTGTAGACGTACCAGATGATGCACACGGTATACTACAAGATGTGCACTGGTCCGGTGGTATGTTTGGGTACTTCCCAAGTTATTCGCTGGGGAGCGCATACGCCTCTCAGATAACAGAGTCGCTAAAGCAAGATGTAGACCTATCAAGCGCCATAACAAACAACGATTTTAAACCTGTGGTAGAGTGGCTTACAGAGCATATCTATAAACATGGCTGTATGCTGACACCGCCAGAGGTAATTATGAATTGCTGCAAAGCTGAGTTCTCGCCCGAATATTATGTTAAGTACCTAGCAGATAAATATACAAAAATATATAATCTATAAGCAAAACAAAAAGGTATCATCAAGTGAGTGTGATGATACCTTTTTGTTGCCTATAGTTTATAATACAAACTGATTGCTTTTATTATAGAGTGTTCTATAACCGAAATTTAATGATAGATATACTGCTAGAGAAACAACGGCAGCCAGGCAAATATTAATAGAAATCTGGTACAATATAGCAGTCGTGGGTGACTCACCAGATAAAATCTGACCAGTCATCATACCTGGGAGAGACACAATACCCATACCTAGCATGGAGTTTATTGTGGGTAAAAGAGCGGTTTCTAGCGCAGTGTTTACCATGGGTTTTAGTATGTTTCTGGGTTTTGCACCTTGGTTAAGTAGCACCTCTATTTGTAGCGTAGAGTCTTTTATTTTTGACATAAAAGTCCTAACCCCTAGTGTAACACCAGTCATTGCATTGCCGATTATCATGCCACTTATAGGTATAGTATATTGTGGGTTGAATATATTTTCGCCTATTACGATAGCGATAAAAAATACTATAATGAAAATAGCGGATAAACTAATAGACCCTGCTATTATTAGCTTGAAGCTAGTGTTAAGCCCTTTGTTTACAGAGAGTATCCTGTGCACTGCAAATGTGCTCATAAGAATGATGTATAGACAGACGAAAATGGGGGAGGGGTTATCTATAATATACATCAGAATATAGCCTGCAAGTGTTAGCTGAACTGTCATTCTGATACTTGCAACAAGTAGTAGCTTGGTCTGTGATATTTTGCTTATTTTCATTATAGTCCCTACTACTATTAGCAATAGGTAAATCAAACCAAAATTAAACAGGCTAATTTCTACTGCGTCATTCATCTCTTTTACCTCCAGTCAAATCTATTATGTGTTCCGCAAAACTCTCGGTTAGCTTGCTATCATGGCTGATGACAATTAGTGTCTTGCTATTCTCTTTTACAAATGAAATTATGTTGCTCAAAACTTTTTGCGATAAACCATAATCTAGTGCAGAGGTTGGCTCATCTAGCATTATCGTTTCTGCCTCCATAGATAGGCAGATAGCAATATATACCCTTTGTTTTTCACCACCAGATAGGTTATCACATACAGTGTCTAGTGGGAAGTCGGCCATGGTTAGTTTTAGGAAATACTGCATTCTATCTTCTGTCAAATTTGTGTGCTCACAGTATGTATAAAAGAGCTGGAAATTATCCTTGATAGTACCAGAAAATAAAAAAGTAGTTTGTGATATAAGCCGAGCTGCTTTGCGTAGCACAATGCTATCAATCTCTGTAATAGGCTGGTTGTTATATGTGATTTCCCCCTGAGAGCAATTCTCTGTTCTATTAAAGAGCTTGAGTAGTGTGCTCTTGCCACAGCCACTAGCACCAGTGATAAAATTAATCTTATTTTTTTGGATATGTATGTCTTTATAGAAAATAAAATCTTTAAAGCATAAATTTTTTGTGCTAAACATAATTTCCTCCTTGAATTTCTTTGTGATTAAGTGTATAATATAATTAACGAAAGTGGATATCGAAATACAATATCGGTTTTCGATATAACAATTTTAGCACAAGGAGAGCAAAAATGCAAGACCCTATTTTAAGAAAATTATTTTTGGGATTTATACAGGTTCATATATTACATCACGCAAAGAAAGAGCCGATTTTTGGCACGTTTATGATAGAGGAACTAAAATCTCATGGCTACGACATTAGCCCTGGCACGCTATATCCAATTTTCCACAACCTAGAAAAAGCTGAGCTATTAGCAGTGGAGAGTGTGACCGTGGACGGTAAGGTGCGCAAATATTATTCCATAACAGAAAAGGGCGAGGTAGTATTGGCAGAGGCAAAGAAAAAAGCCAGAGAGCTTGTTGGAGAGCTGTAATATTGCGAGCACTGATTGCAAAAGTGGCTGTTACAAATGGTGAAAATCACTTGTAACAGCCACTGCTATATGGTAAAAAGAGTGGGGATATTCAGTTAGAGAAACATAAGGTTTGCTTTTCTTGTATTAGTTTTCCAGTATATGGCGCTGTGTATTTAGTCATCTCCATCACAGTCACCATCATCACTGCCACAATCCCAACCACTATCACAGCCATCATCATCACCACCGCAATTTGTGTTGGTGTCAAACGTATCATCATCATACCAAGAATCAAAGATACTACGTGCTTCAAGTGTAGAGTATGCATCGGGTGAGTACATATTATCCATATAGCTACTAGATACTATCGTTTTATCATCTAGGTTTACAACTGCATTTTCATAATCCACCCCTAGAGACTCTAACGCGCTTGTTACATGGTTTAGTTTGGAGTGTGTAATAGGTAGTAAAACGAGCGTGAATATTGTGTATGGAATTATTACAAAAATGCTTAAGAGAACGAGCAAAAACACTTGATTAAGCAAAAAAGCGATAACACCAAAAATCAAAAATGTAATTACATAGCGCTTTCTCTTTTTTAGTTTTTCGGTTAGTTTTTTACGTTTTATTAACAGTTGTTGTTTTTTATCAAAAAATTCTTGTAGCTCAGGTGGTATGTTTGTATTATCCATTTGCAGACCTCCTAGATATTAGTATATCTACAGTATACTAGATATCTAGTGCATAGTCAATATAGCAAAAATCAGGGCGCAATACCTAAAAAATATAGATATCATGCCCTGATTTAATTGGTTGCTTTCTCGCTTTGTACTCTTTTGCAGATATGTTTCATCATTCGGACTGCATATTATAAAACACGGAAACTCTCTGGTGATTTACACATTTTCTATGCTCGTGACCTCTATATAAGGGAAAAAGATTTGCTGTAGTTCTCCTGTTTGTGCAGTGCCTATTATGGTTATTTCAGTATTTACTTCTGGCACTGTAGCTATATCAGAAAACCTAATTTCAATACCTTGTGGGCAACAACCTAGAGCGTCATAAATTACAAGTACATAGATATCCTCTGGTAAATCTTCGTGTGATAATATCTCCAGTACTCCAGTAATCTTAAATGTTTTGTCGGTGTAGCTGTCTGGATTATACATCAAGTCTGCCATCTGGCCATATACCATAGTAGAGCTAAGCGCTGTGATATCATAGTCAACAGTACTATCAGCCTCTTTTGTTACATCATCCTCGTCAAAGCTAACATTACCACCGTCATCTATATGAATTGGGGTTGTTTCTAGCGAAGAAGAGCTCTCGATATTATCAGGGCTATCAGCACAGCCAAATAATAACAGTGATAACATGCAGGCAAGCAAGAAGTTTTTTACCATGTTCATACTCCATTCAGCCACTTCACGTTGGCGCATAAGATAATGAAACAAGCTGTCTTAATCACCGTGAAGCTGTGAATGATTAAGAGGTCGGGACGCCCCGACGGGCTTTTTAAGCAGATACTTTTCTAGATAGCGCAGAAGTGATACCAAAAACGATTATGTTTGCAGTTACTATAGTGCTACCAACGGGTGTGCCATAAACGATTGAAACCAGTATGCCTAACAGTGCGCAAATAACAGAAATAACAACGGAAGAAATGATAACGGACTTAAAGTTATTGAATACTCTCATAGATGAGAGAGCGGGGAACACCACCAAGGCACTTATGAGCAGGGAGCCTACCAAGTTCATAGCGATAACTATAACAGCGGAGATAGTAATGGCTATTAGCAAATTATATCTCTCGACATTAATTCCTATTGCTTTTGCAAAGTTTTCATCAAAAGTTACTGCGAAAATCTTGTTATAAAAAACAACAAAAATGGATATTACAACAACAGATAGGATAACACAGGTTATTACATCTGTTCGTGTTAGCGTAAGTATAGAAGTAGAGCCGAATAGCGTAGTGCAAACATCACCAGCAAGGTTGCTAGAAACTGCAAATACATTCATCAGCAAATATCCCACTGCTAGTGAGCCTACGGACATCATAGCAATAGCTGCATCACCATTTATTTTTGCATTGTGACCTATGCGCAGTAGCAAAACTGCCGCAAGCGCTGTAACTGGGAACACCAGTATATCTTGGTTTGCAATGTCTAGCACTGATGCTATAGCGATAGCACCAAAAGCAATATGGGATAGGCCGTCGCCAATGTATGAGAACCTTTTTAGCACAAGTGTTGCACCTAGTAGTGATGAGCACAGTGCTACAAGCACGCCTACTATTACAGCATACATAACAAATGGGTAGGAAAGATATTCTATTAATGTGTTAAAAACTTCAGGCATTATTTCTCTCCTCAAAAGCTTGTTTAGTAAGGCATGATACACCACAGTTATTTAGGCATAGTACATGGTCTGCATCAGAAATTGCTTCTTGCAGATTGTGTGTAATCATAATAATAGTAGTGCCCTCCTTGTTTAGTGCTGTGATTATTTTGTAAAACTCCATAGTAGATGCAATATCCAGCCCGGCAGTAGGCTCATCTAGTAGCAATATCTTGTCTGTGGCACACAGTGCCCTAGCAAGCAGAACTCGTTGTTGCTGACCACCAGAAAGCCGACTATAGCTCTTTTTTGCAAGGTGGGATATACCCAATTTTTCTAGCATATCTCTTGCTAGCTGCTTTTCTGCTTTATTATAGAATGGTCTATTGCCTATTTTATTAAGACAGCCAGAAAGCACAATCTCATAAACGCAAGCGGGGAAATCTTTTTGCACCTGTGTTTGCTGTGGTAGGTAGCCTATGTCAAGCTTTCGCTCACCCTTGCCTATAGTAATATCACCACTAATAGGAGGCAGTAGCCCTAATATTGTTTTTATGAGTGTGCTTTTTCCCACTCCATTTTCGCCAACAATACAAGTGTAAGAACCGCTGGGTATTGTAAAATTAATATCGGAGTGTAGGGGAGTATTGTTGTAACCAACCGAGAGGTTTTGGCATGTTATTTCCATTTTTTCTCCTGTTCGCCTAGCTGGGCATATTACTCACCTAGGGCTGTTTTTAATATTTCTAGGTTACTCTCCATAATAGAGTAATAAGTCACACCACTAGCGATATCTTCGCTACTTACAGATTGCATAGAGTCAAGCTCTAGTATATCACTGTCTTTGTCCTCGCTACTATTATTGATAGTCTGTGCAAGCTCCAGCAAGCCGTTCTCAAGAATTAGCAGGTTGTTTACATCAAGCTCGTTGACCTTTTCTGTCAAGAAAGCAATAGTTTCAAAATTCGCCTCTGTTTCTGCAGAGCAACCTTGAAAAGCTGCAAAATACTGGATGTCATAGTCCTGCATTAGATATAGGAATGGGAACCTGTCAGCAAAAACCAATGTATCCCTTGGTGAAGTGTCGATAGTTTCCCTAAAAAAATTATCTAGCTCTTTTAGAGAATTGATATATGCATCTGTGTTGGCTTGGTACATAGCTGCATTATCAGGGTCCATATCTGATATTTTTTCTTCTATAATTTCGCAAATTGTCATTGCGTTATTCAGAGACAACCAAACGTGCTCATCACTATGGGGTTCGTGGGTATCGCTCTCATCATGGTCGTGGGAATCACTCTCGTCATGGTCATGGGTATCGCTATCATCATGGTCGTGGGTATCACTATCGTCATGGTCGTGGGAATCGCTCTCGTCATGGTCGTGGGAATCGCTCTCGTCGTGGTCGTGAGTATTGCTCTCGTCGTGAGAGTGGTCGTGAGAACCACTTTGCATTCCCTCAACTGTAACCTCAGCTTTGACTGCCTCGCCTAGACTTGCCATAACTTCTATAGACTGCAAATCTTCATTCATTGGCTCGGCTAGAATACCAGAAACCCAACCGTGAGAAGCACCGCCATTATAAATGAAAAGGTCAGCAGACGAAATAATAGAGATATCTTCTACATTTGGCTCATAACTGTGCAAATCTACGCCATTATCCATAAGTAAAGTTATGTCAAAAGTGTCGTTATTATCACCAATAATATTTGTTACCCAGTCATATTCATGGAATGATGTTGCTACAATGCTAAGCTTATCGCTATCTTGTGGATTTTGAGTGATAGTTGTGCTTGATGTAGCTGAAGATGTGTTGGCACTGCTGGTACACGCAGATAAAATCATTGCACCAAAAAGTAAGATAGCAGTTAAATTTCTCTTTTTCATCGATTGGTTACCCCTTTTGTAAATAAATTAATTAGTGTGATTTTGCGAACAGTTATCACATTTCCCGTATAGAAAGGCTGCGGAAGTATTGACTGTAAAATTAAAGTCGTCGTGTGCAATTCCCATAATCATTTTGGATATATGTCTATTGATATGGAAAGTTGCCTGACATTCTTGACATTTTAGGTGAATTACTCCTACACATTCTTCTGGGTCAATGTACTGATACAATGCAGATGAGCGACTTTTGGCACTCACCTTACAGACTAGACCCTGTTCTTCCATCTCTGCAAGGTTACGGTATATCGCACTCACACTTATATTATGCACAGATAATTCGTCGTGAATCTCCTGTGCGGATAATGTTCTATGATTACTTTTTTTAAAAAAATCGATTAATATTCGCCTTTGTGTTGTTTGGTATTTACTCATTTTACACCTCGTACAATTTGAGAATTATTTGCAAATTGATAATAGCATATATAATTGTATAAGTCAATACAAAAACCGAAAAAAAGTTAGTACAAACTAACCTTTGCGTCAACTTCTGACAAAATAACAGAGATTTCCCTATAATCTTAATTAGCTACAAAAGAATATTTTAGTTGTTTTATCATTTTAATCATAGCGTGTAATATTCCCAAGCTCATTGATATTGAGCGCAGATATGGGGGGGATAAGTGATACCCCGTTTATAAGAGGTTTAGGTAGTTGACTTTAATTCTGCAAAATTGTATAATTTACTTTAAGTATCTCTATAGAAAATAGAGTTGAAATGCCTTTGAAATCAAAATTTAATAAAAATGAGCAAGTGAAAGGATTTGTCGATGAAAAAAACTAATGTATTGTGGATATTCTCAGATCAGCATCGCGCGTGCTCCATGGGGTTTAGAGGTGATGAAAATGTAAAGACCCCAAATATCGACAGCTTGGCAGAGCAAGGAACATCTTTTGATAGAGCATATAGCTCGTGTCCTATTTGTTCACCTTTTAGAGCAAGCTTAATGACAAGCAAGCACATTCATGAGCATGGTGTTGTTTCTCTGCATGTTCCACTAATTAACCAAAAAACGATTGCAGAGACTATGCAAGAAAATGGTTTTCACACAGGCTATCTAGGTAAGTGGCATATTAGTGGTGGCGCAGCTCCCAGTCACTTTGTTTCTGGTTATTTTAGGCAGGGTTTTGATGATTTCATCGGTTGGGAAAATAGCAATCGTCTTTTTGAGACAGCTTATTTTAAAAGCACAGATAGAAATCCACAAAAATTTCGCGTACTAGATGGTTTCCAAACTGATGCATTGACAGATTTAGCGATTGAATATTTACATAATCAAGATTCGGAGAAACCGTGGTTTACCGTAGTTTCATACGAAGCTCCACATGCACCATATACTGAAACAGGCGAGATAGATGAGCTCTCTAAACTGTACGCACCAGCGGACTATATATCAAAATTTGATGATAAAAAAATTGCTTTTCAAGCTAATGTTGATTGCACCTTAGAGAGTAACAAAAATTTGGAGAGAGAGCTTAAAGCATATTACGCTGCGATTGAAAACCTTGACCACAATATCGGTAGATTGTGCAAATCTCTAGAAGAGTTGGGCGAACTGGATAATACTATAATTTTTTATTTTTCAGATCATGGTGCATTGCTGGGTAGCCACAACCGTGCTGGCAAAGCACGACCTGAGGAAGAATCATCAAATATCCCTATGATTATTCGCTATCCCCGTGCAGTGGCTCAAGGGCAAAGAACGGACAAACTATTTTCTGGTATTGATATAGCACCCACAACACTGGGGCTGATTGACGCCATTGTGCCGTCATATATGAGCGGAATGGATCTTTCCCATATAGCTAAAGGTGAGCTAGGAAAAGATAGGGCAGAGCTTTTGATTCAGTTTGAGAGAAGTACTTATGGCGGAGACAAAAAGAGACAGCAGTTCAGAACATTGATAACAGATGAATTTAAGTTTACACATTTTAATATAGACCAAAGTGTTACATTATATTGTATTAAAAATGACCCTTGCGAAATGGATAATCTTGCACTTAAACCAGAGTACAAATCTGTAGTGGAAAAATATAAGCAACGTTTAAAAGAGAATTTGGTTGCTATGCAGGATGAATATTATACTTATTTGCAATAGGGCATTAAGAAGAAAACACTGCATCTATATAAGACTGGCATAATCCACTAAAAAATAAAGTGCACACAAGTGTAAAAAATAGCATTAAAAAAACCGAACTCATAACAGAGATTACTCTGACTTGAGTTCGGTTTTGTGGTTATTTTAGATATTGTGTTTCAAATTCGGAAGAAGGAATTGGTTTGGAGTAGTAATAACCCTGTGCTACAAAGCATTTTACACTTTTTAGGAAATTGACCTGTTCCTCCGTTTCTATACCCTCTGCAACAGTGTGCATATCAAGTGCACGCGCAAGCGAGATGATGCTCTCTACTACGTAGTTGCCACGGTCAAAAGCTGTTTTATCACTGGCATTGATGAAAAAGCTTCTATCCAACTTTAGTGTATCTACATTGAAATTTTTCAACATACCAAGCGAGGAATAACCAGAGCCAAAATCATCAATAGATACCAAGAAACCAGCTTTCCGTAGCTCACTAAGGATACTCAATAGCTCATTTTCATTTTCTAGCACAGTAGTTTCTGTCAGCTCGATTTCTATATAAGAGGTTTCTATACCATAAGAAGAAACAATTTGCTTGAGGTCGCTTACAAAGTTGATATTGTGTATGTGTAACCTTGAAAAATTAACAGATATGGGGACTAACTGGTAGCCTTGCTCCTGCCAAAGCTTAATGCTGTTACATACGCTTTTTAATATATATTTATCAAGGTCTATTATAAAGCCATTTTGCTCAAAAAGTGGTATGAATTCATTAGGAAACATCATATTTCCACTAGGCTCTAACCACCTTACTAAAGCTTCTGCACCTACAATTTTCTTCTCCACAATATCAAATTTTGGCTGAAAATACGCACAGAACTCATTGTTCGCAAGAGCCTTGTGCATCTTGTTTGCAATCTCAGTTTCCTTTAGGACTTTTTTCATATGATTATCATTATAATCATAGAGATTACTTGTGCTACTACTTTTTGATAATTTATGCGCAATATCAGTTTTATTGATCATTTCATTAACATCAGTTTCGCCCTGCTCTATAAAATATCTACCATATCTAAAGTGGAAATTATGCTCGTGAAGCTCGGGCACCAGTGTCTTGAAATGAGCCTCGTAGTGCTCCTTGGTGCGCTCCAGTCTTTCCAAATCACCACCGCCAGAAAACAGTAAAAATTCATCTGCATTCACTCTCGCCTGCATAAAAGTCTTTTCTTTTACCTTTGTGCTTGTTTCTGTAATTGCGCACAAGACTTTATTTGCAACTTCAAATCCATAAACCTCATTAATACCTTTAAAATTTGCGACATCAAGTTTGACCATAGCGTATTTTGCATTAGGGTTGTTTTTAATAGTTGTTTCTACATGCATTTTGAATTTAAGTAAATTTGGGCTACCTGTAAGACTATCATAATAGGCTATTTTTTCCAAATCTTGCAGATGGCTTCTCCTAGAGAAAAGTATAATAAGGATAATGGCAAAAGAAAGAGAGACAATAGTAACACTCACAAATATCATTCTATTTGAAATAGCGGTTGCACTAGCTGTAACATTTTCCTCCGATATTTCAAAAAACAATATCCAGTCATTAATGCTAAGTTGTCTGTATTCACCAAGCTTTTGTATGCCGTTGATACTATAGGATATACTGCCGTTTTTACCTGATTTAAAATCACTTTTTATATCCTCAAAACTAAAACCCTCATCAAAATCTGCATTTGCAAATGCATCAAAACTAATAACAAAAGAGCTAGTGCTCAGTAATATTTCGCTATCACTGTTAATTATCAGGTTAAGTCCATTTTCGTCAGTAAACTTGGTCAGAAGTGAATTGAGGTACTCTGTGCTAAACTCTACAGCTAGGACAGCAACAGTTTCGCCCTGAAAATACATGGGAACCCCCACCGTGATAACTTCATTACCTGAAGTTGGCGAAATATGTGTTTCTGTAGCAAAAACTTCACCAGTAAGTGCAGCAGAAAAATAGTCCTCGTGTGCTATGCTAGTGATGGGTGACGTAGCTAATAGAACATTTCCGTTAGTATCAGAAATGCTTACAGTATCAAAATGCAGTATATCTCTTTTTGACTCAATAAATTCCAGGACTTCGTCGGGGTCATCTTCGCTCATAAAAGTAAGTGTTTCAGACAGGGAAGTAAGATTATAAAGAAGACTTTCTAGCTGTCTTTCGAGCGAAATCTGCTGTTGGTCTGCCATGTCAATCAGTGTGTTTCGCAGAGATTTTTCGAACTCAACATTAACCATATTATTGAATGAAATAATATTATAAACAATTATGATAAAAAAGAATATCCCTAAAATTATTGTATAACCACTTGTTTTTTTGCGCACAATAACCTCCAGTAATAATTCGTTTGTTTAATTTGCAAGTATCAAGATAAATAGTATAGAAATACTATCATACCATTATACTTATATTATACTATATTCAAAATAAAAATCAATAGTTATATTGTTGTAAAAATTATCCTAGCTACTGTTAATGGGTGAGGATAATTATGTTCAAGTATACTTATTATAGCATCTCTACACAAGCAAGCAAATGTAGGTGAATTAAGATATTTTCTAATAAAATTCGTACTGA
>CAYJFF010000084.1:0-12457 GCA_964369345.1 uncultured Oscillospiraceae bacterium
AAATCATTTTGGATTTTAAGCATATTATACAATATTTCAGGTAAGATTATGAGCACAATAAGTAGTACAGCCCAACGTTGTGCTGCTTATTATTTTATTGTGGACTGCCAGTAGTGGCTCGCTGATTTTTATACACGAAGAAAACAGGTTATGGCATAAGCCATAACCTGTTTGATGGATAAGCAAATTTAGTTACAGAAATAAGTTACGCTACAGGGACGAAATTATTTAACTTCGACTTTAGCGCCTGCTTCTTCCAATTTAGCTTTGATGTCATCAGCGTCAGATTTGGAAATAGCTTCTTTAATTGTTTTTGGTGTGTTGTCAACAACTTCTTTAGCCTCTTTAAGACCAAGACCTGTGATCTCTTTAACTAGTTTGATAACGCCCATTTTGCTTGCACCAGCGTCTACAAGAACAACGTCAAACTCTGTTTTCTCGTCAGCAGCGCCAGCAGCAGGACCTGCAGCAGCAACCATTACAGGTGCAGCAGCGGATACACCGAATTCCTCTTCGATAGCTTTAACTAGCTCAGCTAGCTCTAGTACTGATAGTGTTTTTACTTCTTCAACTATTGCGGTAATTTTCTCTGAAGCCATAATATATACCTCCCGGTTTTCTATAAGTTATTTTTGTGTGTATGGTACTTTTGCAAAATTATGCAGGTTGTTCCTCACCTTTTTGTTCTGCGATTGCATTAAGAGCAACAGCAAGGCCACGAATGTTTCCGTTAAGAGCCATGCATAGCATAGTAAGCAACTCTTGCTTACCAGGTAGTTTAGCCAAGCCTTCAACACCTGCAGTGTCTAGTGCATTGCCTTCCATGAAGCCGCCTTTAAGGATGAATTTACCCTTAGAGCCTTCTGCAAATTTATGCAGAATTTTTGCAGCAACAATAGGGTCTTCTTTGGAAATAGCGAAAGCAGTTGTACCAACCATACAACCTGTCATCTCGGAGTAACCAGCCTCCTCAGATGCACGACGTAGAATATTGTTTTTAACAACGAAATATTCAACACCAGCCTCACGCAATTCTTTACGAAGTTTAGTATCGTCAGCAACTGTAATGCCACGATAGTCAACTACAACACCAGCGATAGAAGCATCAATCTTCTCTTTTAGTGCTGCAACTTTCTCTTGTTTGCTTTGTAGTATTTTTTCACTAGCCAATTTGGTTCACCTCCCAATTAATAAATATCCGTATACTAAAAATGCTCTTTCCACCATACCGTGGAAAGAGCTTAAAATAATCATAAAACAAGAAAGCTTGTTAGTAGATAATATAATCTCGTCCTCGGTAGGCGGGCTTAACCCATTATGCCAAGATTATTGGCACCTACTGTCTTTGAACAGCTTTGTTATTATACAACACATATTTTCATTTGTCAATACTATTTTACAAAATAATTGCAAGTATTAAATTTTTGCGTATTCATTGACATACTATGGGCTTTGGTATAGAATATATAATGGATTTTTATGTGGTAATAGCGCTACATATATTTATGTAATTTTATAGATGGTGGTGTAATAGAATTGTTAATAGCACTAAATGGTGTGGGAAAGAGTTTTGGTAGTGATATTATTTTTAGTAATGTCACAGCAAAGATAGAAAACAAGGATAGGATAGGTTTTGTTGGGCAAAACGGTGCAGGCAAGACAACCCTACTTAATATTATAACAAACGAGCTGGAGCACGATGAGGGTGATATCGCACGTTCACCCATGCTGTCTATAGGGTATCAGAAGCAGAACTGTGGATTGTCACAGTCCAGCACTATAACAGAGGAAATGGACAGTGTTTTTGCTGATGTATACGAAACAGAGGCAAGGCTGATAGAAGTACGTGAACAAATGGCTGCTACAAGTGATGACGAAAAGCTTGCAGAGCTTAATAAAATTTATCACGAGCTAGAGAATAAATTTTTGGCGCGTGATGGCTATCAGGTGCAGACAAAGATAAACACAGTGCTTAATGGTATGGGCTTTGCAAGCCATAATAGGGACAAGACAATAGACAAGCTATCTGGTGGTGAGCAGACTCGTCTTGCTATCGCAAAACTGCTATTAGAGCAGCCTGCACTGCTTATACTAGATGAGCCTACCAACCACCTTGATTTTAAAACACTGGGCTGGCTGGAAGAATATTTAAGCTCATATAATGGTGCTATACTCGTGGTATCCCATGATAGGTATTTCCTTGACAGGCTTTGTGATAAAATCTGGGAGATGGCATATGGTGAGATGTACACCTATAAGGGTAACTACACAAAGTACCTACAGCTAAAAGAAGAACGTGATACACGCCAAACAAAAGTATACGAGGAACAACAGCGTGAAATAGCAAAAATGCAGGACTATGTTGCGAGAAACCTAGTGCGTGCCTCCACAACAAAAATGGCACAGAGCAGGCAAAAGATGATAGACCGCATTGAGCTTACAGACAAGCCAAAGGCTGCCCTAAAAGCACCGATTATCAAGCTGGAGTATGACACAGAACCAGTGAAAGATATACTAAAGCTAGAGCAAGTAACTGTTGCTGTTGGGCAGGGAGATATGTATAAAGAACTGCTAACAGGGCTGGATTTTCACGTTGCTAGGGGCGACAAGATAGCTATTATAGGTGATAATGGTACAGGCAAGACATCTCTGCTAAAGGGTATAATAAATAATAGTACCATACCTGTGGGTGGTGTTACTTGGGGTCGTGGTGTAAAAAAATCCTACTATGAGCAGGGGAGTGACAATATGGTGCAGAGCATGAGCGTGCTCGACACTATGTGGGAAAGTTACCCAAAAAGCTATGAAACCAAGCTGCGTAGTATGCTGGGTGCACTGGGGCTTAGTGGAGATGATGTTTTCAGGCCTGTTTCTGCACTATCCGGTGGTGAGCGTGCTAGGCTAAAGCTTGCTATAATCTGCCTTGCAGGTAGTAATGTGCTCATAATGGACGAGCCTACCAACCATTTGGATTTGCCGACGAAAGAAGTGCTCGAGAAAGCGCTTGCAGAGTTTGAGGGTACAGTAATTATGGTATCCCATGATAGATATTTGCTAGATAAAATCCCCACACGTATAGCAGAGCTAAAAAGTGGCAGAATGTATGAGTACAAAGGTAGATACCGTGACTACCTGAACAATACAAATAGTGAGCCAGAGGTGGCAGAAACTACCACACAAGAAAAGCCAGAGAGCGAGAACCAAAAAGCATATAAACGTGGTAAAGAAGCACGTAGAGAAGAAGCAAAGCGTCGTAAAGACTATGCAGAAACAGAGGCTTTGATAGCTACGCTAGAGGCAGAAATAGAAGAAATACAAACAAATATATCAAACCCTGATAATGTGGGTAATTATGAGCTTTTGCAGGCACTATGCCTAGAAGAACAGCAAAAGCAAGAGCAACTTGAACATGCAATGGAAAAATGGCTTGAACTAGCACAATAATTGACGAATTTTGTCATTTTTACTGGACACAGCAACATTTATGGGATATAATAATAATATGAAATTTTATTTTTTGTTTAAGGCGGTAATACATGAAAAAAGTTGACTGGAATATTAAGTATACAACCGTTTCTGTATACTCTTTCTTGGTAGTTGCAGCATCATTGCTGTTTGCTGTGTTTGTTTTTGGCTTTGGTGAGCTGTGGGAAAAGGTCACTGGTGTACTCTCGCATCTTCTACCATTTGCATATGGTTTTGCATTTGCATTTTTGCTCAGTCCCATTCTGCGTTTTATAGAAAAGCGAATAACCACCACCAAGTTTTCTACAAAAACCAAGAGAATATTTGCACTAATGATAACGTATCTCATTACATTTACTTTTATTGCTGCTTTTCTGGTTGTAGTAACACCAACAATAGCAGAGAGTGTAACTATGCTAGTTGGTGGCGTAGAGGGTTATATAGTAGAGCTTGACAAAATGGCTGCACAACTTGCGGCATACTTGCCCATAGAGAATTTCCCAACACAGATAAGCGAGTATTTCTCGGTGTTGTTCTCGGAGGCATCAAACCTTGTTTTGACCTCACTGCAAGAAGTTGCAAACTGGACAGGCAGTTTTACATCAGGTGTGCTCAATATCTTCCTAGGTGTCATTGTTTCTATGTATATGCTAGCAAATAAAGAGCTACTAACAGCACAGATAAAGAAAATATTATATGCTGTTTTCCCAGCGAATTTTGTAAAACATCTTATCAATGTTACACATGATAGCAACACAAAGTTCAGTGGTTTTGTTGTTGGTAAAATAATAGATTCTATCGTCATCGGTATATTATGTGCTATAGGCATGTCCATCTTCCAGATGCCTTTTATCCCGCTTATCAGCCTCATTGTAGGTGTTACAAATATCATACCATACTTTGGTCCATTCATCGGTGTTGTACCAGGTATGATACTGGTGTTTATATCAGCAGGTTTTTGGCAGGCAATTGGCTTTGCGCTCTTTATTTTGGTTCTACAGCAGTTCGATGGCAACATACTAGGCCCTGCAATACTAGGCCCATCAACGGGGCTTAACTCTATGTGGGTAATATTTGCAGTTATGCTATTTGGTGGATTATATGGAGTGTTTGGTATGATAATTGGCGTTCCACTATTGTCCGTGCTGTTTTCTATTTTCTCTGCAATTATAGATACTATGCTTAAACGCAAGGGACTTTCTACAGATGTAAACAACTTTGCATCTGAGGGAAACTCTATACTTAAAAGCTCCAAAGAGAAAGTATAAATGATTATTAAAACTCCCCGTTTGGGGGGTTTTTCCATTGAATAAATAAGAGGATACAATGACAAATATTATAGAATACCTAAAGAATGTGCAAGATGTAAACTTGTCCGAACAACAGGTGGAGGCAGTACTAGCACCACACAAAAAGATACTATTACTCGCTGTACCAGGTGCAGGCAAAACTACTGTTCTCACAGCTAGAATAGCAGACTATATAGTAAACAAGAGTGTTGATGTTGCTAATTTATTGGTGCTTACTTTTAGCAAAGAAGCTGCAAATGATATGAAAAACAGGTGGGAGATACTTATATCACCAATATCTACAGCCACACCGGATTTCCGTACTATACACAGTTTTTGTTATAAACTAATACAGGAATACTGCGCAGAAAAGAATAGTACACCACCTAGGCTACTGACTGATAATAGCATACGCAATAAAATGCTTATAAATATATACAACGAGTTTCATAACGAATTTATATCCGATGATGACCTTGCCCACCTTGTAACCACAATAGGCTATTGTACTAACAAGATGTTGTTGCCTGAGGAAGTAAGTACAGAAATTAATGATAATATAATAGACTTTACAAACATTTACAACACATATAAGCGCTGTAAACGTGAGAATAATTATATGGACTTTGATGACATGCTACTGTATGCGTATCATATTATCAACAGGTATCCACACATACAGCAGAGGTTAAAACAGCGCTACCAATGCATATTTGTAGATGAGATACAGGACACCACCAAGCTACAGCAGGAGATAATATTTCTACTCTCTGGGGATAATTTATTTATGGTAGGTGACGAGGACCAGAGTATATATGGTTTTCGTGGTGCACACCCACAAGGAATACTAGGGTTACAGGAGCGCTACACAGACTGTAAATTATTATTGCTAGAGGAAAATTACCGTAGCACACAGCGCATTGTAGAAACAGCCACTACGCTTATTAATCACAACAAAAACCGTGTTTCTAAGAATATGAGAACACCACATATACAGGGTGATGAAATACAGGTTGTAACAGAGGTTACAGCACGTAGACAGTACGATATGATAGTGCAAGACTGTGTAAGAATGTCGCAAAATAGCACCTGTGCCATTCTTTACAGGAATAGTTTTACAGGTATAATTCTAGCCTCACAGCTAAATAGTAAAAACATACCATATAGTGCAACGGACACATCTATTAACTATGCTAGTGACTTTATCAGCCGTGATATAGTAAATATATTGCGACTAGCAGAGAACCAGGGTAATGTGTTCTCGTTTAAGAAAGTTTACTACAGGCTTAAATGTGGCATAAACCGTGAGATTGTAAAATCTCTACCTGATAGTGTTGATAATATTTTTGAGTACCTTATGGACTATAGCAGTGAGAATGACCGTAGCACTGCAAAGCTGATTTATCTAAAGCATAATCTGGACAGGATGAAGACTATGACACTGGAAAAACAGATAGATGTAATACTTGATAAAATCGACTATGTGCGAGAGCTAGAAAAATCCGATATACTAGAAGTGCGTAGAGGTAGCTATGTACAGCGCATAACAGTACTAAAACAACTAGCAAAAGACTGTGAAACTGTAGATGATTTTGTAGAAAAAATAGCTAGTGCACCACAGCTACTACAGCGTAAAGGTAGGTGCAATATCCACCTTAGCACTGTGCACTCTGCAAAAGGGCAGGAGTATGACAATGTTATTATTGCAGATGCAGTAGATGGCATTTTCCCCTCCAGCGATGCTATAGAGGACTATTTGCTACTGGATGATGAGGACGGAATGGAAGAAGAACTGCGTCTTTTTTATACTGCTATTACAAGAGCAAAGAAAACGCTGACTATCTATGCACCAGAAGAGAGTGATTTGTTTAATGTATATCCTAGCAGATTTCTAAAGCTGGGTGGTTTATATGAGAATGTATCCACACTGGAGGGTAGACGCATAACACATGCGTATTTTGGTGTGGGAAATATAGTGGCAGATAATAGCGAGCGTGGCACAGTCAGTATTTCTTTTAAGCACTATGGCACAAAAACTTTTACCGCGGCAAGCCTTAAAAACCCCGAAATTTTCCAAATGCTTTGACAAATATTACTAGATATGAAAATTTTCGGCATATTAATTGTTGACAAATCGGTAGGTTATTGGGATAATAGAAAAGAATTTAGAATAAACATCAGAGAGGTAGTAATATAAATGCCAACATCAAAAAGGAAAAATGTATATGATAACGAAAGTATATCTTCGCTTAAAGGCGCGGATAGGGTGCGTAAACGCCCAGGTGTTATCTTCGGCTCGGATGGACTAGAGGGTTGCCAACACTCCGTCTTTGAGATACTTTCAAACTCCATAGACGAGGCAAGACAGGGTAATGGAAACAAGATTGTTGTCACTCGCTACAATGATTTATCGGTAGAAGTACAGGATTTTGGCCGTGGTTGCCCTGTAGATTACAACCAAAAAGAAGAACGTTATAACTGGGAGCTTGTTTTTTGTGAGCTATATGCCGGTGGTAAATATGATAGTCAGGCTTCTGGAAACTATGAGTACTCGCTGGGTCTTAATGGACTTGGCTCCTGTGCTACACAGTATGCCTCTGAGTATATGGACGTAGAAGTTATCCGTGACGGGCATAAATACAACCTGCATTTTGAAAAAGGCGAAAATGTAGGTGGGCTGAAAAAAGAGGAAACCAGACAGCGCCAGACAGGTACTAAAATACGCTGGAAACCAGACCTTGATGTATTTACAGATATAAATATCCCAGAGAGCTATTTTACAGAAGTTATGAAAAAGCAGGCAGTTGTCAATAATGGTGTAGAGATTATTTTCCGTAGCCAGCAAGAGGACAAGAGCTTTTCAGAAACTGTGTTCCTGTACAAAGATGGTATAAAAGACTATTGCAGTGAGCTAGCGGGGGAGGACTACCTGACACCTGTACAGATGTGGAGTGGTGAGCGTGAGGGTAGAGATAGGGAAGATAAGCCAGACTATAAAGTTAAGCTTAATGTTGCACTGTGCTTCTCTAACAAAACTATCAAGACAGAGTATTACCATAATTCTAGTTTTCTAGAGCATGGTGGTAGCCCAGAAAAAGCTGTAAAAATAGCTACCGTAAACCAGATAGATGCATACCTAAAACAAGGTAGTAAATACCTAAAGAATGAGTCCAAGATAACATTTGCAGATGTGGAAGACTGCTTGATACTTGTTTCTTCAAGCTTTTCTACACAGACATCATATGAGAACCAGACAAAAAAATCTATAACTAATAAATTTATATATGAGTGTATGACGGACTTTCTCAAACACCAGCTAGAGGTTTATTTTGCAGAGAACCCAGATGATGCACTACGTGTTGCAGAGCAAGTACTAATAAACAAGCGTAGCCGTGAGAATGCTGAAAAAACAAGGCTTAATATAAAGAAGAAACTTGCAGGTTCTATGGATATAGGCAACCGCGTACAAAAATTTGTGGATTGTCGTACAAAAGATACAGATAAACGTGAGCTGTATATAGTAGAGGGTGACTCTGCTCTTGGCTCGTGCAAGCTGGGTAGAGATAGTGAGTTCCAGGCTATCATGCCTGTTAGGGGTAAAATACTAAACTGCCTAAAAGCTGAGTATGATAAAATCTTTAAGAACGACATAATCACAGACGTGCTAAAGGTGCTGGGCTGTGGAGTAGAAGTTACATCAAAAGCTAATAAAGAGCTTAACTCTTTTGACCTTGCTGGTCTGCGCTGGAACAAGATAGTTATATGTACCGACGCAGATGTGGACGGATTTCATATACGCACTATGATACTAACTATGCTATACAGGCTAACACCTACGCTTATAAACGAAGGCTTTGTGTATATAGCAGAGTCCCCATTATATGAGATTAATACAAAGGACGAAACATACTTTGCATATGACCAAATGGAGAAAAATGAAATCTGCGAACGACTAAAAGGGCAAAAATATGTTCTGCAACGTTCAAAAGGTCTTGGTGAGAATGAGCCAGAGATGATGTGGCTGACTACCATGAACCCAGAAACACGTAGGCTTATCAAAGTAGCAAAAGAAGATGCAGAGCGTACAGCAGAGATGTTTGACCTGCTACAGGGCGATAATCTAGCAGGAAGAAAAGAGTTTATTGCAGAGTACGGTGGCGATTACCTAGAACTTGCGGATATCTCATAATAAAATGCTGACTTTATCGGCAGAACGGAGCAAATGATGCAAATAAAAAGTGTAGAAATAGTAGCTGTCGGCACAGAGCTACTAATGGGTGATGTTGTAAACACAAATACAGCATATATAGCAAAAGAGCTAACAGCATACGGAGTTAATGTCTACCACCACGCAACGGTGGGTGACAATGAACAGCGTATGGAACAAACTATATGCGAAGCGCTAGAGCGTGCAGATGCAGTAATTGCTACTGGCGGTCTGGGGCCTACTTATGACGATATAACAAAAGAAGTTTCTGCAAAGATTATGGGGCAAACACTTGTTTTTAATGAGCAACTATGGGTGGAGCTAAATGCACTGTTTGATAAATGGGGAGTAAAGATAACAGAGAACAACCGTTCTCAGGCTATGATGCCCACAAATAGTGAAATTTTGCCAAACCCTAATGGCACAGCTTGTGGTGTGGTGATATACAATGATGATAGAACAAAATGTATTGTACTTTTACCTGGCCCACCAAGAGAGATGAAACCTATGTTCGACAAATGGGCAGAGGCATATTTGGCAGATGAGAATAAAGGTAAGCTATACTCCAAAAACTTACATTTCTTTGGTATAGGCGAAGCACCACTGGAAGAACAGCTAAAAGGACTTATGCAAAGTAGCACAGAGCCAACTATTGCACCATATGCAAAAACTGGCGAAGTAATGCTGAGAATGACTACTCGTGCGAATACCGCCGAGGAAGCAGAAAAAGTATTTGCGCCAAGCTTTGCAGAAATAAATAGGGTAGCAGGGGAGTTCCTGTATGGTATAAACGTAAACACTTTACAGCAGGCAGTGGTAGAGTATTTATCAGAACATAGCCTGACCTGTGCTGTTGCAGAGAGCTGTACTGGCGGTATGGTTGGCTCAAGAATTACAGAAATTTCTGGTGCATCAAGAGTATTCAGGGGTGGTATAATCTGCTATTGTAACGAGGTTAAGAACAAATTACTTAATGTTTCCCAGGAAATATTGGAGGAACACGGAGCGATTTCCGAACATACTGCTGTGGCAATGGCAAAAGGGCTTAGGGAAAGTGTTGGTGCAGATATATCTGTGTCTGTAACTGGTAATGCAGGCCCTAACCCAGCAGAGAACAAGCCTGTTGGCAGAGTTTATATAGCTGTGGAAAGTAGCTGGAGTAGCTTTGTAACAGAAATAAATATCGGCAGGCGTGATGAAGATGCAAGGGAACTTATACGCTATGTTGCATCTAGCCACGCACTAAACTTGATACTAAAAACAGCAAAGCAAAAAATTAATCAGGGGGATAAATAGTGGCAAAATCAAAGAAAAATGAGCCAAAAGCTAAGAAAAGTACACTATCAGGACATATAGAAAATGCTGGTATTGTGGTTGACCAGTCTATTACAGATACTCTAAAGCAGAATTTTATGCCATATGCTATGAGCGTTATTGTATCACGCGCAATCCCTGAGATAGACGGCTTTAAACCATCTCACCGCAAGATATTATATACAATGTACAAGATGGGCTTGCTATCTGGTGCTAAGGTAAAGTCTGCAAACATAGTAGGACAGACAATGCGACTTAACCCACATGGTGACGCAGCGATTTATGAAACAATGGTTCGTCTATCACGTGGATATGGAGCATTAGTAGCACCGTATGTGGATAGCAAAGGTAACTTTGGTAAAGCATATTCGCGTGATATGGCATATGCTGCATCACGTTATACAGAGGCAAAGCTTGAGAAAATATGTACACAGATATTTGCAGACATAGATAAAGACACTGTTAATTTTAGGGATAACTATGACAGCACAATGCAAGAACCTACGCTGCTGCCTGTTACATTCCCAACTGTACTTGTAAATGTGAACAAGGGTATTGCTGTTGGTATGGCTAGCAACATATGTTCTTTTAATATAACAGAGGTATGTGAGGCAACTATAGCAAGGATAAAAAACAGTGACAGCATAGTTGCAGATAGCATAAAATCGCCGGACTTTGCTGGTGGTGGCTATGTGATATACAATGCGCAGGAGCTAGAAAAAATATATAATTCTGGTGTTGGTAGCGTGCGTGTGCGTTGTAAGTACACATATGATAAAGCTAACAACTGTGTAGATATTACCGAGATACCATCTACAACTACAGTCGAGGCTATAGTTGATAAGATTGTTGACCTTGTAAAGCTTGGAAAAGTTCGTGAGGTTGCCGATGTTCGTGATGAAACTGACCTGTCTGGACTGAAAATAACTATAGACCTAAAGCGTGGCACAGACCCTGAGAAGATAATGTCTAAGCTGTGCAAAATGACAACGCTAGAAGATGTGTTTTCCTGTAACTTTAATATACTTATCGGCTCTACACCACGCGTAATGGGGGTAGGGGAGATACTAGACGAATGGATAGCGTTCCGTCGTGAGTGTGTAATGCGTGGTATTTACTATGATTTACAGAAAAAACGCGAAAAACTACACCTGCTAAAAGGACTTGCGAAGATACTACTAGATATAGACAAGGCTGTAAAAATAGTGCGAGAGACCGAAGTTGACCGTGAGGTTGTACCTAACCTTATGATTGGTTTTGGGATTGATGAAGTACAGGCAGAGTATGTAGCAGAGATACGACTAAGACACCTGAATAGGGAATACATCCTAAAGCGTACAGCAGAAATAGAGGATTTGAAAAAAGAAATCCTAGATATGGAAGAAACGCTGAACACTCCAAAGAAAGTAAATAAAATCATGATAGACTCTTTGCAGTATGTTATAAAGAACTTTGGTGCAGAGAGAAAAAGTGAGATTATCTATGTTAATGATGTAGTTGTTGAAGACGAAGAAGAAATTTTACCAGACTATCCTGTTAAGTATTTCTTTACAAAAGAGGGTTATTTCAAGAAAATTACACCACAATCTTGGCGTATGTCCAGTGAGCACAAGCTAAAAGATGGTGATGGCATCGCACTGGAAGTTGATAGCAAGAATGACGCACATCTGCTTTTCTTTACCAACAAGTGCCAAGTATATAAGAGTCGTGGTGCAGAGTTTGATGATACAAAAGCAAGTGTTCTTGGTGACTATATCCCTAGTAAGCTAGGTATGGAAGCGGACGAGCTGCCTATTTGCATGGTTGTATTGTCCGAGTACAAAGGACATATGCTGTTTGTTTTTGAGAATGGTAAAATAGCAAAAGTAGAAACTGCAAGCTATGAAACCAAGACCAAGCGCAAAAAGCTACTAGCAGCGTTTAGCGACAAATCACCAATTGTTTCTATTATTTCTATCGCTGACGAAACAGATGTTCTACTAAAGACATCTGCTGATAGATATTTGATTGTAAACACGGCGATGATTACAGCTAAATCTACACGTTCTACACTTGGTATACAGACAGTTACACTAAGGCGAAGTGCTATTGTAAAAGAATGTGCATTATATAATGCTGGTAGCATAGAAAATGAGCACCGTATGCGTGCAAAGGCTTTGCCATCTGCGGGGCTATTAGTGCG
>CAYJFF010000085.1:0-12337 GCA_964369345.1 uncultured Oscillospiraceae bacterium
CATATCAGAAGTGGAAAAGTGGTGATTTAACAAAGTTTGTTCAAGATAGTAATTTCAAGGTTCTATCCAGTGTGGTTATCAAGGCAAATCCACTATCAGAGTGTGTATTAATACCAGAAAAGAGCACAGAAAATAAATTCGTTTAATAATTATTTTTACTTAATAAACAGCAAAAAAAGATGACATCTCTGTAGCGAGGTGCCATCTTTTTTAGTCATATATTAATTAATTTTACTGCATCTAGCATATTCTTTTCATATGCCTCCATGCCATATTTATCCACCTGTGCTTTGTCTTTCGGTCCATGAGTTAAGCAACCTGCACCGCCTATACAGCCCTCGGAACAGGCCATGCCCTCTATAAAATTTGCATCTAGCAGTTTTTTAGATGACTTCAGCAGTGCCACCCTACACGCTTCTATTCCGTTACATCTCTCTGCTTTCAGGTCAAAATCAATATTTTGTTCTTTCATAGCCTGTAAAACAGCATCGGACAAGCCACCACTCCTCGCAAAAATTCTACCAAAGTAAGATGCATTGTCCAGCACATCTTCATACAGCTCGGATAACTCCAAATCTTTGCTGTCAAACAGCGCTTGTAGCTCCTCAAAAGTAATCACACAGTCTATAAATGGCCTAACGCTATCTAGCTGGAACTCCATTTTCTTTGCTGTGCAAGGCCCTATAAATACAATCTTGGACGTGGGGTCTGTTTCTTTTATGTACTTTGCAATCCTTGCCATAGGTGATAGATTGTGCGATACATGCTCCACAAAATCTGGGAACTGCTTATTTATATACATAACAAACGCTGGGCAACAGGAGCTTGTTAAAAAGCCTTTTTCTGCAAGCTCTCTAGACTCCTCCAGTGCCACCGCATCTGCACCAAGTGCTGCCTCTATTATGGTATAAAAACCCAGTGCCTTTATACCGCTCACTACCTGTCCCAGTTTTGCATGTTGGAACTGGCTAGAAATAGACGGTGCTACCACTGCGTATACTTTGTATTTCTCGTTATTATCGCTGTTTTTCAATATATCGATAGTGTCCAGAATAAACGATTTATCTGCAATAGAACCAAATGGACATTGATAGACACAAGCACCACATGCTATACATTTTTCGTTGAGTATACGCGCACTGTTGTCCTCTGCTTTTGTGATAGCATTTACCTTACAGGCACTCTCGCATGGTCTTTTGCTGCTTATAATCGAGTGATATGGACAAGTTTTTGCACAGGCACCACAGTCTACACATTTATTGCTATCTATATGCGCTACATGGTTGTCATCAAACGATATAGCACCAAACCGACAGGCATCAAAGCATCTATGCGACAAACATCCCCTACAGGACGATGTTACCACATAGCCAGATGCAGGACATTCATCACAGGCTATATCAATAACCTCTATTACATTGGGGTTGGTTTTATCACCGCCCATAGCTATTTTTACACGTTCAGACAATATAGCGCGCTCTTTGTAGACACAGCAACGCATGGTAGACTCTTTGCCTGCTACTATTTGCTTGGGTATATCTGTAATATTTTCTAGCAGGGTATCCTGCCATGCATTCCTAGCGACTTCTCTTAGAACTTTATATTTCAGATACTGGACTTTTGTATCAAATTTTTTCATCTTAGTGCTCCATTCCGCCATTATAAAGTGGCTTTATATAAGATATGCTCAAAAATAACTAACTTTGATTTTTTTACCCATTTTCTTAAGACGCTGTGAAAGTTCCTCTATCAACTGCATTTTTATATTGAAATTAATAGGTAAGCTGGGGTTTTGATGCGCTGGGTTTATAGCTTTTCCCACATAGAAGTTTATATCTGTCGCTTCTTCAAAAAGCAGTCTTGCAATAGATGATGCACCGTCTTTTTTTACGCTCCACTTAGTATACAGGTTGTTGTCAGCCAGATAATCGTTGGCATATGTCAGCACTTTGTTTATCGTTATAACGCCCTCTGTTACTAGGTCTACACCCTCTATCTTGGCTGTGGGTGGTACTTCTGCATCGACAAAATCCAGCGATGCTACCAGTTTTTTACCCAAATAATTTGCTGCTATGCCAGATGTTGTTCCCCCGCATACAATATGCTTACCATCTTTTGCAAAGAAAAGTGACATCATTTTTTCTGCATCGTTTTCGTTTGATGGTGGGCCTATAACGAGGTTCATTGGCAACCTTTTTCTAATCCTAACTGTACAAGCAGTTGTGTCATCGCCAGGCATTGCACCATATAGCGAATAGCATTCGTTTAGCAAAATTGTGTTCAGCGTCTTTGCGGTAAATCCTACTTGCATTAGTGGTGACATATAGTTTATTATATCTTTTCGCTCCCAGCCAAAATTAAGCGCACTACCAACACCTGCATGTATACAGCCATCACTCATCAGTATAAACAGGTCTTCTTCTTCCAGCTTCATCTTTGATATCAGTATTTTTTTGCCACCTATAACCATCTCATTATGTGGTATCTCCAGGTTCTTACCATCTCTAAACAGAATAACTTTTGGGTTATCGTACTGTATTATCTCTGCATCACGGTTGTCATTATATACCCTAAAAATAGTAAATGTGGAGTATGCTATGCCCCTTACAGCACACACAGGCAGTGTCTCTGCGATAGTTTCTACGCAGTCTGTAATGCTTAGCCCCTCTGATATCATAGTAGATATAATTTTTGCTGTGAGTGTGGATAATATATTAGCTTTTACGCCACTCCCCAGACCATCTGCCAGAACAATAGTCATAGAGCCATCTTCACCCTCTATCACTTCTACTTGGTCTCCACATAGTTCTTCTTTGTATTTATTTAGGCTGTTGTAGCCAATATCCGTACACAAATTAATCATCACGTATCGACTCCTTAAGCTTTGTGAGTGCTATCTTTGTCTCTGCCGCTGTCTCTCCCAGTAATGATGCTATCTCGTGCACAACACGCATCTGCTTTTCTATAACTTTGTCTGTTGTTTCTATAGTTTTTCTGCTTATTGCCTCTTTTTTAGAGCGTTCTTCTTCTTCTTCGGTGACATTTCGCATTATACAGATGAACATCTTGTTGTGCTTATCAAATATTATTGTTTCTTCTACGTATTTATTGTACTCAGCCAAAAAAGTACGTTTATTTTTTATCGACTTACCACTTTCTTTTACACTTATAAAATCAATAGGGTCCAGTATTTTAACTACCTGCTCACCCATAACGTCGGACTCTCTCCTAACATTAATAAGCTCCATAGCGGAGGAGTTCAGCCTCTGCACTTCCATATTTTGGTTAAGCACTATAATTGCATTTGGTGAGTTACTAACGATTATATCAGAGAACGTTTCTGCTTTTTCGTTAAGATATGGTAAGCACATAGTAAGGTCCGCCTTGCCATAGTATACAGCCACAGCTTTTTCTCTACACGAGTTATATCCACATGAGCCACAGTCCAGCTCATCTTCTTTTTTCTCCTTGCCCAGTTGTCGCAGGATATTATCTATCTCATGCTCCGATGGTGCTACATTCCTCAGCTTTATCGGCTGGAAATTCTTCCTAAGATATGGTGCTTCTAGCTCCTCTACCTCAAAATCTTTATCCCCAGCATATTTATTCACGCTCATAAAGTCAAGCAGTGGTTTTTTCCTATATTTTTCCATAACAGGGCCGCCAATGCAGCTACCCAGACAGGCAGACATTTCTATAAAGCACTTGCTCAGCTCTCCCTGTTCTATCTCGGATAGAGCTTTCATACAGTTCTCTACTCCGTCAACATAAAAATATGTATAGTCTGGGTTTTTGTTTTGGATTGTGCGCAGTATACCGCCAGAAGTGGGGAAAAACCTAGCAAGACTCTCATTTATGCTGCCTTTGTCCTCTTCCGTTTCTATGCTAATGTTCTCTTGATTTAGCCAGTCTGTCAGCTCCTCGAAGGTCAGCGCCTCGTCCACAATCCCTTCGTAATAACTTGCCTCGTCTTTTTTTGCAACACAAGGGCCTATAAACACTACTTTTGCATTTGGGTATCTTTTCTTGATATCTATTGCGTGCGCCTGCATAGGAGACACAATATCTGCAAGGTGTCTTAGTAGGTTGGGGTAATATTTTTGTATCAGTAAGTTTACAGAGTGGCAGGACGATGTTATCAAGATATCTCTTTTGTCCCTGTCAATCATCTGTTGATATTCATTTTTAACTATAGTTGCACCTATTGCTGTTTCCTCCGCAGCATGAAAACCTAGTTTCTTTAGTGCTTTTTCTATAGAGCCAATACCAGAGCCCTCATAATTCGCAATAAAAGCAGGAGCTATAGATGCAATCACAGGCTCGCCAGACATCAGCAATATTTTTGTTGCTTCTACGCTACCTGTAATTTCTTTTGCGTTCTGAGGACAATTTACAAAGCACTGCCCGCACAAAATACACTCATTACCAACTATTATTGCCTGCCCACCAGAAAATCTGATAGACTTTACAGGGCAACACCTGATACATTTATAGCAGTTTTTGCAGTTTGATTTTTTTAGTTTTAAAAACTCCGACATCTCAAAAACCTTCTTTCTACTATTTGGATAACACTTGCTGTTCAAAAAAAACTTCTACTGTTTCAGGCTTTACAGAGTGCACTTCTTCATCAACAGCAACACAGACACCCTGCTGACATTTAGCCATGCAAAAAGTCCCTGATAACTCTATTTTATTTTGCAGATTATTGCTTTGAATTAGATTTTGGAGTTTTTCAACTACAATTCTCGACCCTTTTAAGTGACATGAGCTCCCAATACATACTTTGATTTCCATAGCAATCTCCTTTGTTTCGTTAATTTTTTAACGTTATTATTTTAACATATTTACCCTTAATTGTAAAGACATTTTTTTTCGTTTTGGGCTATTAAATACTAGCAGTTTTTGCCATAATATAAAAAAGCCTACACCTAGAGTAATATAGGTGCAAGCTTTTTGTATCAGCTTAATATTGTTGGTTCATTATCTCTGTCAATGAGTTCTTCATATCTGCTATTATATTACTATAGTCAGCACAGGCAACTACATTACAGCTTTCCTCTGGGTCTTTCGCAAGGTCATAAACCTCGGTTACTTCTAGCGTGCTATCATCAAATATTAGCTTAATATTCTCTCTGCGCAGCATATACCACTTTGTATTCTTCATATGGTTCTCTGCAAATACATCTATGTGGCTATTCTTCTCGCCTTTCATCAAAGCTACAAGGCTCTCACCAGGTAGCTTTTTCTTGCTAGCCACACCAGCAAGCTCCATGCAAGTGGGGTAGTAATCTACAGCAGATACAGGTGTATCCACCACTGACACTTGCTCTACATTTGGCACTTTTACTATCAGCGGTATACCACATGAGCGCTCATAAGGCAGGCACTTATTTACTAGCCCGTGACTACCCTGCATATCACCGTGGTCAGCAGAGAAGATGATAGCCGTGTCATCTGCTATACCCAGTTTCTCTAGTTCGTCCATTATCTTTCCTACCTGATAATCTATCTGGCTAACCATACCATAATACATTTTTAGGTATTGTGGCATGTTATTGCCATACTTTTGGTAATCTGGGCAGTTCTCTTTTGGTTTTATCGCTGGCGGTGACCATGTGGCTGTGTATGGGTCTACCTCACTATATTGCTCTGCCATAGGGATATCCACGCCATCATATATAGCCTCAAACTCTACTGATGGTTGCTCTGGGTAATGTGGTGCTTGGAAAAAAATAGTGTGTAAGAAAGGCTTGCCTGTTTCTACAAGCTTGCGCATACGCTCTATACCCAGCTGTGCAGTAACATTTGTACGGTGCTCATCATACCTATGCTCCTTGCCATCTTCATCATAGAAACATACTTCATTAATAAAGTGATTATAACACTGGTATCCCAAGAAATGCTTGTGCCCTGCCCTGTACTCCTCTGCAATAGGGCCATTACCAGTAGCACCAAGGTGTAACTTACCCACAAAGCTTGTTTCGTAACCTGCATCTCCTAGCTCGTTGGGCAAGCAGACTTCGTCAGGACGCAAATAGTGCTCATTGCTCTGGACGCCATTGTCCTTGGAATACCTGCCAGAATATAGTATACCCCTATATGGTGTGCAAACTGGGTTGTTGGAGTATGCATTAGTAAACAAAGTACCCTCATCAGCTAGTTTATCGAGGTTTGGCGTATGTACAAATGGTGACACCTTCCCCAGCGCATACTTGTGCATTTGGTCCGTCATTAACATTAAGATATTCATAAACATTTCCCCTTTTTTCTAAATCCACATACTTTAATATATTTCTTTTATACATAGTATACAATTCTTGCAAATTTATGTCAATAATCTAAAGTCATTTTCCCATAACTTTTACTCACATCACCTATGTTATTGCTAAAACAGCGTACAAAAAAGGGAAGCCAAAGTACAAAAGCTTGTACTTATAACTTCCCTTAATATTTGTATTATGCCTTGCTCACATTAATTAACTAATATTAGTTAACGTTGTAGAAACAAGATTTACCTTGGTATTCAGCAATTTCAGCTAGCTCATCTTCTATACGGATAAGCTGGTTGTATTTTGCGATACGGTCAGTACGGCTCATAGAACCTGTTTTGATTTGTCCAGCGTTGAAACCAACAGCGATATCAGCAATTGTTGTATCCTCTGTCTCGCCAGAACGGTGAGAAACTACGCATGTGTAACCAGCTTTTTTAGCCATTTCCATAGCGTCGAATGTCTCTGTCAAAGAACCAACTTGGTTAACTTTGATTAGGATAGAGTTTGCGATACCTTTTTCGATACCCTCTTTTAGGATACGTGGGTTTGTAACGAATAGGTCGTCACCAACAAGTTGGATTTTATCGCCAAGACGGTCTGTAAGTTTTTTCCAGCCATCCCAGTCGCTCTCACCAAGACCATCTTCGATAGAAACGATAGGATATTTCTCAACCCACTCAGCATACATCTCGATTAGCTCTTCTGTAGTTTTAGAACCGCCGCCAGATTTCTTTAGGTCGTAAGTGCCAGTTTCTTTGTTGTGGAACTCAGAAGCAGCAACGTCCATAGCAATGCAGATATCTTGTCCTGGTACATAACCAGCTTTTTTGATAGCTTCTACGATTAGTTGTAGTGGCTCTTCGTTACCATCGTTACAGCTAGGAGCAAAACCGCCCTCGTCGCCAACGTTAGTATTGTAGCCTTTAGCTTTTAGTACGCTACGTAGGTTGTGGAATGTCTCTGCACCCATACGTAGAGCTTCTTTGATATTTGTTGCGCCAACAGGCATAATCATAAACTCTTGGAAATCAACAGTAGAGTCAGCGTGGCTACCACCGTTAACAACGTTCATCATAGGAACTGGAAGAGTTTTGCCGTTGAAACCACCTAGGTATTTGTAAAGAGGCATGTTGAAGTAGTCAGCCGCAGCATGAGCACAAGCCATAGAAACACCAAGGATAGCGTTTGCACCAAAGTTAGATTTGAAATCTGTACCGTCTAGGTCTAGCATAACTTTGTCGATAGCATTTTGTTTAGTAACATCCATGCCCATGATAGCGTCAGCTATAGCAGTATTAACGTTTGCAACTGCTTTGCTTACACCTTTACCCATGTAACGAGAGTTATCTCCGTCACGTAGCTCTAGAGCCTCTCTCTCACCTGTAGAAGCACCTGATGGTACCATTGCGCGACCGAACGCACCAATTTCTGTAGTGATTTCAACTTCGATTGTTGGATTGCCACGAGAATCGATAACTTCACGTGCATAAACTTTGCTAATATTAGGCATTGTAAAAACCCTCCTGTATTTTATATTATTGCATTGAGTACAAGGCTATTATATCGTAAATCACGCTAGAAGTAAAGAGGATTTTTGGCTTTATTTCACATATCAAATAATTTGTAAAAATTAAACAATATATCTTTTTCACCTAGCCTTATATTGGCAATAAATCCCCACATAAAATGTTTCATCAATGAGAAAAACACTGGTACTTTTCACGAAAGTTACGTCACAATAGTTGTATTCATAGTAACCAAAAATTTTGTGTGCTATTTATGCTTATAGCCTGTCCATATACACATTACCATTGCAAAAACTGCAAGATATGACCAGAATTTATGTTGTTTCATCTTCGTGTACCTCCGTCAGTTCTATTATGTCGTCTTTTTTCATCATAGGCCTTGCTGATGTAATAGTGAGCGCTATTGTAGATGCATTGTGTAGCCATGCAGAAGTGCCAGCCATTATTGTACCCAAAATCCCGAGCGCTATTAGTGCTGTGTTAAAAGAAACTATAAAGCCATACTGCCTGTATATCTTTCTCATAAGTAGGGTTGATAGACGTCTTATCTCCACTATTTTTGTTAGCTGATGTGACATTACAGAGATATCTGCTACTTCTCTTGCAATGTCTGATGAGCCATTTAGTGTTAGTGATACATCTGCAACGCTGAGCGCAGGTGTGTCGTTTATTCCATCACCCACCATCAGTATCGTCCTGCCCTCGCTCTTTAGCTGTTCTATTATTGCAGCTTTTCCATCTGGCAACACAGCTGCATAATATTTATCAATACCCAAAACTTCACTGGTATATTTTGCGTTATTTTCGCTATCACCAGTTATCATAAAGAAGTCTTTTATACCCTCTTTACGTAGTAAGTCTACGGTTTTTCTCGCATCTTCTCTTGGTGGGTCATTTATACATATTATGCCAATAAGCTCATTCTCTACAGCCAAATACACCGCGCTGTTATTTGCTATCTGCTCGTTAATCCACTGCTCTTTTTCTACTGGATACGGCACATTTTCATCTTCAAAGACAAAATGCCTGCTACCTATTACAGAGTGTTTACCATTATACATACTAGCTATTCCATGCGCCACTATATACTCCACCTTGCCATGTTCTTCTGGGTGGTGGATATCGCGGTGTTTAGCCTCGTTTACGATAGATGCAGCAACACTATGCGGGAAATGTTCCTCTAGACATGCAGCTATTTTCAAGACATCTTCTTCTGTATAATTATCAGAAACAGCAATGATATTTGCTACTTTTGGCACTGCATTTGTCAGTGTGCCCGTCTTGTCAAAAACTATGGTGTCTACCTTGGATAAAACCTCCAGATACTTACCACCTTTTACCAGAACACCATGGTTTACACTCTCTTTTAGTGCAGATATAAGCGTGATAGGTGTTGTAAGCTTGATAGCACAAGAAAAGTCCACCATGAGTACCGATAGCGCCCTTGTTATGCTACCTGTAAAGAGTAAAGTTGCAATAAACAAAGCAAAGCTTACAGGTACTATATCATCTGCTAGTCGCTCTGCACGCCCCTGTACCATGGCTTTTTCTTTCTCGCCTGTGTCTATTAGGTTTATTATTTTTGCTATGCGGGAGTCATTCTGTAGGCTAAGCACTTCTATATCTACTTCGCCATCTTCCAGAACAGTGCCTGCAAATACTGTGCTGTCACAAGCTTTGTGTACAGCTATAGGCTCACCCGTCATGGTAGCTTCGTTTATTAGCGCATCACCAGCAACCACTGTGCCGTCCACTGGTATCAGGCTGCCTTTTCTTATGCGAATAATATCACCAACAGCAACTTCGTTATGGTTTATCTCTATCTCTACGCCATCTTTGACAAGCCACACTTTATCTACATTGATTGTCAGGCTCTTTGCTAGGGCATTTTTTGCACGTAGGTTAGAGTATTCTAGTAGTAAATCTGATAACCCCAGCAAGAACATAGTAGATGATGCAGTTTTGTAGTTCCTTGATAACAGTGATGCACCTATAGCTGTTCCGTCCAGCACTTCTACATTTATTTTCTTGCTAGCCAATGCTTTTAGCCCGCCTACTATGTATGGAATAGCACGGGTTATGGTATAAACTTTATTTATATATAGTGGTACAAACATTTGCCTTGCTATATATCCTGCGCAATGTTTCACTATCTTCTTTTTTACTTCGTTTTCTAGTATATGTGCTCTTTGTTCATCTGTCGGCGTGCCGTCTTTTACATCTGCTAGTTTAAGAGCAGATAGTTTTTCCAGAACTAGCTCTCTTGTAGCTTTTTTGTTATATTCGATAAGCACCGAACCGTTTATCTCATTCGCCGAAACATTTGTAACACCTGCCAAAGAAAGGAGCAGCTCGGATATACCGTAGCACTGCTCCTTAGTTAAGATGTATTTGCCAAAACGAATTCTGAGTCGGGAGGGCTTATCACATACTATGTGATATCTCATAGGTTTCTCCTTAAATCTCAGCAACTCTTAGCAGTCGCAATCATCACCACATCCGCAGTCATCACCACAAACGCAATCTTTTTTAGCCGCTGCTTTTGCCTCTGCACAAATATCATCAGCTTCTTCTTTGATATTAGCAGCTGTTTCTAGAACTTTGTCTTTTAACATTATGCCACCTGCGACACTTTTTACAGCAACCTCACGCGCTTTTTTAGTTTTTAGCAAGCCCAATACAGCAACACCAGTTGCAATCCCCGCTGCAAATATTAGCTTATGTTGTTTAGTTATAAAATCTAGCATATAAACTCCTCCTGTACAATAGTGATATGTATTATTATACCATTTAACAGGAGTCTTTGTCCACTCCCAAACAGCATTTTTTTCTATAATTCGACGGGGTATGACCATATACTTCTCTAAAAGTCTCCGTAAACTTGCTTGTATTGATATATCCTATACAGTAAGCTATCTCACTTATAGTCTTGTCAGTTATCCTTAGCATTGTCTTTGCTTTTTTTATTTTTACACTTCTTATGTATCTTTTTGGTGGCATACCAAAGTTTTTTATATACAAGCTTCTTAGTGTGGTTTCTGATATATACAGTATTTTTGCTATCTGCTTTTCTGTATTAGATGTTTCCAGTAGCAACCGCCTAGATACATTAAGTATTAGTTTTGTTTCTTTATGCATTTATCTTTCTCCAAAACAGCATAGAAACCCAAGAAAATTTTTCTCAGGTTTCCTCTATTATTTATACTAATTTTTCACCACAAGCTTTGCAAGCTGCTTCTGCATCTGCATCTGGTGCTTCGTTACACATATATGATTCTAGCACACTTGCTTTTGTTTCTTCTTCCCAGTTTCTCATCCACTCGCCATCGCCCCAGCCATAAGAGCCGAATAGCAACACTTTTTTATCTGCAAGGCTGTCTTTTACGTTATCCCACATTGGTTGGAACTCTGTTTCCTCTAGCACTTCTGCACCCATTGATGGACAACCGAAAGCAATAGCATCGTAATTTGCAACCATAGTTTGGTTAAACTCTGCAGATGTCATAACATCTACTTCTGCACCTTTTGCTTTTGCGCCCTCAGCAACAAATTTTGCCATAGCCTCTGTATTACCTGTTCCACTCCAATAAACTACTGCTACCTTACTCATAAGTAAAAAATCTCCTTTAAAATTTTATTATCGTATATATTAAGCCGCAAACTGTTTTACAGTCAGTCTTAAAATATCTCTTCCCTCTTTCCATAGCCTCTTATACACTGCCTTGCATTTGTCATATTTTGCAAACTTTTGCAGTGCCTCGTCTTTTTCTCCATACACTTTCCAGTACCTGCACAGGCTACAGTTTTTACCACCATTACATATAAATCCTTCTACATCTTTTGGTGGGTAACCCAGAAACAGCCCTATCTCGTGTGGAAACTCATTATAAGAAGAAACACGCTCGGATAGTTTCTCCAGTGCTTGTGAAGCCGTAAGACTTGTGTATCCATACCTTGCCAATATCTGTTTTGCCTGCACGTTGTTCATATCTTTTTCTAGCATATTTTCCCTGTAAAGGTAAATCAGTGCCCAGTCAAACCCGCTTTTTAATAGCATTATTTTTATTCCACTATCAAGGAACTTCTCATTCCATGATGCAATACAACCATGCAGTGCATCTATATCTGCAAACTTCACTGTAAACATACTAGCCGTTTTCAGTGAGGATAATGTAAGTGAGCAGTGTTCTATTAATATTTTTTCACTTATCATCTTTTACCTCTCTCAAAATCAAATTTTACTACAGATATCATATTCTTATAGACACATTACTGTACAGTCTCAAGAATACTTTTAAGAGCAGAAAGTGAGCTGGAATGTGAGCGCTCTACTCTCGCTTTGCATTTCTTTGCTTCGCAGTTTGCACAAGCTACCAGTTTGTGTGATACTGTGTTAGTGAACAGGATTATCATATCTGGCGAGCCAAATTTCCCTCTCACATCACCTTTCATCTTTGTAAATACTTTGGCTTTGCAACCATACTCTTTACACGTATCAATATATCTTCTTTCCATACATTCGTTTCCACCAACTATAAC
>CAYJFF010000086.1:0-12180 GCA_964369345.1 uncultured Oscillospiraceae bacterium
GCAAGGACCTTGTCATTGTCCCACCAAACCACAAAGAATACCTGAAATTCTCCAAGTTATCACGCGAGATTTATGCAAGATATACCGACCAGATAGAGCCATACGGACTTGATGAATGTTGGCTTGATGTCACTGGGAGTGCTATTTTTGGCAGTGGTGAGGATATTGCAAACAAGTTGCGTGAGGATATGAAAAACGAGCTAGGGCTGACTATATCCATTGGTGTTAGCTTTAACAAAATATTTGCAAAGCTTGGGTCGGATATCAAAAAGCCCGACGCCGTTACCGTGATAGACGAGGCTACTTTCAGGGAGCAAATTTGGCATTTACCTGCCTCCGAGCTACTGGGTGTGGGCAAGGCTACACAAAAAACATTGCTAAAGTATGGTATCACCACCATAGGCGAGCTTGCTAATGCGTCCGAGAGTTTGCTAACAAACACGCTGGGGAAGAATGGTGCACAGCTAAAGAAATATGCAAATGGCGAGGATACCTCCACAGTTGCAAGGCTGGTGGATAACTCACCTGTAAAGAGTGTTGGTCATGGTATAACTACTGTGAAAGACCTAGCAAATGATGCAGAGGTATGGCGAGTAGTGCTATCTCTGGTGCAAGATGTAAGCTCTAGGCTAAGGCTGAACAAAATGAAAGCCTGTGGTATTGCTATAAGTATCCGTGATAACCAGCTAACTACCAAGGAGTGGCAGTGCCAGCTAGACACCCCCACACAGAGCGCCACCATACTTGCAAAGACAGCTTTTTCGCTTTTCCAGAAAAACTATAGCTGGCAGTTGCAGATACGCTCTGTTACACTGCGCGCTATTAACTTGGTGGACGAAAATATTGCTATACAATATGACTTGTTTACTGACACCAGCACCATAGAAAAACAGGAAAAGCTAGATGTTACTATAGAGAACATTCGCAAAAAATTTGGCAAGAGTGCAATAAAAAACGCTACCCTTTTCCAAGACAACAAGCTACCTAAGGGTGCAAAAACCAGCCTTTCTTTGCCAAAAGGCGTGCAAGAAAAACAGGAGTAAAACAGCGTATATGCCGTCTTACTCCTGTTTTTGTGCGTAATATTAAGCTAGTGCACCAGATTTCTCTATAAGTGCTTTTGCTTCGTCAACTTTTATCACTTTACCAAAAGACACAACCTTGTTGTTTATAACAAACGCAGGTGTTTGCATAACACCATATTTTGCTATCTGTATGTTGTCGCCAATGTTTAGCACTTCATCAGATAAACCCAGCTCGCTAACTGCTGTTTTTACATTCTCGAATGTATCAGTGCTTTTTTTGCAACAAGCGCCAAGAACAATAAACCTTGCATTCTCTATGTCGCTAATGCCACACTGATTGCCACAAGCACACTGCGCTTTTACCTCTTGCCCTCCACAGCAAGCTTTTTCCTCTTTTTTCTTACCAAAACCAAATAGTCCCATTATCATTTCCTCCTATATTATATATGGCTGGATAAAGTTAAACATATATCCAACTAAAATTATACCTAGTGCACATATTGTAGTGAACACTGCAAGTAACTTAGGTTTTACTGCCTTACGTAGCATAATTAGCGATGGCAAGCTTAGTGTTGTAACAGCCATCATAAATGCAAGTATAGTACCTAGCTGTGCGCCTTTTCCCAGTAGTGCTTCTGCGATTGGGATAGTACCAAAAATATCAGCATAGATGGGGACACCTATTATTGTCGCCATTATAACGCCAAACGGGTTATTGCCACCTAGCACTGCCTCTATCACACTCTGTGGTATCCAGTTGTGTATTGCAGCACCTATACCTACACCTACAAGTATATATGGCAGTACTTTTTTCAGTGTTGCCCATACCTGCTCTTTTGAGTAAATCAATCTATCTTTCTTAGTAAGTGTTGGTGACTCTATATCCACACTGCCAGCAGACAACACAAACTCCTCTACGTACTTTTCCATGCCTAGCTTTTCTATTAGTCTACCACCTAGTATAGCAATGATAAGCCCCATTATTACATAGATTATCGCAACAGGTGCACCAAAAATACTCATAAGTAGCACCAAGCTACCCAAGTCTACCATTGGTGATGAGATAAGGAAAGAGAATGTTACACCTATAGGTAGTTTAGCACTTGTAAAGCCGATAAACAGTGGTATTGATGAACAAGAACAAAATGGTGTTACTGTACCTAGCAGTGCAGCTACTACATTCGCCCATATTCCCTTGAACCTGCCCAGTATTTTTTTACTTCTCTCTGGTGGGAAATAGCTCTGTATATAAGAAATAATAAATATAAGGCTACATAGTAGCACAACTATTTTTATTACATCGTATAAAAAGAACTGTATACTGCCACCCACAGGTGTGGTTATGTCCACCCCCAATGACACTAGCATATCTCCCATTAGTCTATTCAGCCAGCTCATACCCAAAAATTCATCTTGGAAGAACTGCCAAATAGTTGATATTGTCTCCATAATATACCTCCGTTTGTTATATCAAATTTTTTTGATATATAATCTCTAATAAAAGAGTGCATATAGTTGCACCCGTTTCTAACAATTTACACATCAAGTTTTTTTGATTTAACAACATTATACGCTTATTACGCTGTTTTGTCAACTACTTTTTTAAAAAAATATTTTGTGCCACATAATAAATATTATTTTGCGCTAATACCACCTCCCGAGTAACAGTCATTTTTAACAAAACACAAAGCTATAACTTGTGCAAACTTCTATTTTTTGTATTTTATGTAAAAATGGCTTTTTAAACTACAACAGTTATGTTATTATGTGTGCAGTATATTTTATAGTACTGCTAAATCTACTGTCAGAAGTATATATAAGCAGTGACTATTGCACTACCATTTACCAAGAAACAAGGGAGGTAATGATAATAAAAATTTATACAGATGTAGTCTATAGTAATGAGTATTGTGATAGCAGAAAACTAGACATATATTGCCCACAGGATAATAACGGTATAACTATTATGCTAATACATGGTGGTGGCTGGCAAACTGGTAGCAAATCACAATGGCAAGAGGTTATAGACTACCTTACAAGCAAAAAATTTGTATGCGTGAGCGTGGGCTATAGACTGGTGGATAAAAAGAAGTTCCCAGCACAGATAGAGGACGTTCGCACTGCTATGTATTTCTTACGCAACAAGGCTAGCGAGTACGGTGTACCCTCACAAAAAATCATCGCATTGGGTTCATCTGCGGGTGCAACACTTGCTGTAACACTGGGTATGCTGGACGCATCAAACGACCTAGGGCTAACAGCAGAGATACAGGACAGCAACAACGCACCAGATGCCATAGTTGCCTACTACCCTGTTAGCACACTGCGCACAGACATGAAATATTGGCAATGCAGAGAGTGTCACCCAGATTTTATTATGAATTATCTTGGTGTTACAGAGGACGAGTCCCCACAGACATATCAGTGCGCATCTCTGCTAGAAAATGAGTTTGAGAGCTTTGTTCCCATGCTATTGATACACGGCACAGCGGACAAGACTGTTCCCATATATCAGTCCGAGCTACTAGCTGATAAACTGCAAAAACTGGGACACCCCGTAGAGTTTTGTGTTGTTGATGGCGCAGAGCACGCATTTGCATATAGGTTACAAAGTGAGGTGCAATATTCCACACTTAATAAGGCAATAGATTTTATAAACAAAATAATATAATAACAGAATGGAGTATCATTATGACTAAATTAGGTGCACAGCTATACACAGTAAGAGATTACCTGCAAAACCAGAAAGATTTTACAAGAAGTATCAAAACGGTGTCCGAGATAGGCTACACAAGTGTACAAATATCCGGCGTTGCTAGCTATGACGCAAAAGAATACAGAAATATCTGCGATGCACACGGTGTTTCTATCGACCTTACTCACACAGATGCTAACAAAGTACTATCACAAACACAAAAGGTAATAGAAGACCATAAAATTCTAGGCTGTGATTATATCGGTATAGGCAGTATGCCAATTAAATACCGTAACAAAGATTGGGTGCATTATTTTGCTGAGGACTTTATGCCTGCTATAGAAGAAATACACAATAGTGGTATGAAACTAATGTATCACAACCATGCTTTTGAGTTCCAAATCAGAAGTGGTGACAAAGACTTGCTACAAGTGCTATGCGATGCAATCCCTAGCGAGTACATGGGAATAACTATGGACTTGTTCTGGGTACAGTTTGCTGGCAAAAACGTGCTGGATACAATCGAAATGTACAAAGATAGACTAGAGTGTGTACACCTAAAAGATGTTAAGGCAGAGAACGGCCTATCCAGCAAGCTGGCAGTAGTTGGCGAGGGCGCAATGGACTATGGCAAAATAATAAAAGCAGTAAACGATTGTGGCACTAAGCATATGTTTGTTGAGCAAGATGATTGCTATGGAGAGCTTCCTTTTGATTGCCTAGAAAGAAGTTACAACAACATAATTAAGCTACTATAATAGAGGTGTAGTTATGAGCAAGGTTTTATTAATTCTAATAGATGGCATGCGCGCTGACGCTGTGCTTAACTGCGAAAATAAGTATCTGCAAACACTGGCAAAAAAAAGCAGATATAGCTTTTCTGCAAAGACAGTAATGCCCTCATATACTCTCCCCTGCCATGCATCACTGTTTTTTAGTGCCCCAGCAGTAGATTTGGGCATAGTTACTAACACATGGTGTGTATCAGAAAACAGGGGTAAGAGCCTTGCAGATATTGTAGCTAGTTGTGGCAAAAAGTTTGGTATGGTGCATAGCTGGGGTGAACTGCGTGATTTGTACTCACCCAGCAGTGCAGATTTTGTGTATTACAAAAAGCTAGCAAGTGCCATGGACGACAAACTAGCGCAGGAAAAAGCACATACTCAAATAGCTATAGACTATATAAACTCACATTCACCAGAGCTGTTTTATTTGTACCTAGAGGGTGTGGATGCAGTCGGACATAAATATGGCTGGATGAGTGATGAATACTACCAAACACTATCTAATTCTATGGACTGTGTAAAACTGGCGATAGAAAACATCCCAGATGACTACACAGTAATAATAATGGCAGACCACGGCGGACACGACAGGTCGCATGGGCAAGATACAGCTGAGGATATGACTATTCCCGTAGTTATATATGCAGATAGGCTAGACAGTACCGAGCTTGATGATGTTAGCATTATGGATATAGCACCAACTATCCTGGATATCCTTAATATTGATATGCCAGCTACGTGGCACGGAAAATCTCTGCTCTAGTATAGCGCATTTCTCATCAAACTATAGCTATAGGCGGTTAATATGTTCTCAAAATTTGTTTATAATAAAAATCCCAAGCACACTCTACTATCTGTGTGCTGGTTTCTGTATTTTTCTGCGTACATTGGTCGGCTTAATTTTGTTGCAGCATTGCCACAGATAATACTAGAAAATACCTTGAGCATCACAGAGGCAGGTCTTGTTACCACGTGCTTTCTCGTGGTATATGCCATAGGACAAATCACCAGTGGCTTTTTGGGCGATATCTTCTCCCCGTACAAGATGATTTTTGCAGGTTGCTTTGTTTCTTCCCTAGCTAACCTGTTTATGGTAACCACCGACAACCCCACACATATGATGATAATTTGGGCGGTAAACGGCATGGCACAATCCCTGTTGTGGTCTCCGATAGTTAAGCTTATTTCGGAAGTTTTCTTGCCACAGGAGCGCTACAGGGCCTGCATAACCATGAATACTTCCACAGCAATAGGCACTTTGTTTACATATCTCTTGGTAGTTGTAACGCTTGAGTATTTCCACTGGCAAATCATTTTTTATATAGCGTTTGCATTTCTGCTTTTATCCTCAATACTTTTTCTCGTGTTCTTCTCTAGCAAACTGCGTATAAACTACAAACATGTAGAAATACCAAAGCAAATGATGAATTTTTCTTTCCCACAAAAAATATGGGGCATAATCTTTATTCTGCCAATCGCTTTTCTACAGGGCATACTTAAAGATAGCATAATAACATGGATACCAATATATTTATGTGATGCATATGCCGTCCCTGTTAGCAATGCTGTGTTACTTACCACTATACTATCTGTCTTTAACCTTACAGGCGCATTTGTAGCGTTGCATATAAACAAGCTGATGAGACATAAGGATTTTATGAGTGTGGGTGCCATGTTCCTTGTAAATACGCTCTGTCTTGCAGGTGTGTTTATGGTGCGAAACCTAAACATATACATGCTAATGCTCTTTGTAGCTGTAGCAACCACTATGCTATATGCTATGGGGTCCATACTTGTTAGTGCTATACCCGTGTGTTTTACAAAAACAAACAATGTATCTTCTGTTTCTGGTATTCTAAACAGCAGTATATATCTTGGGTCTGCAGTGTCTATGTTTCTATTCAGCGATGTTATAGACAAGCGTGGTTTCTTGGTGGCGGTGCTAATATGGGCAATACTATCTGCTATAAGCACACTAATATGCTTTGTAAAAACAAACTATTGGGAAAAATATAAAACAGAGAATTTGATATAATGGAGAATAACTATGCAATATGATTTTAATTCTGTAATAAGCAGAAAAAACACTGGTGCTGTTAAAACTGATGCAGGTATAGCAATGGAGAATTTGGGTCTTAATTATTATGACGATACTATCTCCATGTGGGTGGCTGATATGGATTTTGCTTGTGCACCAGAAATCCAAAACCGACTAAAAAACCGCCTAGACAGTGGTGTTTTTGGCTATACACACATCACCAAAGAATACTATGATAGTGTTATCGGCTGGTACAAAAAAAGATATTCTGTTGATATAAACCCTAAGTGGATAACTTATAGCAATGGCACTGTTAATGCGATAAAAAATGCAATTAGAGCATTCACAGCTCCTGGTGATAACATCATCATACAAACACCTGTTTATTTCCCTTTTGCAGACCAGATAAACAGCAACAACCGTGTAGTGCTAGAGAACAAACTGCTAAAAGACGATAACAATAACTTTACTATCGACTTTGTAGATTTTGAAGAAAAGTGCAAGACTGCAAAAATGTTTATTTTCTGTAACCCACACAACCCCACAGGCAATATATGGGGAAAAGAAACTATAGAGCGCCTAATTGATATAGCAAGCAAGCATAATGTGCTAGTCTTTTCTGACGAAGTACACTCAGACATTATCAGGTGTGGCGAGAAATTTACATCTGCCCTAGAAATGGCAAGTAGTGATAATGTAATAGTAGCTACTGCGATAAACAAGACATTCAACCTAGCAGGGCTACATGGAACAAACCTAGTTGTAAAGAATAAGGATTTGCGACAACAGCTTGTTAGCTGTACTGGGAAAATAGAGATTAATGCATTTACTATGGAAGCAACCATTGCAGCATATAGCGAGGGTGAGTGCTGGGTGGATGAAATGAGACAAACTCTTGATGAAAACTTCAACTATCTATCTAGCTTCATACAAGAATATCTGCCAAATGTTAAACTAAATATTCCGCAGGCTACATATCTTGCGTGGCTGGATTTTGGTGCATATGGTATGGAACAGAGCGAGTTACTGCGTAAAATTGCAGACGAGGCTCATGTAATACTGGAAGACGGTATGATGTTTGGCAGTGACAGCTATGGTTTTGTGCGAATGAATATCGCTTGCCCCAAACATATACTTGTAGAGGCTTGCCAAAGAATAGCACGTTTAGATTTTCTTTCATCTAAATAACATAACCAAAAACGAAGTAGTGTAAATATACATTGCTTCGTTTTTTATGTGCCACTTACCAATATATTTTCTGGGTACAGGCAATATGCTATTTTGTTTTTCATATCTATTAATATGGACGCATGGTGTATTATTTTTAATCACAGCAGACGAAGGGAGATTATTATGTATCTAGAGCTTTTGTTCCATTCATTCTACAACTTGCTATTATTTGCACTACACATAGCATCGCCAAACAAGTTCCCCAAGCCACTCTCTGCAAAAGATGAGCGTGAATGCCTAGAAAAGATAGCCACAGGCGATATGCAGGCACGCAACAAGCTAGTTGAGCATAACCTGCGCTTGGTTGCTCATATTACAAAAAAATATTACTCTGCCACAGATGAGCATGACGACCTGATATCCATTGGCACACTGGGGCTTATGAAAGCAGCAACGACCTTTAAGGCTGATAAAAGTGTACGTTTTGCAACATATGCAAGCAGATGTATAGAAAATGAGATACTATCACAGTGGCTCTATATATTAAAACAAGTGGTGAATACTTAGAAAATGCGGGCGCAGAATATATCTGCCCACAAAAATCTAAATACTCACCACTTTGTGTTCTCTAAATAAATATCTATTCTCTACCTGCCAAATAGTCTAAAGTTACATTATAAAAATCAGCAATCATTATCGCAACATTGAGTGGAATTTCTCGTTCTCCATTTTCGTAGCGAACATAAGTAGTCTTATGCATATACAACTTCTCTGCAATGCTTTTTTGTGATAAATCGTTATCTTCTCTTAAATCACGAATTCTACTATACATAATATTCTCCTATCAATCTATATTGACAGAATACACCATTTGGTGTATTTATAGTTAATCTTTAACATATTCAATAATATCAAAGATATCACAATCAATAACTTTACAAAGTTTATCTAATGTTTTGGTTTCAATATTTTCATTTGCACGAAGTCTGCGAATTGTTTTGCTGTCAATCCCCGCTTTTTCACGCAGATAATAAGTAGAAATATTCTTTTTCTCCATTGTTTCCCACAATTTATTAAATAATATCATAATTATATCCTCCATATTGACATTCTTTATTATGGGGGTTATAATCACATAATATAAGGGGATATAATCCACATATTTTAGGAGGTTTAATCATGAACTGCGAGAACAGATTTTGTATTTACTGTAATAGTGCTAAATGCACTTTAAACGAGATTAATATAGATAGTATGGGAATGTGCGGAGCTTGCATTATAATTGACTTAGATGATGATATTTTAAAACCAGTAAAAAGAAAGATACTTGAACAGTGTGAAAAAGACTATAATCACAGCTAATATAGGATTAAGCTAAGAAAACAACTGATGCTTATTACTGCTATCTTCTATTTAATTAGTTACTATGTAGTGCTCACAGTAGCTCTTATTTCGTTGATAAGTAGCTTGGATTTTTCTTTTGGGAGTGGCAAAGAACTAAGCTTTATAACCACAGCTTCTGCGTGCACTGTCGCAACTTTTTGCATAAGCGCTGTTTTATCTTCGTCACTTATTGGTAAATACACAATCGCTTTCATCGTTCGCCCTCCCTTTTTTAAAATTTTATGATGTAGTTGTTGTCCTTTATTCTAACAAATTTCCTCCTTTTAAATGTGCCTAGTACAGTTCTTGTGTTTTATACTTTTTTTCGCACCTATCATTATATTTTGGGACATAAAAAGATGACGAACAGCTAATCCGTAATGGATTTAAACTGTCCGTCATTTATAACTTAGATAATTATTATTTTTACTCTTTTACAAAGAACTTAATAATCTCGCCATTTGGGGTTATGCGTTTTAGGCGAAGTGTGCCGTCTTTCATCAGTTTTAGCTTGAAATTATGGAATGGAAATTGCAATTCACCACAGTCCAGGTCGCCTGTATCTGCCTCAAACTGGTCGATGGGTTGCTCATACCACCACGATATTTCACGCACTTTCTCGCCATTTACATAGTCATTAGCATTACCATCAGGTAGGAACTCAACCTCCTGTGTGCCACAAGCCCACCTACCCACTAGCGCAGTATCACATGGTAGTGCAAATTCCTCGTTCACTGTTTCTGCCATACCCTTGGTGAATGTAGCCTCGAACTGCATTGTTTTTTCCTGTGATATCATTATAGCTCTTACAGTTGTGGTATCACCTATAACAAAGCTACCTGTATATAGTATGCCATCTTTGCTAGGGTCGCTACCATCCAGTGTATATTTAATCTGATAGTCAAAATCTGCACACGCTGCACTGCCCAGTGTGTATTTTTTTGCATCAATATAGCAAGTCTGTGTGTCCTCAAAAAAGCGTCTGCCAAGCACTGCTGCTGCATACAAGCTTGTGTCCTGTACCTTACCGTTAGACTTGATATAAGCCCTTTGCAGTCCATAGAAGAAACGTCTGCTACTGCTTAGATTATGTGTAAGGTCGAAAGGGTCGCCATTCTCTGCACTGTGGTAGTCACCGCCACCATCCACCGAAAAATAAACATAGTCATCAGCCCTGTTACAGAAATTCCCCTGTTCATCAGTCGCTTTTATCGTCACACCCATAACATCTGCATCTACGGATAGCTTTTCGCTTGGTAATATAGCTAACTTTGCAGTGTCGCCCTCCGTTGTCTTTATATCTTCCACCACACTACCATCCTGTGCATATCCAACTACTTTTAGCTCACCTACAATATACGGGATATGGTATAGTGCTTCCATTTTGTTTTTCATACTCTGCTTGCCATAGGATATTCCATTGACAAATACCTCCACTGCCACACAGTTGGAGTAAACCACCACAGGGATAATCACACCCTCTTTACCTCTATGGTTCCAGTGTGGTAATACGTGCACCATTGGCGTATCCGTCCATGCACTCTGGTATAGATAGTAATGGTCTTTTGGGAAGCCTGCAAGGTCTATAACACCATAGTTGCCAGCCCTGAACGGCCAACCGAACGACTCACCCAAGTAGTCGTACCCAGTCCAGATAAACATACCCAAAACATGCTCGAAATCTTCCATTCTGCGTATGCAGTCCTTTACAGATATCCTACAAGTTGCATTGTCATATGATGAATTATAGCACACCACCTTGCCAATTTGTGGGGTAAAGTCATCAAAAACTTCTTTCTCGGAGTAATCTGGTACATCAAACCTTGGGCGGTTGTAGTCCCTCCACCATGTTTGTGTACGGTAAAAACCACGTGTTTGGTAGGTGTGTGGATATTCTGCTAGTAGCACTGGGTTGCCTGTTTGCTCAGCATATAAATTTTCTATGTAAGCAGGTGCCTCGCTCGGCCCATTCAGCCCTGTAATATCTGCCCCACGTAGTAGCTGTCCGCCAGCAGTTGGACGTGTTGGGTCGGCTTTGTGGCATACTTGTGTTAGCCCGTGTATGTCCTCGTCGCCTGTTTCGTTACCGATACCCCAAATAACTATGCATGGGTGGTTACGGTGTTGCTTTATTAGGTTTGTAAGGTCGGCTTTGCCTCGCTCATCAAAATAATTGCCAGCATAGTCATCAACTGCCTTTTGGTACCAGCCATCAAACATTTCGTCCATAACTAGCATGCCAATCTCATCACATAGCTGATAAAATTCTGGCTCGAATGGTGTATGTCCTGTGCGTATAGCATTAAAGCCCGCTTGCTTTAGCGTAATAATCTGCTCACGTCGTCCACGGTATGTAACAGCCGAGCCATTTCCGCCTATGTCGTGGTGTAGGCAACAGCCACGTATCTTCATGGGTACAGCATTTAGGAAAAAACCTCTGTCGTGTGTAAATTCTGCTGTGCGAATACCTGTTTTTATTTCCTGATAGTCAGCTATATCACCACTCTCGCTTAGCAGTGTGAGCGTTAGCGTATAGAGCGCAGGATTATCCACACACCACAGCTGTGCGCCCTGCACATATATCGGCAATTCGGTATCAGCCGTAGTCTGCTGATATAGCAATGTACCACTGGGGTCACTAAGCTCCACCTGTACCCTAGCACTACAATTTTTGCTAAAGCTTAGGCTTAGTGTAGCGTTGCCATCTGCTAAACTTTGCAGATAAACAAAACTATCTTCTCCCAGTAGCTCTGTATTTTTTTCTATCAACCACACATTACGGTAGATACCTGTACCATTATACCAGCGTGAGGACTCGCCCTTGCTATCGTCTAAAAAAACAGTCACAAGGTTTTCTCCGTATGTTGCATACTCTGTAATTTCCACCCTAAAACCCAGATAGCCATATGGAAAATGTATAACTTCTGTACCATTTATATAAACCCTAGCATCTTTATACGCACCATCAAACTGCAAAAAATTGCGTTTTTTTGTATTTACTGTGAATGTCTTTTGGTAATAGGCAATACCAGTGGGTAGGAAAGCTCCTTTTTTTCCAGAGATATTATCCAGTGAATACTCACC
>CAYJFF010000087.1:0-12106 GCA_964369345.1 uncultured Oscillospiraceae bacterium
TCTGGTAGAGCGCCACCTTGCCAAGGTGGAGGTAGCGAGTTCGAGCCTCGTAACCTGCTCCAACGGTCTAGCACCGTGTATGAGTCGTCTCGGCAATAGTCGAGGCGTTTTCTTTTACCCAAATAGACCTCGTTTAACATTTTTTTGCAACAAATAGCCTAGATGCTGACTTACCCCAAAGTCAATATCTAGGCTATTTGTTTTCTTATATAACTCTACACAAGTACTTGTAAACTATTTGGGAAACTACCATTATCGACACCCAAAAACTAACTATTACCCAAACAAGTGGCGTATAATTCTCTATAACACCCATTTGTCCCAGCAGTGCCACCGCCACAGAAGCAAGTGACGCCAAGATAATTTCTATAAGCAAGGTTATGCGTGCCGCCTTTCCTCTTATCATCTCTTTTCTTTCATCGTGCAAGTCGATTAGCTTTTCATCGTATTTTTCTCTATACTCATCATTGTTCATCTGTTTTTGGTGGCTATAGTGCTTAAGCAACAGCATTGCACCACCACCAAATGCCGCACCTGTTAGCCCTGCAAACACACTGACATCTGGTATTGCAAAAGATACTATAAGCAAAACAACGCCCACGCATATGTATATAACGCCCATTTTCATGTAATTATTTTTCATCTCTTTCTTTCCTTTCATAGATAAATATCTGCTCTACTGGTTGTCCAAAAAAATCAGCAATAGCAAACGCAAGCTCCAGTGATGGGTTGTATTTTCCATTTTCTATAGAGCTTATAGTCTGCCGTGATACACGCATTTTCTTTGCGAAATCATCTTGGCTTATCTTCTTCTCCTTACGCAGTTGCTCCACCTTGTTTTTCAGTAAAACCACCTCCTGTTTTGTCAAGTTTCCTTTACATCTTAACTATATCACACAGAAACAGTATTGTCAAGCTACCTTTACATTTTTGGTTTATTGTGCTAAATCACTAACTTGTTTTTTTGCTAATGTTATCAAAAACTTAAGAACTTAGAGATAAAATACGCTCAATTCTACGTTTTTATACACCAAAATGTCTTGAATAATTTTGTTTATTGTGATAGAATAAATAGTAAAATATAATCCGTTTACATTAAGGAGGAGCTCATGCTAAACACTGATTTCAAAAGCAAATTTCTACCCGAATCCTACACATTTGACGATGTTCTTCTTATTCCTGCCGAGTCAAATATTTTACCAAGCAACGTAACTCTTAGGACTACTCTTGCTAGGGACATTGTCCTTAACACACCCGTCATTACCGCTGCCATGGATACAGTAACCGAGGCACTTATGGCAATCTCCATTGCTCGTGAGGGTGGTATTGGTGTTATCCACAAGAATATGACTATAAAAGAACAAGCAGACGAAGTAGATAGGGTAAAACGTAGTGAGAACGGTGTTATCACAAACCCATTCCACCTATCACCAGAGCACCTAGTTAGCGACGCTGACGCACTTATGGCAAAATATAGAATAAGCGGTGTTCCTATTTGCGAGGGTAATGGCAAGCTGGTTGGTATCCTTACTAACCGTGACCTTAAATTCTTGACTGACTTTAATATCAAAATTAAAGAAGTAATGACTCACCAAAATCTTATCACAGCACCAGAGGGCACTACTTCTGAGCAAGCTAAGTCCATCTTGATGAAACATAAGATTGAAAAACTACCTCTTATTGATGATAACGGCATGCTAAAAGGCCTTATCACTATCAAAGATATCGAGAAATCTGTACAATACCCAAATACCGCACGCGATAAATCTGATAGGCTACTATGTGCAGCTGCTATTGGTGTTTCAAAAGACCTTGACGAGCGTGTAGAGGCACTTATAAAATCACAGGTTGATGTGCTAGTTCTTGATAGCGCACATGGCCATAGCGCTGGCATTATGGACGCTGTTCGCAAGATAAAAGCTACTTACCCAGATATCCCGCTGATAGCTGGTAACGTGGCTACAGCAGACGGTACAGAGGCTCTTATAAAAGCTGGTGCAGACTGTGTTAAAATCGGTATAGGGCCTGGCTCTATATGTACAACACGTGTTGTTGCAGGTGTTGGCGTTCCACAGATGTCAGCTGTTTATAACTCTGCTTGTATAGCTGCAAAATACGGTATCCCTGTAATCGCCGATGGCGGTATAAAATATTCTGGCGACTGTGTAAAAGCTCTTGCTGCTGGTGCTAATGTTGTAATGCTTGGCTCCATACTTGCAGGCTGTGAGGAGTCCCCTGGAGATACAGAGATTTACCAAGGTAGACAGTTCAAGGTATATCGTGGTATGGGTAGCCTTGCTGCTATGAACAAAGGTAGCAAAGACCGTTATTTCCAAGAGAGCAACAAAAAGCTAGTGCCAGAGGGTGTAGAGGGTCGTGTGCCATATAAAGGCGCAGTTGCAGACACTATCTACCAGCTAATGGGCGGTATCCGTGCTGGTATGGGCTATTGTGGTTGTCCTTCTATCCCAGAGCTACACGAAAAAGCTCAGTTTGTTAAAATCACAGGTGCAGGCCTAAAAGAGAGCCACCCACATGATATATATATCACAAAAGAGGCACCAAACTACTCTGCACAAAATGTATAAAAACTTTATTTCTTGCCAAAAATGGGACGAGCTTTGCTCGTCCCTGTAGGCTATTTGCACCTATATTTTTGGTGCTAAATCTTTTGGAGGTGCTCTATGCAACAAAAAATTAACCGTTGGCTATACAAAATGGAATATAAGTATGGTAAATATGCTATTTCAAACCTAATGGCATATGTTACCTCTACCATGCTTGTTGTGTATCTCTTTTCTATGTTTACAAATGTCAATGTAAACTACTATGTTGCACTTATTAGCGACCTGGTGCTACGTGGCGAGGTATGGCGTCTTGTTACATTTATTTTTACACCACCATCTACTTCCAGCCCCATATTTCTCTTTATTTCGCTCTATTTTTATTATATGATAGGTAGTGTACTGGAACAGCATTGGGGCAAAATGAAATTTAATATCTACTATCTACTAGGAATGCTAGGTGTTATAATCGGCTCATTTATATCTGGATATGGTGATAGCTCTTTCCTAAACACTTCGCTATTTCTTGTTTTTGCACATCTTTTCCCCGATACTCAGTTTATGCTATTCTTTATGGTGCCTATAAAAGCTAAATATATGGGGTATATCTCTTGGGCTCTTTTGATACTACAGTTTATCTTTGCTCCCATACCACAAAAACTCTCCATACTATTTTCACTGCTCAATTTCTTCATCTTCTTCGGCAAAGATTTCTTCAACAAGATAAAGCAAGAAATAGTGTATTACAATAGGCGCAAAAAGTATAAGCGTTCCGTACAAGATAATAATAGGAGATGATTACTTGTGCTAGAGAACGAAATATCTGTTATTTATGGTGATGACCCAGCAAAAATGTGCACTCGACTGCTAAACGCCACAGACCTACACTCTCATATAAAACCAGACGCCAGAGTGCTCATCAAGCCACAGCTTTCACGCAGTATGACGCACCAAGACGGTGTTACAACCCACCCTCAAATAGTAGTAGCGACTATAGCCTATCTACGTAAATTGGGGGTGGGTAATATTTATATATTTTGTAGCTGTGATGTTGGCTATGATATAGACGAGATAGCATATTATTGTGGTTATCAAATAGTCAGCACCTATACTGGTGTACCACTCATCTGTGCAGATAAGGCTAACTACGCACCCATAACATCTGGTGGTGTGTCGCTTGCTGTGCCCACTATCGCCATGCAGGCAGATATCATAATAAACATACCTGTACTGCACGCAGACAGCGTTTTTTCTGTTACTGGTGCTGTTAGCAACCTATATGATATGCTGACCGAGAAACTACGCCGAACTATACCACCCAGCCAGCGCACACGCTATATCAGCGAGCTGTACAAGCTACTCCCACAGCAGTTTGTGATAACGGATAGCATCTGTGGCGATATAGAGAGCGAGTATGGCTTGTCACCATTCCCCACTGGGATAATATACTGCTCCCACGACCCCTATCTGGCAGATGCCTATGGCTGTAGGCTTTTCGCACACACACCAAACGAGATACCAACACTAGCTAATTGGTACGAAAACAACAAAAACCGCCAGCCCGAAATATGCGAGCTTGGCGATTATCAAAAAGATTTCCCATATATAGATAAATTTTTCGTGTCTAAACTGGCACGCTATGTGGTGCAAAACGGTGCTTGCCGTGGTTGCTATAATAGTGTGTACCACGCACTTGCACGTCTACAGGCACAGGGGCTACTACAGACCCTACGCGAAAAAATACACATCGGCACTGGCTACAGAGATATGTACGCTGACAAACTAAGTGTTGGCAACTGTTGCAGAGATTTTTCTTGTAATATAAGTGGCTGTGCACCGCTAGCTACCGATGTATACCAAAAGCTATCCACCATGCTACAAAACAGTTGATACTAGCTAATTCCTCGCTTTTATCTCTGCTATAACCCTATTTATACAGTGCAAGAACCACACAGAGTATTTACGTGGATTTTGCACTACTTCTTTTGCCAGCTCGTCCATGTCTATCCACTCAGCCGACATTGCCTCCTCTGGGTTTAGCACATACTCACCATTATACTCACCAATAAACACATGGTCATACTCATACTCATATATACCATCTTCCTCTATATATGCATAGTATATAAAAGTAAATATTTCTTCTACATCACAGTTAAAACCCAGTTCCTCCAACATACGTCTAGGCACTGCCTCTGTCGTTTCCTCGCCTGGGCGTGGGTGGGAGCAACAACAATTGGACCATTTACCACCTGAGTGGTATTTTTCTAGTGCACGTTGCTGTATAAGCATTTTGTTCCCGCTATATAGAAACACCGAAAAAGCACGGTGTAGATGTGGTGTAATATGCGCTTCCTGCTTTTCCATCTCTCCTATTGGGTTGTCATTTATATCTACCAGAATAACATTTGGGCTTTTTTCTGTAATGTTCATTATTTGATAACACCTCATTCTAATATTTATGGCATAATTAGTCTGTATGTATAAGTATACAGGTATAATGTAAACAGGTCAAGCTATTGTTTGTTAACAAATATATTTTCCTGTACTTAGAAAGGCAGATTTTAATTTATGAGAAACAATCATAAAATATCAGCAGTTATACTCGCAGCTGGTAGCAGTGTTCGCTTCGGTAGCGAGAACAAACTAGAGGCTCGTATTTTTGGTAAGAGTATACTCAGCTATACTGTGGATATATTTTTATCGTGTGGGCAAGTTGATGAAATCATAATAGTAACAAAAAAAGATATGCTTTCATCTCTCAAACAGGCATACAGCTACTCTAAACGTGTTACTGTTATAGAGGGCGGTGCAAGCCGTAATCATTCCTCGCTAATAGGTGTAGAGGCTGCAAGTGGTGATATACTACTTATCCACGATGGGGCACGACCATTTATTGATAAAAACATAATAACTCGTTCCATTGACGGCACTATTGAGTATGGTGCTGTTGCAGCTGCTATGCCAGCTACGGACACTATCAAGCTATGTGATGATGACCAAAACGTGCTCAGCACAACAAACCGTAGTAATACATGGCGCACACAGTCACCACAGGCTTTCAGGCGTGACTTGTTATTGTCTGCATATGAGGGTGTAAACCCACTGGACCCCAAGCTAACCGACGACTGTATGGTGGTAGAGAGCAAGGGTGTAAAGGTGCATTTGGTAGAGGGTAGCGAGTATAATATAAAAATAACAACTCGTGCAGACCTTACCATGGCACAGGCTATAGCAAAAGAGCTTGGTCTTGGTGGTATGCCTAGGATTGCCACTGCTATAGGGCAGGATAGCCACCGCACCCCAGAGGTAGACACCACACAACCAATGGTGCTTGGCGGTGTTATTATACCAAACTACCCAGCGCTTGTAGCTAATAGTGACGGTGACGTAGTACTACACGCACTAACCAACGGTATATCTGGTATTACAGGCGTGAATATACTGGGCAAGATAGCGGACGAAATATGCCAGTCCGGCATACGTGATAGTCGTGTGTATCTGGAGGAATCCCTAAAGTATCTCAAAGGACAAGTAACCCATGTTTCTTTTACTATAGAGTGCAGAAAACCACATCTTAGCGAGCATATCGATGCTATGCGTAGGTCCATAGGAGGTCTACTGAACCTACCACCACACCGTGTCGGCATCACTGCAACCAGTGGTGAGGCTCTCACTGATTTTGGCAGAGGGCTGGGCGTTAGTGTTTTCTGTATAGTTACTGCGGAGGTGTATTGATTTGGGCACAACAACCTTTAGAGCATATGCAAAACTAAACCTTACTATGGAAGTTCTATCCTGTAGGGAGGACGGTTACCACAATATACGCTCCATTATGCAGTTTATATCACTGTATGATGTTATCAGCATAGCACAGGCAGACAGCTTTTCTTTCACCTGTAATGATGAGCAGATTAGCAACCCACAGAATTTATGCGTAAAAGCATATAATGCACTGGCAGAGCGAGTATCTCTACCACCTGTGCATATACGTCTGGATAAACGTGTGCCGTATATGAGTGGCATGGGTAGTGGCAGTGCCGACTGTGCGACTGTACTCACTGGGCTTAACAGCGTTTTTTCGTTGGGGATTAGCACTGCAGAGCTCATGCAAATAGGCAAGACACTGGGTGCAGATGTGCCACCATGTATACAGGGTGGTTGCCTAGTGGCAGAGGGTATCGGCGATATAATAACACCTGTACCCCACAGCACCAAGCTGTTTTTTAATGTGATTATGCCACAGGCACAGTTCTCCACCCCACAGATGTACAAGAAAATTGATGACAACAGCCTTTTTTCTACATATACACAGCACGACGAAATGCTGCATGCACTGCAAAGTGGTGATATAGGCGCAGTGTCTACTCTATTTTATAATGACTTTCAGCCACTAACAAGCGATAATCCATGTATAGCAGATGCAGTTTCTGCGCTTGTATCTAGTGGTGCGCTATCGGCTTCTATGACTGGTGCTGGCTCTGCTGTTTTTGGCATTTACAGCAGCGAAGAAATGGCTATAAGTGCAAACGATAAGCTGAATAGCTCTGGCTATAACACTTTTTTCTGCACATCTATATAAAGGAGCTGTTGACAAGGTCGATTTCTCCAAAAATGTCGGCAACATCTTTGTTTGTCAGCACCACCATAAACTTACCCCCGAAAGGACATAAACAATGTTTGGACTCTATAAAGAATTTGATAATATGCGCAAATGTGGCAAATATTTTTCCGTAGCTGTAATAGGCGTTGGGCAAATGGGCAGGGCGCTACTAGCACAGTTTTTGGAAATGCAGGTTATACGACCTGTTGTTATAATAGACCACAAGCCACAGCGTATAGTGTCTTCGCTAGAAAAAGCAGGCTATACAGAGAAAGACTATGAGCTTGTAAGCACAGTGGCACAGGCAGAGAACGCTATATCTCTGGGGAAATTTGCAATAGGCGATGATGACAAGATAGCCACTGCCTGCAAACAGGTGGAGCTTGTAATAGACGCTACTGGCAACCTAGAAGCAGCGGCAGAGATAGCTACAAACAGCATAGCTAACAAAAAACACATGCTTATGATGACTGTAGAAACAGATGTAGTAATAGGCCCACTGCTAGCACAGAGAGCTGCACAGGCAGGCGTTGTATACTCTGGCATGGCAGGCGACGAGCCTGGTGCTATTATGGAGCTGTATGACTTTGCAAAGAGCATGGGGCTAGAGGTTCTAGTGCTGGGCAAAGGCAAGAACAACCCTGTTATATATGAGGCTAACCCAGAAACAGCAGCAGAAGAAGCTGCAACCAAAGAGATGAACCCACGTATGCTTGCATCTTTTCAGGACTGCACAAAAACTATGGTAGAGCTTGCCGCTGTGGCTAACGCTACAGGCTTTTTGCCAGACTGTAACGGTGCTCACGGTGCTGTATCCAGTGTGGACGAGCTGACATCTGTGCTATCACTAAAGCAAGACGGTGGTGTACTAAATGGCTATGGTGTTGTGGAGTATGTTATAGGTGTTGCACCCGGTGTGTTCGCTATTGTTACCACACATAACAAGGAACTGCAAAAAGAGATGCGTTATTTATCCATGGGTGATGGACCTAACTATCTCATTTACAGGCCATACCACCTATGTAGTATGGAGGTACCACGCACAATAGCACATATGATGATGTATGGACAGGCTACTATAACACCACTGGAGGGCGCACCGTTTACTGATGTTGTCGCTGTAGCAAAAAAAGATATGCAAGCTGGCGAAATGCTAGATGGTATAGGTGGGTACACAGTCTATGGTAGCATTATGGCGTATGCAGACGCAAAGTTGCAGAACGCACTGCCTGTGGGTATCGTAAACTCACGCACACAGCTAACACGTGATGTCAAGAAAGGCGAGTTTCTATCATATAGCGATGTAATTCTTGATAGCTCATCTCCGCTAGTTAATCTACGCAAAGAGCAGGACGAGATGTTCTAACTGATTTATTTTATTAGCAATACAAATAAAATACAAAACTGATTGGAGAACTATTATGGCAAAGTATGGAGTACACCACATAGCACTAGCAGTGGAAAATTTTGACGAGGTAGTAGAGTTCTACACCAACGGACTAGGCATGGAGCTTAGAGGTGACTGGGTAAATCCACAAGGTAAAAAAGGATGTCTTATCAACATAGGTGACGGTAGCCACGTAGAGATTTTTGAGCAAGGCAACAAAGAAGAGCCTGTAAACCCATACTGGCTACACCTTGCGCTATCTGTAGATAACGTAGATGAGGCGTATGAGCTTGCACTAAAATCTGGAGCTACACCACATATAGAGCCTAAAGATATCACAATACAAACAACACCATCTTTTGATATTCGTATGGCATTTGTAAAAGGCGTGGGTGGCGAGCTTATCGAGTTTTTCAAAGAGCTATAATACTGCGGCAATACCCATAAGTTTATCTATCTTTTGTGCAAGTACTGGTAGGTAGTGTAGCACTGGGTCTTTTTCCAGTATATAGTCTGCTAGTGTTCTTGCTTTTTCTGGTAGCTCGGTGCTAGATAACAGGCTTGCTATGCCCAGCATGGGTACACCGTGTTGGCGTGTGCCAAAAAAGTCACCTATACCACGCTCTGCCATGTCGTGCTCTGCTATCTCAAAGCCGTCGGTGCTGTCGCAGATTACACGTAGGCGGTTTATGGTGTCTGGGTTTCTGCTATCGCTAACAAGTATACAGGTGGATTTTTCGCTACCTCTGCCCACACGTCCACGTAGCTGATGTAGCTGGCTAAGCCCAAAACACTCGCTGTTTTCTATCATCATAATAGTTGCGTTTGCAACATCAATACCAACTTCTATAACGGTTGTGGCAACCAGTAGGTGGATTTCTCCACTTGCAAAGTCTGCCATGACCGTTTCTTTTTCTTTTGATTTCATTTTTCCGTGCAGTAGCCCCACTTTGTAGCCACTAAAATAGCCATTTATTAGCTCGTCGTGCCACTCTATAGCCGAGGTTCTGCCTGCTGTGTTTGTTTCTGGGTCATCCTCTACCAGTGGGCACACAATATACCCTTGTTCGCCCCTGTCTAGGTGTTTTTTTACATAGCCCCACGCACGTAGCCTTTTTTCACTGTCTATCAGGTATGTGGCTATGGGCTGTCTGCCACGTGGCATTTGCCGTATAACTGATATTTTCATATCGCCATATAGTATAAGCCCCAGTGTGCGTGGTATTGGTGTTGCAGATAGTACCATTGTGTGCACACCTATACCCTTTTGTCCCAGTGCCAAGCGTTGCGATACACCAAACCTGTGTTGCTCGTCAGTTATTACCAGTGCTAGGTTTGCTATCTCTGTATCCTCTGTTATAAGTGCGTGCGTGCCTATACATAGCTGATACACACCCTGTGCCATCTCAGCTTTTAGCTCTTTTTTCTTTTTCGCACTCAGAGAGCCTGTCAGCAGTGCCACACGCACACCCAGTGGCTCCAGTATCGGCTTTATATTTTTATAATGCTGTTCTGCTAGTATCTCCGTGGGTGCCATCATAGCAGCAGACATGCCATTTGCGCAGCAGTAGTAACAGCAAGCCAGTGCCACCAAGGTTTTTCCACTACCTACATCGCCTTGCACCAGCCTGTTCATTATCAGCCCAGACTGCATGTCCTCCATACAGCTATTTATGGCATTTTGCTGGTCGTGTGTAGGTGTATATGGCAGTGTGTCCAGCAGTGGTGACAGCGACTTTTCCACCATTTTGTGCCCAGGTTGTGAATTCTTTTGCTTGCCCGACAGTGTAATGCCTATAGAAACCGCAAGTAGCTCGTCAAAAGCCAGTCGCTCACACGCGCTTGACGCTTGGCTATGGTCTTTGGGGAAGTGTAGCTGTGTTATTGCGTCTTTCATTGGGATTTGGTCCGTGCGTGATAACAACTGTGGTGGCAGTGTTTCTGGCACTGTGCTCACTAGGCTCAGCGCTGTTTTTATATCTTTGCGTATCCCCTGTGATGTCAGCCCTGCGGTCAGCCTGTATGTGGGTACCAGCCCATTTATATTCACTGGGAAAACCACAGGTGTGCTCATCTCTTTTTTTAGTAACCCACCTGTTACTTTGCCATAAAAAATATACTCCTCACCCACTTGCAGGTTCTGCACTGTGTATTTGCCGTTGTAGAAAGTAAGCATAATATCGGTATTACCACTGAACGCCTGCACCTTGAATATGGATAACCCACTACGCACTTTTTGCTCACTGCCTTTTACAGACACTGTCGCCAGTATGGCATAGTTTATATCCAGCACTGCTTTATCCGCAGACACAGGCTCACGCAAATCCAGATAATCACGTGGGGCATATTGCAGTAGCTCTCCCACTGTTTTTATACCCAGCTTTTCATATAGCTTGGCTCTTTTTTCTCCCACACCTTTTAGGTACATTATATTATCAGAAAACTGCACACATACACCACCTTTGTGATAATTATATAGAATTTATTATACTACAAAAAATATTCTTTGCATAGCAGAAATATGGCAATATACTCATTGAAATATTGCTGTTATGGGTGTAAAATCAAAATAAAGTGAAAATGCAACCAAATGTAAACTAAGGTTGCGGTATAGTTTATTGTACTGCAACCACAAAAATACTAAGATATAGCCATGGAGGTGTTACTTATGGAAATGACATTGGGCACAAAAATAAAAGAGCTGAGAAAGCTAAACGGAATGTCACAGGAATATCTGGCAGAGCAAATGGACGTTAGTCGTCAGGCTATATCGAAGTGGGAAAACGATACTGCACAGCCTTCTTCCCAAAACTTATATAAGCTTGCACAGCTGTTTGGGGTATCCGCAGAGGAGCTTATGCACCCAAACGCTAGGGTGGAGCTTGTAGTGAATGTCCGAAAGGAGTTTGTATCTATGAAAAATTCAAAACCTACTATATGTTTAATAGTTTTTTCAACACTTGCATTTGTAGCTTCCTTTTCTTTTGGCATATACTCAACATTCAGTAATACATTGCCACAGAGCCAGCTACTATATGTGATGATATTTTCAGCGGTTTCTATCCTACTTGCTATACTCCCCATTTTTATAGCCATGCTACGCTTTGTCTATCGTGATTGCAAGAGCATTGGTGCAAACCCTGTTTTCTGGGTGCTAGTTTCTACAACTTTTGTGGGGCTTGCAGTTTATTTGATAATGAGAGAATCTCTCGCAAAAAGAGCTACCAGCTAGGTATATTTTTGTAGCACTCCATAAGCAAAGGCTGTCGCAAGTGATTAATTTCATCTGCAACAGCCTTTTTATATTAGTCTTTTTCAAGTGACAGTAGCTCATCCGTGGCAACACCTAGACAAGCTAAAATCCTGCGAAAAAACACTGCACTAACTGCCATTTTTCGACAATGTTTTATTATTGTTGACATTTGCAAGCTTGATTTTTACAAAAAATAGGGATATACTATATTGGTTAAAATATATTTACTGGCAGAATGGAGCAATTTTTATGGCAGAAGAAACAACAAAAAAGAAAAAGCGAAAAAGAAACCCTTTCTT
>CAYJFF010000088.1:0-11961 GCA_964369345.1 uncultured Oscillospiraceae bacterium
ACAAGGAGCACTATGCGTATAGCAATGTATTTGAGGCTATCAAAGGAGGATGAAAAAACAAAGGAAAGCAGTAGCATAAAAAACCAACGCAAGCTAATTTTGCAGTACATAGACGAACGTAGCAAGTTTCAGTTCACAAAAATATCAGAGTATGTAGACGACGGATTTTCTGGTAGTAATTTTATTCGTCCAGGCATTGCACAACTGCTAGATGATGTAAAGAGCAAGAAAATTGACTGTATTATAGTAAAAGATTTCTCGAGATTTGGCAGGAGCTACTTGATGGTATCGGAGTATATAGAGCAGATTTTCCCTGTTATCGGCGTGCGCTTTATTTCTATTGCAGATAACTATGACAGCGACACCTATTGTGGTGGTATAGAGGTGAGTTTTAGGAACTTGGTTTATGACCTATACAGCAAAGATATATCAAAGAAAGTGAGCACTGCCAAGCACACAAAAATGATAAACGGAGAATACACCAGTGCGCTGGCTTTTTTCGGCTATAGCAAAGCAAAAGACAACAAAAACAAGCTCGTCATAAACGAGAGTGAGGCTATTGTTGTAAGAGCTATCTTCTCCATGGCTATTAGTGGGATGAAAACTGCACAAATAGCACGTTACCTAAACGAGCAAGGCACACCAACACCATATTTATCAAAAAAAGCACAGGGTATAGAGCATAAATTCAACTTGATATCAGAGAATTATTTTTGGAGCAAAGGCGCTGTTTATCGCATTTTAAAAGATGAACGCTACACTGGTATTCTAGTTTGTGGCAAGACAAAAGCACAGAGCCTACACGTTAATACGCGCACAAAAAAAGAGAGCTGGATAGTGTGTGAGAATACACAAGAGGCAATTATTACAAGAGAGGATTTTGCTACAGCACAGAGCCAGCTTTCAAGACGTGTTACAAACAAAACACAAAAACACGATACTAGCATTGTACTAAGATGTGCACAGTGCAGGCACCTGTACCGTAAAAAACACAGCTATTATTATTGCGAAACGCCAACTCTCACAAACTCTGCCTGTTGTACGGATAAAATATATCACACAGAGATAACCACAGCTTTACAAAAGATAACAAAACTGCTACTAGCAATATTTGTAGACGCCGACAATATAAATGAGTATATCGAAAAAGAGAACATCGACCGTACAACAAAAGCTATTCTTATAGCACAAAGAAACAAATCTTACACAGAAAACCTAACTAAGCAAAAGCTATCTCTATATGAAAAATACAGGGCTGGCACACTAGACAAAACTACATATTTACACAAAAAGAACAAACTAGAGAGCCTACTTTCTGACATAGGCAAAACAGAAAACAGCACTCCCCCATTACCCTTGTATGCACCAAACCACCACAGCCTAGAGGATAATTTTGTTCTGAGTTTGGTTCGTGAAATATTGGTGCAAGAACAAAATGCCTACTGCATAAAACTAAAGGTTTGTGGGCGTGCTTGATATTTCAGCATAGACATTGAAATTCACATCAATGTCTGCTATAATAACTGTGTATTAGAGTATTTATCATAAAGAAAAGAGAAAAACTATGGTTATTAGAGCAGAACAAGCAAGCGATTATCAAGCAGTGCAAGACCTGGTTAAATTAGCATTTGAGAGTGCAGAGCACAGCGATGGCAATGAGTATATCTTGGTGCAAAAACTAAGGGGTAGTGATGGTTTCATCAAGGAGCTATCTCTGGTTGCAGAAGAAGATGGCGAGATACTGGGACATATAGTTTTTACAAAGGCAACAATTGGCGACACAAACGGGCTAACACTAGCGCCACTTTCCGTACTGCCAACTGCACAAAAAAAGGGCGTAGGAACTGCACTGATGAATAAGGGACACGAAATAGCAAAAGAGCTGGGGTACGATATTATAGTAGTGCTTGGTAGCGAAAAATACTACCCACGTGTAGGCTATAAACCAGCAAGCATGCTTGGTATTAGCGCACCTTTTGATGTGCCTGATGAGAATTTTATGGCTATAAGCCTAAGTGGCAACACCGACCCTATCAATGGTACTGTAGCGTATGTAAAAGAGATACTGGAGTGATAAAGCTCTCAAACAGCTACTCCACACTTGACAAAAGCTATTCTTAGGTATATAATCAGTGTTGAATGAAAATAAATCTACTGTATATGATGAATTTCATCGAAAAACTTAATTACACACTCGTATAACCCTGTTAATATGGTACAGGGGTCTCTACAGGTAACCTTACGTCCTACTTACGAAGATAAGCATCATATGCTTTCTTTGGGGTAGGATTTTTTTATTTTCAAAGCCTCATATCTACTAAAAAGCACACAAGGAGAACATCAGCTATGAACTGGGCGATAAAAGGAAATGTAGTCTTTACCAGAAACTCTAGTGAGTTGAGCATTATCGAGAACGGGATTATTATATGTGAAGAAAACAAGGTAGTTGGCGTGTTTAGCGAGCTACCCCAGCAATACAAAGATATATCTATAACAGACTATGGTAACAGGATAATATTACCGGGGCTTGTAGACTTACACGTGCACGCACCACAATATGCCTTTAGGGGTACCGGCATGGACCTAGAGCTACTGGACTGGCTGAATACTTTTACTTTTGTAGAAGAAGCAAAATTTGGCGATATAGACTATGCAAGGAAAGTATACGCTAAGCTCGTGAGTGACTTGCAGAAAAGTGCCACAACACGTGCATCTATATTCGCAAGTATCCACGTAGAGTCAACAATAGAGCTTATGACACTCTTGGAGAACAGTGGGCTTATCGCATATGTTGGCAAGGTTAATATGAACAGGAACTGCCCAGATACGCTAACAGAGGTTGATGCAAAGAACTCAAACGCACAAACACTACGGTGGCTAAAAGCTATAGAGGGCAAATTCAGCAATATATCCCCCATTATAACACCAAGGTTTATCCCCACCTGTGATGACGAGCTACTGGACTATTTAGGGAAGATATCCCAAGAGCGCAGTATCCCAAACCAATCACATTTATCAGAAAACCTAGGGGAAATAGCGTGGGTAAAAGAGCTTAAACCAGATGCTAAGTTTTATGGTGATGCTTACCATATGCACGGACTTTTTGGTGGTGATAACAAAACAATTATGGCGCACTGTATACATTGTTGTGACAGCGAAATAGACTTGATAAAAGAGCAAGGTGTATATATCGCACACTGCCCCACCTCCAATGTCAACCTATCTTCTGGCATTGCCCCTGCAAAGAAATACTTGGATAAAGGAATTAATATAGGGCTAGGCAGTGACGTAGCTGGTGGGCATACTTTGTCCATGTTCAAGGTAATGTCAGATGCTATCGGCATGTCAAAACTATACTGGCGACTACAAGACAACAGCCAAAAACCACTTACTATAAGCGAGGCATTATATATGGCAACCAAGGGCGGTGGCTCGTTCTTTGGTGATGTTGGTAGTTTTGAGGCTGGCTATGAAATGGATGCAATAGTGCTTGATGATACAGAGCTTAACTACTTTGGTAGCACTGATATCACAAACAGGCTTGAGAGCATTATATACCAAGACTATGCAGTAGAGATAACAGCAAAATATGTAAATGGAAACAGAATATCACTGTAACACGAAAGGGGAATACCGATGACCAAAGCTGAAATGATAGATATTATAGACGTGGCAAACAACAGACGAAAGTCAGATATTGTCCTTAAAAACTGCAAGATAGTCGATGTTTATCAAGGAAAGATAATTTGTGGAAATATCGCTATTTGTGGCAAGTATATCGTTGGCATTGGTGAGTATGATGGTGCTACAGAAATAGACTTGGGTGGGCTATATGTATCACCTGGATTTATAGATGCGCATATGCACTTAGAGTCCATATATGTTTCCCCCTCCGAGGCTGGTAGGTTGCTAGTGCCTAGAGGAACGACCACCATAATAGCCGACCCGCACGAGATAGTAAATGTTTGTGGCACGGACGGGCTTGACTATATGCTAGAGAGTGCCGATAATACAGCTCTTGATATCAAGTATATGTTGCCCTCCTGTGTTCCCTGCACACCTTTCGAGACTTCTGGCGCTACATTCACAGCACATGATATGCTGGATTACTTACAGCGTGATGCTGTGCTGGGCTTGGGTGAGTTTATGAACCATGTTGGCGTAAATGCTTGTAATGCTGAGGACATGAAAAAAATACACAGTGCTCGCCTTTCTGGGAAAATAATAGACGGACACGCGCCCAGTGTAGCAGGTAAAAAGCTAGATGGATATATCTCTGCTGGCATACGCACCGACCACGAGTGTAGCACTGTAGAAGAAGCTAATGATAGACTCTCTAGGGGTATCTATGTGGCGTTTAGGCAGGGTTCTGCTTGCCGTGACCTAAAAAAGCTACTGCCCGCTGTTACAAAAGATAATCTGCGCTACTGCCTGCTATGCTCCGATGATAGGGAGCCAGCGACAATATTCAGCACTGGGCATATGGACGACTGCCTGCGTATTTGTGTAGAGGAGGGTCTTGACCCTGTCTCTGCAATAAGAATGGCTACTATAAACACAGCAGAATGTTATAGGCTACACGACAGGGGCGGTGTTGCACCTGGGTTGCTCGCAAACCTTGTTATACTGGATAATCTCAGTGACTTCTCTGCAAAAATGGTGATGATTGACGGTGTACTTACAAAGAAAACACAAATAGACGTTACGCTAGATGACAACAACGAGTTTGTTTATGACACAATAAGATACATAGCAAAATGGCTGCTAGAGGTGAATAAAACCATCTCCAGCAGCCATTTATATATTGTTACATCAATATTAGCCTTATACCACCCAGTACCATTAGGTGTACAGGGTAGAATAGGTAAAAGAACCATTTCGAGAAATTCTGCCAATTTTCCATACGTTTGCCATTATAGAAAAACGAAATAACAATAGCAGAGCACAACGTTCCCAGCATACCAAATATCACAGAATAAATAAGCGCATTTCCTGCAACACCCCTCAGCACATTATTGCTGTAAACAAAACTACCAAACAGCACTGTGCATACTGCAAACGATAGCTTGATTTTTGTCTTATTGCCACCTGCCCACACAAACAACATGGTATAAATCGGTGCCATAAATGGCCAGTCACAGAACAGCGAGAGAAATACTAGCCCCAGTATGGTAAATGTCTTTGATATTTTGCTGTTGTCGCCCTGTAGTGTCTTTACTACACAAAAGCAAATAAACAGCGTAAAGAACATATTCAGCGGTGTATGCCCGATTATCCCGCTACTGGTAAATGCTATGCTAAACGGAATTTGTGAAATCAGCGCGAATATAAACAATCTCTTGCCATAGTCTTTTTGGGAGCGTGTATACTTAATACCCTCTACCAAGAAATAGCACATAGAAATAGCTGTAAAGTACCCTATATTCCTAAAAAACACAGCTAGTGGGTCATTGCTGGGCATAAATATTGTAGATATGTGGTTTAGTAGCATAGTAAACATTGCTATATACTTGATAGTGTCCCTGTTCAGACCTCTTTTAGTATCCGTCATTTACGTCCCTCGTTATCATTTTATTATATTACATAAGTGGCGAGAATGTCCGTAGAATACCTAGCCACATAAGCTGTAAAAACTTCATTTTCTTGGGGTATGGGTGGTTTTCTAGGGTGATTTCTTTACAGCTTGCTTCTGTGCTCAAAAAGTCCTCTTTTATTTTTAGCACAGCGGACGATTTGTACATAAAAGCACCACATTCATAGTGCAGTGCAAGACTCCTATAATCTAGGTTTATAGTTCCTACTACTGCTGTTTCATCATCGCACACAAACATTTTTGAGTGTATAAACCCAGGTGTATATTCATATATTTTAACACCTGCTTTTAGTAGCTCTATATAGTACGAGCGTGACAAAAACATAACTGTTTTTTTATCAGGAATACCGGGCAACATCAACCTTACATCTATCCCAGCTTTTGCTGCTGCCATTAGTGACACCATCATCTCACGGCTAATTATTAGGTATGGTGTAGTTATATAGACGTACTTTTGTGCACAGTTCAGCATGCTCATATACACATTCTCACCCACTGCGTCATTGTCAAGTGGTGTGTCGGAATACGGTTGTATTATGCCATCTGCCCTGTATGTCTTGGTGGGCGCATAGTCCAAAAACTCCTCCACTTCCCCAGTTAGCGAGCCCCACATAGACAGGAACATAACTGTTAGGTTATACACAGCCTCTCCCCTAAACAGCACTGCTGTGTCTTTCCAGTGCCCATGCTTTTTCTTGTGGTTGATGTATTCATCTGCGAGGTTTACACCACCTGTAAAGCCTATATTTCCATCAACTACACATATTTTTCTGTGGTCACGGCTATTGAAATTTGCATTGAAAAGGTTGTTGAATTTATTAAACGCACGGCAATCTACATTGTGTTTTTGCAGTCTTTTTGCAAAACCCATGGGTAGCGTCATCAAACATCCTAGGTCATCATACATCACTCTTACATCTACGCCCTCTGCTGCTTTCTCTATCAGTATCTCCTCGATAGCGCTCCACATTTTCCCTTCTTCTATAATAAAATATTCCAGAAAGATAAATTTCTTGGCAGCTTTTAGCTCTCTTAACATTGCATTCCATTTTTCCTCGCCCAGTGGGAAATACTCCACCTCTGTATTGCTATACGCTGGGGAAGTTGCTACTCGCCTTATATATTCAGACTGTCGTAGCACAATGGGGTTATCAGCAAAGAAATCTGCATTTTTTTTATTCACAGCCTCCAGCCCTATTTTCTGTTGCTCATCAATCTTTTGCAGAATAGCTATTTTCTTTTTGCTAAGCACTTGCTTGCCAAAAACTATGTAAATAACTGCACCCACCAGTGGTACAAAATTTAGTATAAGTATCCACGGTATTTTTGTTTCTGGATATGTGTCATTTATAATAATTTTTATAGTTACTAGCACATTAATAAATAACAGTAGCACCACCAACAAATCTACAAACTCGCCCAAAAAGTAAATAAGTGCCACCCAAAATACTATTTGCAGTTCCAGTGTCAAGAAAATCATTATACCACGCAGTAACACACCTATCTTTACCCAAAGCTTATTTATTTTCACACATATCCCCCTTTTTTGATTAGTTATTGAAGCTCCAAATGTAATTAATAATACTTATTATATCTTAGCTTACAAAAAAAGTCAAAAATCGACAAAACATCTCACTATTAATTAGTCCTACCTATACACACGCTGGTGTTGTGGGGCCTGTGCGTACGGGTAAATCTACCTTTATAAAAAAATTTATGGAGAACATGGTACTGCCAAAAATAGAGAATGACGCACGACGCGAACGAGCTGTTGACGAGTTGCCACAGTCTGGCTCTGGCAAGACTATCATGACTACAGAGCCTAAGTTTATTCCAGAAGAAGCAGTCAAGCTGACACTGGAGGGTAATGCAAACTTTAATGTACGCCTGATTGACTGTGTAGGCTACATAGTGCCAAGCTCGCTCGGCTATATAGAGAACAACCAGCCACGCATGGTAATGACACCATGGTTTGACAGAGAAGTGCCGTTTAATATGGCAGCAGAGATAGGCACTAAAAAAGTTATAACCGAGCACAGCACAATAGGTCTTGTAGTTACTACCGACGGCAGCATTAGTGATATCCCACGTAGCGAGTACGAAGAAGCCGAGGAGCGTGTAATAGATGAGCTAAAGGCAATAAACAAGCCATTTGTAATTTTGCTAAACTGCACCATGCCCAAAAGTGCGCAGAGCAAGGAGCTAAAGCAGGCATTACGCGAAAAATATGGTGTCCCTGTGATAAGCATAAACTGTATGGAGCTTGACGAGGAGGATATCCGCGATATTCTAACACAGATATTATACGAGTTCCCACTAAAAGAAGTTGCATTTAACATGCCTGGCTGGATAATGAACCTAGAAAAAGGTCACTGGCTAAAAGACTCCATTTATTGCAAGGTGCGTGAAATAGCACCACTACTCACAAAACTCACAAGCCTTGGTGAGCATATCAATATGTTAAAAGAAAGTACAAATATTAGTGATGCGTGGGTTGGTGATATCGACCTTGGTACTGGTACTGTGCGTTGCAGACTAGATATATCCAATGGTCTTTTCTACAAAATACTGGGTGAGGCAACTGGGCTAGAGATAAATGATGAAGAGAGCCTAATGCCCTGCATGGTGGAGCTTGCTAAGATACGTGCAAAGTACAACAAAATATGTGGTGCACTAGAAGAAGTTCAGGCTACTGGATATGGTATAGTTATGCCCACTATGGATGAGCTAAGTCTAGAGCAACCTGAAATAATGAAACAAGGTGGCAGATATGGTGTTAGGCTGAGAGCCAGTGCACCCTCTATACATATACAAAGTAGCAGACAGAAGTTTGCGGATGTTGAGAAATGTAACCAGAGGCAAAGACAAGGAGATTTCATTCAAAACATCTATTTTTATCAGATTATCCCCCTTTTGTATAGCAGATTAATGCTATGTAGAGGGGGGTTTTATTTGAATATTTTTCACTGATTATTTATTAATATAAATTTAATCAACAATATATTAGCAGAAAGGAATTTGAACATAAAAACCATAATTTGTGCAAATCAAAAAGGCAGAGCAGGAAATATTACTGAACGTTATGCAGGCAGAAGATACTATCCCCTCAATAGCACAGGCAAAGGAACTGCGACAGATAAGCACAGATGGTAGTTTTGATAGAACCGCTGTACTTGCCGTTTTACAGGACAAGCCACAGAAAAACCAAGGCATTACCTTTAAGCGTTCCACCCTGCAACAATACTTCCCCAAAGACTATTCCACACAGCAGATAGAAGATATAATGATAACACTGCTACAAAAGTGGAATGACGAAAATATAGCTAAATAACAAAATGCTTACGCCCCCTTGACTGACAAAGCTTTGGTCGAGGGGGCGTAGTTTATTCTACAATTAATGTCTTACCGTGCTTTGTGCAGATGTCGCTTATAGTTTTTTCTACATCTTCGTGCAGACAGTCATTTTTTATCTGTATTATAAGATTGTTGTGGCAGGTGTTCAGTATAAATCTTATGTCAAAATCTGCATTTAGCTGCTCGCACAGCGTATCAAAATTTTTATTTGATATATCTAAATTCTTGTAACAATAAAACTTAACCTCACAAAAATCGGCATACATAGGATATTCTTGAAAATTAAGCTTTGTAAGAGAGCTGTTTGCGCCATAAGAATAGCATATAAGCTTGCTTTTATTATCACAAAAAACGTCAGGCACATTAAACGCTTTTGCAAGCTTGCTGTAAACTAGTGGGAAATTTGCACTGCAATTAGTAAGCTCATCTCTGCAAGATACATACGTTATTGTATGGTGCTCCTTGCAAAGTGCAAAGATAACTGGCTCAAAAATCTCCTCTAAATCAGGAACTGTTCCCTGAACATGCTCAGATAAATCGTATTCTGTATACTGTTCGACAAATTTATCATAATCATTCTCATCTCCATATTTTTGTGGTAAATCTTTAAACAAAAGCAAAGTTTTAGAATAATCTTCTTGCTCCTGCTCGGTAGTTTTCTTTTTAAATAAATTAAACAAACCCATAATCTACTCCTCTATCACAGTTATATCCACAACCATTTTGCCTAAACTGTTCCCACCGTACGAACCAGCAATGCCACCTATGATAGTTATACTGGAATAGCTGATGCGTAGCTTATTCTACAATCAGTGTCTTGCCGTATTTTGTGCAGATGGCTTTTACTATACCTGCTACATCGATATTTTTTTCGGATTTATTTAGCATAATTTTAATTATGTCATATTCAGCAGACATAGCTAAATGAATGTTACAAGGAGTAGTTTCTACAATATTATTTAAGTGTGTGTAGTTACGCTCTTTCAAATCCAAGTTTTTGTATCCAAATATTTCACATTTAGCACCGCAAAGATAATACGTATCATACTCATATATCATACCTATAAAGGTTGGATTAGCTCCATTGGATACTGAAAGCATAGTGTTTCCATCATCATAAAACACATCCGCAACACCGAAAATTTTCGACATATCATAGTAGAATTTTGCAAAATTATAATCAATAGGCACGCTTTCAAATTTTTTCTTCTTATATTCTGGCTTTAAATTGGATATTTTTGTTATAACAGTGTAATTTGAGCACAACTCCGATACTACTTCTCTATATATAATCTCGTGGTTTTCCGCCCCACCATGAACCGCTTCCATGAGTCTAAGACATTCATAAGAATCGACCCATGGTTTATAATACTGCGCTATTTCTTCACATGTTTGAGCATATTTCATCGGGTCTTCTAACACAAAAGCATCATGATGTTTTTCTGCAAACATATCCCATTCAAGTTTTCGTTGTTTTCTTTTCTGGTATTCTTCTCTGCTAAAAAGCATATTATAATCACCTCTCTATTACAGTTATATCTACAACGCATTTTGCGAGCAAATCACCGCCATAACTACCCCCCACTCCACCTGCAATGCCACCGACTGTAGTACCTATAACCGTTCTCACGCCAGGAAAAATAGCTGTTCCGATAGAAGCTCCGACGGCTGCGCCAACTTTCGCACCAGCAAGTCCACCTACCCAACGCCCTCCAATGCTTGCTGCTGTCAGTATAGTCTTTTTCCCAAGCTTTTTATCTGCATCTTTTAAGTCTTTGTCAATAGCGATTCCAAGTTCTAATGCATCAAGCACTATACCTACTACAAGTAAAATTTTGCCTCCAACTCTTATTTTTTTTGCATAACCATCAAAATTTTTAAGTAAGTTATATGTAATTTTATTTATCTCTTGCTTACTATATTTTGTTAAAAAATATTTCTGAATTTTATTTGCATTATAAACACTAGGTTTAAATGCATTTGCATCCAGTGTGTTGGTATGCAAATAATTTGCACCATTATGTGGGGTATCCGCCCTAAATATAACAGTTCCCTTGCCTTTACCTTTGGGATCTAGAAATCTTGAAGAAAAATCCCTAAGAGAAGATGTTCCGTCATCTAATGGTATAGATTTTATACCTGTAATATTACTCTGTAGTGGATCGATGAATGTAAGTGTCGGTACAGTCGCTTTTATTAATCTATCTACAAAACTATCCCACGCATAAAGTGTTTCTTTACCATACACACCATCTACTGTAAGATATCCATGCTTACCTTTGAAATGAAGTGAATTTAACAATCTTTGTAGTTTCTGTATCTGATACCTATCGCCACCAGTATACCAATCGAGTGAGTGTGTTTTGTTTTTTAAAGTATAGCATTTTATACCTATTCTTTCAAGTCCCCTATAAAAATCATATAGTCGTTTAACATTTTTGTCCATTACAAAATCGTTGTTTTTCAATCCCTGTGAAATATCTCGATTAAGAACATAATAACTATGATTTGGATCATTAGGTAGCTTTTCGATATATTTTTTACTTCCAACAATATAACCATTTTTGGCAACTAATTCTTTACTCATATCATTAACCTCCTTTTTTTCCATCATATCACCCAATAATAGTAGCTTACAATCAACTATACTAAAGTAAGGAGAAAATCTATTGAAAAAAATACACATCTACAAATCAGCGAACAGCGATATTCCAATACAGGATTATATATATACCTGCGACAAAAAGGTAGTGGCAAAGATTTTGCAAGCGATTAGCAACCTTACCACATATACGGAATATATGACAGAGCCACACGTCAAGCACTTCACAATCGAAAGGTACAGTCATCTGTACGAGCTACGAGTCCGCATCAAAAACATGGTGCGGATTATTTTTATGCTTGATGAAAATGGCGACATCATCTTGCTATATCCGTTTTTCAAGAAACATAAGCGAAACACTATGCAAGCACTGGAAAAGTCCCTAAAATTGCTTGATGACATAGATGAAAAT